>CALLAA010000151.1 GCA_938002955.1 uncultured Acidimicrobiales bacterium
GTCGATGACCTGCTCGACCACGCTCGTGCCGAAACACGGACGTCCCAGGTCGAAGTGGTCGATGTGTCTGCCGTTGTCCGTCACGTCGGTGAGGAGTTCGAGATCCCCGCTGCGAGCGATGGCATCACGCTCGTTTCTGCCGCAGAGCCTGAACTTCTCGTCGAGGGCGACCCGGTTGCGCTCCGTCGGGCCCTGGCCAACCTGCTTGCGAATGCGATTCGCCTCGCTCCAGAGGATTCCACCATCTCGATCCGAGCTGGTGAGATCGAAGATTGGGTGTGGATGGGCGTCCAAGACCAAGGACCCGGTCTGTCCCCGAGCGACCAGCAGCGGGTGTTCCGTCGCTTCTGGCGTGGCGATAGCACGACGAACATGAAACGGGACGGTCGGTCGGGTCTTGGGCTTGCGATCGTGCAACAAATCGCCGAGACCCACGGCGGTCTCGTTCGAGTCGAGTCCGAACTCGGGGAAGGCTCGACCTTTGTTGTTTGGCTGCCACGTATCGGAAACCAAACGGCCGAGTCGACGGCAACGAGTGCGCCGAAACTGGGCTCAAACACGGCCGATCACGCGACGATTCCTGCCCGTCCATAGAGCCTTCGCTCCCCTCATGTGGCACATGTCGCGTCCTTACAACGGCTTTATCTGGTCTCGAATACTGTCACGAGTGTTCTGCTGAATCGGGGGGAATCTCCCCTCCGCCCGCCGATTCAGTACGACGTCAAGCTCCTGGTGCCCGGGGATTCCGTCCTTCCCCGGGCACACAGGTTCTGCTCCCAGCGCCGCGTAGGCTAGAGGCGCTATGGATCCAGTTCTTTTGATCATTCTGATCGTCGTTGCCGTACTCGTTGTTGGTGGCGCAGGTTTCGCGTTCCTCCGTGGACGGACAGACCACACCCCAACGATCGATCCGTCGGCGACCGACCGAGCCGACTCGGTACTCACGAAGTCGAAGCCGGACACGATTCCCGATCTCACCGACCCGGAATCGGTATCTGTCGATGTCGACGAACCACTCGTCGAAGCCGAACCAGAGCCGGAGCCAGAACCCGCTCCAGCGACATTTCGCGAGCGCCTCGGTAAAGCACGCTCGGCAATGTCGGGCTACCTCGGTTCGGTTATCTCGCGCGGTGACGTAAACGCCGAGACGTGGGACGAGCTCGAAGAAGCGCTCATTCGCGCCGACGTGGGCGTCAGCGCCACGACCGACATCCTCGAAACGGTTCGTGCAACCGCAGACGAGCAGGGCGTGAAGGACGGGGCGGCGCTGATTGAATTGGTGAAGGACGAGATGAAGGTCCGTCTCGGCGGGCAGGACATCGACCTTGCCGAGGGCGGCGACCCATCGGTCTGGCTGTTCGTCGGCGTAAACGGCGTTGGCAAGACCACGACGATTGGAAAGATCGCAACCCGTGAGGTCGCGAACGGCCGCAAGCTCGTTCTGGCCGCCGGCGATACGTTCCGCGCAGCCGCCGCCGAGCAGTTGACCATGTGGGCCGAGCGCGCTGGCGCTGACGTCGTGCGCGGCGCTGAGGGCGGCGACCCGTCCTCGGTGATCTTCGATGCGGTCGAGAGCGCTGCGGCAAACGGCGCCGAAATCGTTCTCGCCGATACCGCTGGCCGACTGCACACCAAGACCAACCTGATGAACGAGCTGTCGAAGGTTCGCCGCGTCGCGGAGAAGGGCGCCGGAACCGTGACCGAGACGCTGCTGGTGATCGATGCAACGACCGGCCAGAACGGTCTCATCCAGGCTCGTGAATTCACCGAAGCTGCCGACCTCACCGGCGTGGTGCTAACCAAACTCGACGGTTCGGCCAAGGGCGGCATCGTCGTCGCTGTCCAAAACGAGTTGGGAATACCGGTGAAGCTCGTTGGGCTAGGAGAGGGCAAGCACGACCTCATTCCGTTCAACGCCGACGAGTTTGTCGACGCCCTCTTCGAATAACCGGGCAAACTACAGACTCCAGTTGCGACAGAAGCTAAAACCAAGACTGACTAGCCCGCCTCTCCAGGCCGCACCATCCGGTACGGCGAGAGCCCCGGGACCGGAAGACACAGGAAAACCATGTTCGATACTCTGACCGATCGCTTTGACGGGATCTTTGGCAAGCTCCGCGGCAAGGGCAAGCTGAGCGAGAAAGACGTCGATGAGGCGCTGCGCGAGATTCGCCTCGCCCTCCTCGAAGCTGACGTCAACTTCGAGGTCGTCAAGAGCCTCGTTGGCCGTATCCGCGAACGGGCGGTCGGCGACGAACTCTCGAAAGCGCTCAACCCGGGCCAGCAGATCGTCAAGATCGTTCTCGAGGAGCTCACCGAGAGCCTCGGTGGCGAGGCCATGCAGGTCACGTTCGCCGCCAAGCCGCCAACCGTCGTGCTGATGGCTGGTCTGCAGGGTTCGGGTAAGACGACCAACACCGCCAAGCTCGCAAACCTGTTCAAGTCTCAGGGACGCAATGTCTTGATGGTCGGCGCTGACTTGGCCCGCCCAGCAGCTGTCGAGCAGCTTCGCACCCTGGGCCGCCAGATCGACGTTCCCGTCTTCTCCGAGGCGTCCGACCCGGTCAGCGTGGCTCGGGCGTCGCTCGAAGAGGCCAAGAACACCGGCCGCGACGTGGTCATTGTCGACACCGCCGGTCGTTTGGCAATCGATGTTGAGTTGATGGAAGAGGTCCGTCAGATCTCCGAAGCCGTCGATCCGATGTATACCTTCCTCGTCGTCGACGCGATGACCGGCCAGGACGCCGTCACTGTTGCGGAGTCCTTCCACAGCACCCTCGCCCTCGACGGTGTGATCCTCACCAAGCTCGACGGTGACGCACGCGGTGGTGCAGCGCTCTCGGTCAAAGAGGTCGTTGGACGTCCGATCGCCTTTGCATCTACCGGTGAGAAGATCGACGAGTTCGAGACCTTCTACCCCGACCGGCTCGCCAGTCGAATTCTCGGCATGGGCGATATCGAAACGCTCATCGAGAAGGCCGAAGCTGCCTTCGAAGAAGAAGAGGCCGAAGAGGCCGCACAACGCCTCATCGAAGGCACCTTCACGCTCGACGACTTCCTGCAGCAGATGCAGCAGATCAAGAAGATGGGTCCGATCGGAAACTTGCTCGGCATGATGCCGGGCATTCCTAAAGAGGTTCGTGACGTCGAAATCGAAGACAAGCAGGTCGATCGTCTCGAAGCCATCATCCGCTCGATGACCCTTGAAGAACGTGCGAATCCGCAGATGATCGACGCGTCTCGACGAGGTCGTATCGCAAAGGGAAGCGGCATGAAGCCCCAGGACGTCTCGTCGCTGGTTACCCAGTTCAACGAGATGCAAAAGATGATGAAGAAGTTCGGCATGTCGCCGCAGAAGGCGAAGTCGAAGAGTCGCAAAGGCAAAAAGTCGAAGAAGCGTCGCGGCGGTCGCACCACGAGCAAGGGTCCGGCACCAATGGCAGATCCAACGGTCCTGATGAACGAGAGCATCGACGAGCTGAGCAGTTTGCGGCTTCCGGGGCTTCCCGATAACGACTGATCAGCGTCGTCCCGGGTAAACGTGACCAAACTCTCCGACTCGTTTGTCGCGAACGTAGGCCGTGGCGATAGCATCTATCGGTCGAGTCTCACCTGTCTTGGAGACTCCTAAGAAGAGGATTTGTTGTGGCTGTAAAGCTCCGTCTCATGCGTATGGGCAAAAAGAAGCAACCGACCTACCGCGTCGTTGCTGCTGATTCACGTTCGCCCCGTAATGGTCGTTTCATCGAAATCGTGGGCACCTACCAGCCCCGCCAGGATCCGTCGGTCATCGAGATCGACAACGACAAGGCCGTGCACTGGCTTCGTCACGGCGCGCAGCCAACCGAGCGTGTCGAAAAGCTCCTGAAGATCTCCGGTGCGTGGGAAGAGTTCACTGGCGTAGCGCCAGAGGTTCCACCCGTGCCCGCCCCAACCCCGAACAAGGGTTACACCGCACCGTCTCCAGCGAAGCCGCCAAAGGTCGTTGCCGCTCCTGAGGAAGCTGCAGAAGACGCGCCGGCCGAAGAGGCAGCAGCTGAGGCGCCAGCCGACGATGCCGCTGCTGAAGCGCCAGTCGAAGAGGCAGCAGCCGAAGCTCCAGCAGAGGACGCTGCAGCTGAGGGCGACGACGCATGAGCGACGAGAACGGTACCGACGAAGACGTCGTAGAAGACGACATGTCAGCCGATGCTCCAACGGCCAAGGCCGTGCTCGAGTACATCGTGAGCTCATTGGTGCAGGACGAAGACGCCGTACAGGTCGACGTCGACGATTCCAAGCGCACCCTTCAGCTCGAGGTCCGCGTCGGACCCGACGACATGGGTCGAGTCATCGGCCGTCGTGGCCGCGTCGCCAACGCGATTCGCACCCTCACTCGTGCTGCTGCAGCACGCGACGGTGTCGAGGTCGACATCGAATTCCTCGACTGAGATGCTCCATGCTCGGTGTAGTCCTCGTGGCGCCACCGACATCGGCGATCGAGGACACGGTACTTATCGAGGCCACCGTGCTTATCGAGGACACCGTGCTTTGGGACGGCCCTGATGGCTAATTACGACGAACTGCTGACCGTCGGCCACATTCGCAAGGCCCATGGGCTTGCGGGCGAGGTCGTTGTTCGCCTGTCGACCAATCGGCCAGAACGCGTCGCCAAAGGGACGGTCTTGCATACGGCCGATGCTGCGCTGGTGATTGCGTCGTCGCGCCCCAAAGATGCTGACCACCTCGTCAAGTTCGAAGGGGTCACCACTCGTGAAGCTGCCGACGAGTTGCGCGGGACCGAGTTGCGCGCCGAACCACTCGACGACCCCGATGAGTTGTGGGTTCACGACCTGATCGGCGCGATCGTGATCGATCAAGATGGCGTCGAACGTGGCACGGTTGCAGAGGTCCACGGGAATCCAGCGAGCGACCTGTTGGTGCTCGAAGACGAGACGCTCATTCCGGCCACGTTCATTGTCTCCTTTACGCCAGCCAGCGATGACGTCGCTGGCGTGGTCGACGTCGATGTTCCCGACGGATTGTTCGACTTGTGAGCCAAGACACCGCATCACCCCAGCTGCGGGTCGACGTTTTCAGTGTCTTTCCAGAACTGGTCGACGGCGCCTTACAGACAAGCATCATTGGTCGAGCCCGCACGAACGGCCAGATCGATCTTCGGCTGCACGACCCTCGAGATCATGCCACCGACAAGCATCGCAGCGTCGACGACAGTCCCTTTGGCGGGGGAGCGGGCATGGTGATGCGCCCGGACATCCTCGCTGCAGCGATTCGTGCCGCCGAGCCGCCTCGCCCGGTCATTGCGCTTAGCGCGTCCGGTCAACGTTTCGATCAGGCAATGGCCCACGAACTGGCGGCGGGCGACGGTTTCTCGTTGCTGTGCGGCCGTTACGAGGGGATCGATCAACGAGTTCTCGACACCTTCGTCGACCGAGAGGTATCCATTGGGGACTTTGTCTTGGCGGGTGGCGAGGTTGCTGCGGCCGTCATGATCGAAGCCGTCGGGCGTCTTGTGCCAGGAGTGCTTGGTAACCACGAGTCGATTGCTGAAGAGTCGTTCTCCGACGGCTTGCTCGAATACCCGCAGTTCACCCGGCCAGCAGATTTCGAAGGGGCTGAGGTTCCAAAGATCTTGTTGTCTGGCAATCACGGAGCGGTTGAAAAGTGGCGTCACGCCATGTCGCTGATTCGCACCCGAGATCGCCGCCCCGATCTCATCGAGGCCCGCGGCGGGATCACCGAAGCCGAGCAGGCGCTTATCGATTGGGCGATCGAGCAATAGCGAGCGGCATACGGATATAGGTCAAAAGGCTCACAGGGCGGCGAGATGTGCCGACTACTGATGTATGACCACCGAAGTTCTCCTGGCGACGGGTACCCAAACGTGGACCGATATCTCCTCTGCGCTGTCCACGAGCATCGCCGAGCTGCTTACCGGCGAGGTGGCCTCGGTGACGGCGTCCATGCCCGGTACGGGCCAGCGAATCGAAGCACATCGCCTCGATGGTGGGCAGCTACGACTATCAGCGGCCGGTAACGACTCGCTCGTGGGTGGCAACCGGTTGACGGTTCGCGACGAGCGTGCGGTCATCGCGGTCGGTTTCTCTGTGGGTTCAGCCTCCTGGGGAAACTTCTATTGGGACTGGACTGCACCGGTCGTTCCCGAACAAGTGGCGTCTGGCATTGTTCGAACCATGCGCGACATTTACAAGGGTGCGCCCGCCGACATCGAACTCTCCGCCGTTCTGTAACGTCGCGGCACCACACGTGCCGTAAGTCAACGGACGGAAGTCATCGGTCGTAGTTGGCGTACAACAACTATCGCTCTAGGCTTAGCCGCTGGCCCAACGGCCAACAGACGCAGGAGCACCGCGATGAACATCACCGATCTCGTCGACAACAAGAGCCTCCGGGACGACATCCCCGAATTCCAGGCCGGCGACACTGTCAAGGTCCACGTGCGCGTGGTCGAGGGCAACAAAGAACGCGTTCAGGTATTCGAAGGTGTTGTCATCGCCCGTCGTGGCAGCGGCATCAACGAATCCTTCACCGTCCGCAAGCTCAGCTTCGGCGTCGGTGTCGAGCGTACGTTCCCGCTTCACTCGCCAATCATGGCCAAGGTCGAGCGTGCTATCGAGGGCGACGTGCGCCGTGCGAAGCTCTACTACCTGCGTGACCGTGTCGGTAAGTCCGCCAAGGTCCGCGAGAAGCGTCAGTTCTAACGCTGGTCGCCGGCTGTACGCCGTAGCAGCCTTCACATACCAGCTCGCTCCACATCGTTGCGGGCTAGCAGTTGGACTCGACGATCGCTTTGCTATTCGTGTCGAACGAATCCGAGAGCGTCTCTCCGTTCGCAAACTCGACAACGACGACCGCTCCGTCGATCTCGGATCCGGTGACTTGAATCTGACCGAGCTCTGAGTTTTCGAGTCGGTCATCGACGTCGATCGAAAAGACAAAGTCCTCCTCAGGGAGGAAGCTCTCGAAGCGAAGTTCCAAGACATCAGATCCGTCTTGGGCGATCGGCTCTGCAGCGAGGGTGGCGTCGCCGCGTTCCACTTGGAAGTCCTGAAAGACCTCGACACCGTCACCGCCGCTCAACGTGTCGAAGATGATCTGACCGACCGATGTTGATAGGTCGAAGGTCATGCCGGCGATGGCGGCGTCTGATCCGTTGGTGATCGTCATTCGATCGCGTGGAGCGCTTTCCCCAAAGGCAACGTCGACGCGCAAGCCGCACACCGCTTCGGTGCTGTTGGGCAGGGTCGTTGTGTCGGCGGCGCCGGCTGACCCGACGGTTTCGGACGTTGCTGATTCGGTCGACGCAGCGGCGCGTGTCGTCGCCGGCTGTTCCTCCACCGAGCTAGCCGTACTCCTCGGGGCTGCGACATCGGCATCAGAAGACGAACAACCAAACAAGATGACCGTGAATGCGAAGCATGTAGCCCACCTGATCGTGGAATATGCGGTCGTAGGTGTCGTCACGATGGGCTCCAACCGGGTTGTGCGATAGCCGAACCGTAGGGTCTACGTTCCGGAGCAGACGGATCGAACTACCCAAACCAACATTGCGTGTCAGACCCCCTTCGTAGTGTTCTGCTCATGACATTTGCACGACAGGAATTGGGGCGGCAGGGCGAAGAACTCGCCGCCCGTTGGTACGAACAACGCGGCTGGGTCGTTCTCGACCAGAACTGGCGAAGTGGCCGTGGCGAACTCGACCTCGTGGTCGGTCGACGAGACACCGTGGCGTTCGTCGAGGTGAAGACTCGTTCGACGAGGTTCTTTGGGAGTCCGGCCGAAGCGGTCGGGATCGACAAACAGCAGCGGATACGCCGTCTCGCGACCGCGTGGCTTAGCGAACATCGTCGGCGTCGAGAAGAGCTCCGATTCGACGTTGTGGCGGTCACCGGTAGATCGGTCGAGGTGCTCGAAGGCGCCTTCTAGCCAAAGAAGGCCCACGCGACAAGGGCAACGCCGGCGGCGATCGCGGCGACCACAAAGAAATAGTCGAATGGTGTTTTCCGATGCTGTCGCGTCGGGTCAAGGCCCATAGCTCTCAGTATGGTTGGGTTAGTGCGATTTCACCGACGTTGGTTGCTGATAGTTCTCCTGCTCGCTGTGGCACTGCTCAGTGCTGCGTGCTCTGGCGAGGTAGCACTTCCCGACGATGCCGACGACGAGCTCATCGCCGGATCCGTCGTGTTCCGGGCTCGGTGTGCGCAGTGCCATGGTGTCGACGGGGGAGGCGGAATCGGGCTGTCGTTGCGAGAGATCGAATCGCGCCTCAGCGACGAGGAGCAGCGGTCGGTTGTGGTCGATGGCCGTCGTCGCATGCCGAGCTTCAAGAACTCCTTGAGCACCGAGGACATCGACGCCGTGGTTCGCTACACGCGTGAGGTTCTCTAGGGAGTTACCCACATCGCGTGAGCGCTGCTACAGTCAGTCCTCGTTCGGGCGGACCGATCCAAGGAAGACATGCTTCCCTTTGCTTTCGCGACCCGCCAACCACGACACCTCTTCGGCGCCACTGCCGCGATCATGGTGCTGCTCTCGACGTTGCTCACACCTGCTGCCTCAGCGCAGGCCGCTCCGGCGCGATGCGAGATCATCGGAACCGAAGGCAACGATGTGCTCGTGGGCACCGAGGGTGATGACGTCATCTGCGGGCTCGGCGGCAACGACGTCATTCGCGGGCTTGGCGGTGATGATGAGCTGCTCGGCGGCGCCGGTTGGGACGAGCTCATCGGTGGGCCGGGCAATGATCTTCTTCGAGGCGACAGCGGACACGATTCGTTGTTGGGCGGTCCCGGCGATGATGAGTTGCGCGGTGGTGATGGCGAGGACGTGCTCGCTGGCGGTGACGGCAGTGACGAGTTGCGTGGCGGCAACAACGACGACACGATCGCTGGTGGCGATGGCGACGACGAACTCCGCGGCGGGAATGGCGACGATCGGCTGCGAGGTGCCAACGGCGAAGACCTGATCTTCGGTGGTCCCGGCAACGACATCATCCGAGGCGGGTCGGGGAACGACCGGCTGCGCGGCGGACCAGATGCCGATATCTGCCTCGATAGCTTCGTCAAGACCGGTGCGATCAACTGCGAATTCGGTCGTGGTGGAGACGACCGTGAGATCGCCGTGGCTCAGCAGCTCTGGACGCTGTTTGGCAATCACGAGTTCGTCTATGCCATGACCATCACCCAGCCCTGCCCCGAGACCGCCACCTGCGGGGTGTCGGCGTTCGCAGAGACAGTGCACGTCCGGGGCCCGTGGGCGCAGAGCTCCTTCGGAGCGCCGGCGTTCACCGCAGAGGAGCTCTTTGCCGAGGCCGACCGTGCGGTCAGCGACGGACGCAAGGTGACCTTCGACAGCAGCTTCGGGTTGCCTCGCCTTATCGACACGGCCGAGGGGGCGACGCTCGGCGTTGACGAGGTCGAGTTCCGCGACGACATCCGGTCGGCGTTCGAGTCGGCAACCGCAGCGTGGGACGCGGCCGAGGTCGACGAATACGCGTACACGGTCAACACCAGCTGCTTCTGCCCCTTTACCGGGCCGCTACGTGTCACGGTCACCAATGGCACCGAAGTCACCGCTGAGCCTCTCGGCGATGGCGTGCGAGTATGGACCGGGGGAGTCAAGACGATCGGCGATCACCTCAATGACCTTGGTGACTTACTCGATGGAACGGCGATCCACGTGAGTGCCGAGTTCGATCCGGTCTACGGAATCCCGTCCATCGTGTCCGTCGACGAAAGCCGAGCGATCGCCGACGAAGAACGAACGGTGCAGATCACCGACTTCGTTCCGGTCCTTCCCGAGTTGGAGACTCCCGAAGAGGACACCCCACCTCCTGAACCCGAACCCGAACCTCAACCCGACGAGCCAGTGGAAGACGAGCCTGAGCCTGCACCCGGTATGCCCGAGCTGTCGATTGTGTCCGTGCGCGGGATTCAGGTCGCCAGCGAAATT
Source organism: uncultured Acidimicrobiales bacterium (assembly GCA_938002955.1). GTDB lineage: Bacteria > Actinomycetota > Acidimicrobiia > Acidimicrobiales > SHLQ01 > SHLQ01. The sequence continues at coordinate 9,973 of CALLAA010000151.1, forward strand.
GCTACCCAGGTCGAAGCTCTGCTCGCCGCCGCCGAGGCAGACGGCTTTGCGTTCTCCGGAGGAGGCTTTCGCGATCCACAGCGCCAGATCGAACTGCGCAAGGCGAACTGCGGAACGAGCGATTACGCCATCTACGAAATGCCAGCCAGCCAGTGCAGCCCACCAACGGCGAAACCTGGGCAGTCGCAGCACGAGCTTGGCCTCGCAATCGATTTCACCAATAGCGGACGCCTCATCACCTCTCGCAACGATCTCGGTTTCGTGTGGCTGGCCGAGCATGCGCCGGCCTTTGGGTTCATCAACCTTCCATCGGAACCCTGGCATTGGAGCACCACCGGAAACTGAGTG
>CALLAA010000152.1 GCA_938002955.1 uncultured Acidimicrobiales bacterium
GCCGAGCGCGACGACCTATTCCCGCCGACCCCGGTGATCGACTGGTAGCGACCAGCGCTCGTACCGTCGTGGACGACCCGCCACCGATAGTGTCTGGACATGCAGACCAGCGCAGAAGAGCGGGACATCATCCGCAAGATCCTGGAACTCACCAACGACGACACAACGCACATGTTGGACGAGGTGATGCACAACCCGGTGTCGAAGTACACCGACCCCGCACAGCTGCAAGCCGAGATGGATGTGTTGTTCCGCAACTTCCCTATCGTCGTTGCCCACAGTTCTGCGTTGGCTGAAGTCGGCGACTTCGTTACTCACGACGAACTCGGTGTGCCAATCGTGGTGACCCGCAACGATGCTGGCGTCGTCAACGCGTTCTACAACGTGTGCCGTCACCGCGGCGCCCGTATCGAATCCGAGCCGTGCGGCAATGCTCGGCGCCTCACATGCCCGTATCACGCATGGACCTACGACCTCGACGGTGATCTTCGGGGCATGCCCCAACCGGTTGGCTTCGATGGGCTCGACCGAGATGACCGGAGCTTGGTTCAGCTACCAGCGTTCGAACGATTCGGCCTGATCTGGGTCGTGCCGTCGCCGCAAGATCACGACGTCGACATCGATGCGTGGCTCGCACCGATGGCCGAACACCTCGAACGGTTACGCCTTGAAGACCATGTCGTCTTTCGCACGTGGTCCCTCCATAAGGACATGAGCTGGCGACTTGCACTCGAAGGATTTCACGAGTCGTACCACTTCTGCTCGGCCCATCGAGATACCGCATGCTCGAACTACCTCGATAACCAAAGCCTGTGGCTAAACCTCGAACCTCACATACGCCATGCCGTGCCGCTCCCAAAGATCCTCGAGCTTCGAGATCAGCCCGAAGACGCCTGGGAGTACCGGCCGAACTTCATGACCCAGAACTATGTGTTCCCCGCCAACTTCGTGCAGGCCATGACCGACCACGTGTACATCCACACGATCATCCCGACCGGCCCCGGCACGTGCGTGTTCCAATGCACCATGTTGATCCCTGAGGAGCCGGTAACCGAGAAGGCCGCCCGATACTGGGAGAAGAACTATGACGTCGTCCGAGTGGTATTCGACGAAGACTTCACCATTGGCGAGGGCATTCAGCAGGGTTTCACTGCAGGCGTGAACACCGACGTCGTCTTTGGCCGGTATGAAGTTGGCCTGCACTACGGCCAAAAGGCGATCGACGCGGCGCTTTCCGGCGAGATCGTCTGCCCCTAGCTGAGCTCGCCCACCGTCTCCTCGGCGGGACGGGCGAACTCGGCGTTCGGTTCATCGGTCGCCCCGTAACCGTTCCACGGCGCAAAGCCGAGCAGCCGCTTCATCTCATCGTCGAGCTCGTCGTAGACCTCAGGCCGCGTTCCGTAGGTCATGTTGGTCAGCGAGCGCACCACTGGAGCGCAAAAGAACGTGGTCAGGCCCAGGCGATGCCCATCGGAGGTGTTCGCTCCCGAGCCGTGCCACGTTCGCCCTTCCCATACCAACGCTGACCCTGCAGTCCCCTCCGGCTGCACCTCGTCAGCGCGAGGTTCTCCCGTAGGTTGCACCCCGCTCAGGTGGCTGCCGGGCACGACCCGTGTGCCGCCGTTTGCGACGGTGAAGTCCGTGATCATCCACATGAAGTTGAGCACCATGGGCGGAGCGATTGCCCGATCCGCCGGCGTCGGTTCGCCAAAGGGCCCGTTGCCACGGATGAGGTCGCCCTGACGGTTGTGCCGCTCACCCGGTAGCGCTGGTTGGGGCATCCACCACTGGTCGGTGTGGAGCGGCATGGGCTTGTTGCCTGGATACGTGATGTGGGAGTCCATTGCCGACAGGTTGTGGTCGACGCCGAGCACATGTGTCGCAAGGGCGCGAGCGGTTGGATGGAGCGCGAGTTGGTGGAAGACGCTTCCCTTGTTGTGCAAGAGGTAGACCCACTGGTTGATGTGGTCGCCGTCGGCCTCAGCCGGGAATGGATGATCGAGCTCAGCGGCGCGCTCGCCGGCTGCCTGAGCGGCGAGGCGCTCTGCAATCGCGGCAACGGTGAAGCTGTCGAGGAGGTCCTTGGCAATGCAGTACCCGTATGCGTCAAGATCGCTGCGCATCTGGTCGAGGTCGGTTGTTCCCGTAGGTAACGAACGGTCTTCCATACGCAGAACCTACTCGTGCACCAACGGCTCCTCTAGCCCGCTACCGGGACGTGCCTGCGCCGAATAGCCGATCGAGTGGGCGGCCGAGCACCTCCTCGGCAAGTTCGCCGAAACGTAACGTCAAAAGATCGCCCATGAACGGTCCGAGAATTTGCATGCCGACCGGAAGGCCGTCCGGAGCGAGCCCGACAGGCATCGCGAGCGCCGGCAGGTAGGTCGGGTTGGCCAGGCCAGCCCAGAACCATTGCTCCCAGACGGGCCGTTCTTCGCCGTTGACCAACACGGTCTGATCGCCGAAGGGACGCTCGGTGTCGTGCGGGGGCGCTGTGGTGGGAGCCACGGGCGTGATCACGAGGTCGGCGTTCGCGAAGTAGTCCCGCCAACCGAGACGACATCGCTCCCGTTCGTTATTGAGATCGATCCATTGACGGTAGGTCACTCTCGATGCGTGGGCCATCAACGCTGCGTAGTCGCGTTCCCCGTCGTCGTAGCGAGCGAGCGCGTCGGGATCTGGCGGACCATCGGGCCCCGATGCTGCGGCTCGGCCGATCTCCATTCCGGCGTGGTGTCCTCGCAGGACGAAGTCCATGGCGGGCGGTTCGGCAATTCGCATTCCAGCATCTGCGAGCAGTTCGACAGCGTTGGTTAGTGCTGCGGTAACGGTGTCGTCTTGGGCGCCGAGCGGATTCTCGAGCATCACGCCGACGGTGAAGTCAGCGAGCGACGCTTTTGCTGTGCGCGGCGGGCACATGAATGGTTGCCACATAACCGGCAACGCGAGTGACAGGTCCGAAACCGTTCGTGCGATCGGTCCGAGCACGTTGTTGTCGACCGTGCCCTCGTGCCCGGGAAAGCTATGGCCGTGCGACGAGATCAGCCCGAAGCTTGTCTTCAGGCCAGCCAGGCCGGTGTAGTTCGCTGGCCAGCGGATCGAACCGCCAATATCGCTACCGACATCGAGCGAGGCCATTCCAGTGGCCACCGAGACGGCTGAACCTCCCGATGAGCCTCCCGCGCTGCGCGAGGTATCCCATGGGTTGTTCGTCCGGCCGTAGATCTCGTTGTAGGTCTGCCAGTCACCCAAGTGTTTGGGCACGTTCGTCTTGCCGTAGATCACGGCGCCCGCTGCTCGCAGTTGCCGGACCACGTCGGCGTCTTCGCCTGGGTGGTACTCGGCGTGTGCGGGGTCGCCCCAGGTCGACGGCATACCGACAAGATCGATCGAATCTTTGATGGTCATCGGCACGCCATGCAGTGGGCCGAGCGAACGGCCCGCAGCATGCACCTCATCGGCATTCGTCGCCGCAACCTCGGCCTTCTCGATGTCGGTCACAACCACGGCATTGAGCTGTGGGTTGTGTGTCTCGTATTGCTCGAGGCAGGCGTCGAGCAACTCGCGTGCCGACACCTCGCCGCTCGTAAGTAATCGGCTCTGGTCTGCGGCTGGCATCACCGCCAATTCGTTGGCCCGCATCGGCGCTGCCCTATGAGTCCAACAACGTGGCCGATGCTTGCATGGCAATGCCTCCACTAGGCGTCGTCGCCCACAGCGAGAGCTCATCACCGTCTCGTCGTCCGGAGATCGTGAACGGTTCGTCCTCGAAGAGCGGGGCCATGCCGCGAAAAGAGAAGCTCGCCAGGCGCGCCCCGGTTTCGAGCGCTGCCATGTTTGCGAGCAAGGTCGCGGTGAGTGGACCGTGGAAAACGAGATTCGGGTACCCCTCGACATCCCTCGCATAGTCGCGGTCGTAATGGATGCGATGACCGTTGAACGTGAGGGCCGAATAGCGGAACAACATGACCGCCGATGGCGTAACCGTCGCGGTGAAGTCGGCGTCGTCGGGAGCTGGCTTTGGCGTTGGCTGTGGGGCATCGGGCGCTGGGTCGTCGCGGTACACCAGGTCTTGTTCTTCGGTGATTCGAAGCTCGCCGCCCACAGACAACTCGTGTCGCACCGAGACAAAGCACAGCGAACCGCTTCGCCCCTCCTTCATCTCGACGCCCTCCACCGTCGACCGCTTGGTCACCGTGTCACCCACCAGGAGATCGCCGTGGAAGGTGAGCCGGCCTCCCGCCCACATTCGACGAGGCAGCGCGACCGGAGGTAGAAACCCACCGCGTTGGGGATGACCGTCGTGGCCAACGTCGCCCATAGGGACCGCGTCGACATGATTGATGAAGTGCCACAGCGGCGGTAGTACGTCGCCTACCTCAAGCGTCGCGTCCCGCCCGAGGGTATTGGCCAACTTTCGACATGAGACCGGTGATACAAGGTCCGCACTTTCGGCGGTTCGGCCCACCCAGTTGCGGAGGGTGTCGAGGTCGTTGGTGTACGGGATTTCGCTCACGTCTGGACTTTACGGCCTCGACTGTGGACAGAAAGAGTTCGACGCCGGTCGTGCTGGCGCCATAGCCTGAGTCATGGCCAACAACGAACGAATTTCCGTCACGATCGAGGACGGCGTTGCCGATGTCCGTCTGAATCGCGCCGACAAAATGAATGCGCTCGACGGAGAGATGTTCGACGCCTTGCTCGCCCGAGCCGAGGCGCTTCGTAGCGACGCGTCGATTCGAGCGGTCGTCCTCTCCGGCGAGGGTACGTTCTGCGCTGGACTCGACTTCAGCGGCTTTGAGTCCATGGCATCGCAGGGCCAAGGCGGAGACCCGTCGGCGACGACCTTGGGCGATATTGCCGACGGCCAGATCACACACCGAGCTCAGCAAGCCGTCTACGGATTTTCGACGTTGCGGGTCCCGGTGATCGCGGCGATTACCGGCGTTGCGCTGGGCGCAGGAATCCAGCTCGCGCTCGGGTCCGACATTCGGATTATCGCTCCCGATGCCCGCATGTCGGTTCTCGAGATCCGTTGGGGCATCGTTCCTGACATGACCGGCACCCGCCGCCTCTCCGAGGTCGTTGGTGTCGACGTTGCGAAGGAACTCATCTGGACCGGACGAATGGTCCACGGTCCCGAGGCAGTTCAGCTCGGACTCGCAACTCGGTTGTCCGACGACCCCCACGCCGACGCATTGGCCCTCGCGCACGACATTGCGAGCAAGTCACCCCATGCCATTCAGGCAGGCAAACGTTTGGCAAACGGAGCAGCTCAGCTCGATGACGCGGCGGGTTTCGCTGCCGAACGCGCCGAAATCGGTGCGTTGATCGGACGCCCGAACCAGGTCGAGGCGATTACTGCGTACTTCGAAAAGCGTCCTCCGGTATTTGCCGACCCGGAGATCTCGTCGTAGCTCGGTGTCATAGGTGCTCCGACTAAGGTGCGTTGGCAATGCACATCGATGTTCCCGCTATTCAGTTCGCTCCGAGTAACGGGGCCCGCATTGCCTACCAAGTGTTTGGCGAAGGTGAACACACGGTGGTGGCCATCCCCCCTATGGCGCAGAACATCGAAACCGCATGGGAGCAACCCCTCGTTCGTGCAATGCTCGAACGCTTCGGGAGCTTTGCCCGGTTCGTGATCTTCGACAAGCGCGGAACCGGCGCCTCGGACCGGTCTAGCCGGATGCCGGGAATCGACGAGCGGGTCGACGATCTTCGTGCCCTGATGGACCATGTCGGCATCGACCAGGCGCATCTGATGGGAACCTCTGAAGGCGGGCCAATGGCGATCCTGTTCGCGGCGACGTACCCCACTCGTGTGCTCAGCCTGACCCTGCATCATTCGGGAGCACGCACGCTGCCAGACCACATGGTGGAGATCGACGCTCAGCAACCGGAGCGCCGCTACTACATGGCAGACATTTGGGGTACTGCTGACTCCGAAATAGCCGAACGCTTCGCTCCTAGCCTGGCCCACGATGAGGAGTTCGTTGCCTGGCACCGACGGTATGAGCGGCTGTCGGCTACGGCGGACTCACTGCGTGACCTGATCGATCTCATGTTTGTCATGGATGTACGTGGCGTGCTCGGTGACATCACCGTGCCGACCTTGATCATGCACCGTACCGACGATCCAATCGTCCCGGTGGAGCTGGCCCGCGAAGCTGCAGCGGGGATACCGGGCGCACAGCTCATCGAGTACGAGGGCAACGATCACTTTCCGTACGCTGGCGACACCGAGGGATGGCTTTCCGACCTCGAACGGTTCGTTACCGGAACCGTAAAGGAACGGGCGCTGCCACGAGCCGTGGGAACGCCCAAAATCGTGTCGCTCGGACGATTCGCGGTCATCGCGGACGACGCCGAGGTAACGGCGTCGGAATGGGGAAGCCGTCTCGCTCGCCAGCTCTGCAAGCGGCTCGTAGCCGCCCGAGGTTGGCCAGTGCCTCGCGAGCTGCTGATCGAGCAGTTGTGGCCGGACGAAACCGACATGGGCAAGCTGGGCGCACGACTCTCGGTGCACCTCTCCGCCGTGCGCCGTGTGCTCGGAGGCGGTGTCATTGCCGACCGCGAGACCGTCCGCCTCGACCTCGATCATGTCGATGTCGACCTCGAAGCCTTCATGCGCGAAACCGACCTCGAACGAATCGCGTCGAGCTACCGACCGTTCTTACCCGAGGACCAGTACGAAGATTGGCCCGTCGGTGTGCACAACGAAGCGCGGGCGCGGTTCATCGATGCAGCCAAGACACTCGCTGCGGCTGCGTTCGAAGATGAGCGCTACGACGACGCTGGCGGATACGCCCGACAGCTCATCGCTACAGATCCCTTTGACGAGACCGCACACCTGCTGTTGATCGACGCACTTTCCGAGACACAGCAATGGGGTGAAGCACAGCGGGCTCACGCGGCCTACGCCTCTGCCATGGCCGAACTCGACGTCGAGGTCGGCCCGTTCACCGGAAGCACCTAGCGAGCCCTTAAGGATTCCCAAAGGGTCGTGGCCAAGAGTGTTGCCATGAACAACACACGCACACTCCCATCGACCGATTCGCCATATGCCCTAGAAATGGGCGAAGGCGAACACGGTCACTTTCTCAATCATCTCGCCACCACCAAGGTCCGCTCCGGCGACGGTTCGTTGCTCTCGGTGGTCGAGTTCGTGGCGCCCAAGGGCTTTGGCCCGCCGCTCCATCAACACGAAGACGAAGACGAGCTGCTCATTGTGCTCGACGGCGAAATCGCCTTTCGGAGCGGTGATAACGAATTCACCGCCGGAGCAGGCGGCATGGCCTACCTGCCTCGCCGGGTACCACATACGTTTCAGGTTTTGTCCGAGACGGCGCGATCGGTTTCGGTGACCTCTTCGGAGACGGGTACGCCCTTGTTCGATCAGTTCGTCGAGACCCTTTCGGTGCCAGCCGATGAGGCCGTGCTCCCCGAACCCGTTGAGATCGACGGCGGGCAGGTTGCAAAGGTGGGGGCTGAGCACAAGATCTCCATCCTCGGACCTCCACCGGCCCCGCTGCCATAGCGAAGCTTGTCGAGCGGCGGGCGGGGCTGGGCTCGCCGCTCAGAAGCCCAAGGTCTCGCAGGTACAGGAACCGAGGGCATCCCGATCGGCATCACCGATACGAATTTGGCCATCGAGGCTCGGGTCGAGGACCGTTCCATCGCTCACATGGGCGGCACCGATCAGCACGTGTCCAAGCTCGTGAGCAATGACCTCAGCGAGCGCTGGCTCCATCGTCGAGCCGGGGTGGTTCGGGTTGATCAGGATCGAACGCCTCGTTGGGTCCGTCCAGCCAAGGGCGGCCACATCGGCGGGCCATTCGCCGCCGAAGCCGATCGTGACCGTTCCGGAGTTCGAGAGTTCGAGGCGGACGTTGACGAGCTCGACGTTTAACGCCGCGAGCGCTGCACTCGCCGGGCCCCGAAGTGATGCTTCGACGGACACCTGGATCGTGCACTGCTCGATCGGTTCGGCCGGTTCTGGTAGCGACAACGACCGTCCAGCGTGCGCTGGGGGCTCAGCCATAGTGGCGGGCTCTGGAGCAGTCTCATCGTGGTCGTGGTCATCGTGAACGTGGTCATCGTGATCGGTTGGTGTGTGCAGCGATGAGGTCGGAGCCACCGTGGTCGACGCAGGCACAGCGGTAGTCGAGGAGTTGACAGTGCTCGAAGGCGGGGCCGTGCTCGAAGACGTGACAGCGATCGAGGATGCGACAGTGCTCAAAGGCGGGGCCGTGCTCGAGACGGGCATGGCGACGGGTGTTGGTTTCGGTGCACTCGCTGCCACCGGATCCGCCGAGAACGCTCCGACGATCGAGAGCGCCAGTGTTGCTATGACCAGCGACGCAGCAAGAAAGCTCAAAGATGTTGAGTGCTCAGGGCCTGGTTTCATAGGTTGACTATCTGACAAGGATGACGTTTCTGGTAGGGACCTTGGCCCCATCGCCGAATCTGCAATGAAGCGGGACGGCTGACCAGGGGCTGAACTCTGTAGATGGTTGTTGAATCGCACACGGCGTTAACGGCAGTGAGACTCAACGGGGTCGCAAGTGAACCTCAAGTCTTCGTCAAGACCTCCCACCTGGCCCAGAATCTGGCTTATCTAACAGATGCGCTCAAGGTCACGGCGCTAACGGCAGAGAGACGGCTCGAAGTGACCTTTCGGTAACCGGACGCGCCGACATGTGCTCGCTACGCTCAAGGCTGCTTTCTCCCGAGGACTCGCTGTGAAGATTCTGAAATACAAAGCAGACCGGCTGCCGGTGACGGTGTTCTTTTCGCTCACGTTGCTCGACTTTGTGGTCTTCTTCGCCGTCGACCGGGTGTGGTTGATCGTTCTGTATTGGCTAGCGATGATCCCTGTGAAGGCCCTGGTAAGTGCCTGGAATCACCACCATCAGCACGTCCCGATGTTCCATTCGAGGCCACTCAACAGGCTGCTCGAGATGTCGTTCGCGCTCCACACCGGAGCGACGACCCACGCGTGGACACTTCATCATGTTCACGGACACCACAAGAACTACCTCGATCAGGACAAGGACGAGAGCCGATGGCGACGTCGTTCCGGCCAGCCCTATGGATACATCGCATACACGGCGATCACCGCGCTGACCTCGTATCAGCGTGCCTTTGTCGTTGGTCGCAATCATCCCCGGCTGCAGCGGGCATTCGTCGGGTATGGCCTGCTCACCCTCGCCTTCGTCGCGACGCTCGTCGCCATCAAGCCGCTGAGCGGGCTACTTCTCTTTGCGCTCCCGATGGCGACTTCGCTCATCATTACGATCGCTGCGACCTACCACCATCATTCGGGCCTCGATACCCAAGATCACATGCTGGCATCGCACAACTACACCCACCGGATCCGCAACATTCTGACCGGCAACCTGGGCTATCACACAGCCCATCACTATCGCCAAGGATTGCATTGGTCGAAGCTCCCCGAGCTCCATGCATCGATCGCGGACAAAATCCCCGACGAGTACATCCGGGCGTAAGGTCGGCGGCCGGCTACGTCGAGTGGTCGATGGGCCGTCGAGCAGTCCCCGCCCACCACATCGAGATCAGCCCAACGCTCGTATAGATAGCGAAGCCCAACACCATTGGCGTCACGGTGTTGTCGATTTGCGCGTCGAATATGGCCGCGAGTCCTGCACCGAACGCAAAGCCCGAAAAGTACAGCAGCGATGACGCTGTTCCCGCTAGCTCCCCCATTGGCTCAAGGGCGAGTGCGCTGAGCGCTGGAGAGGCCACGGTGATCATGCTCGACGTGAGCGCAAGCCACACAAACCACAGCCAGAACGCGGGCTGAACGTCCAAGACCAGGATCCCGAGGGCAGCCCCGACCGACAACACCACCGCTGCAGTGCCAGCGAGCATCGACATTCGTCGGGCTCCGAACCGCCCGATCAGTGTGTTGTTCAGCAGCAGGGGCGGAATGGTCAGCGCACCAATAAGCGCAAAGAGACGTGCGAATTGCGACGACCGGTCAAAGACCTGGTCGAAGACCGGCTGCGAACTCCCAAGGAAGATAAAGAACGCTCCGGAGAAGAACACGTTGGCGATCATGTGCCCGAGCGTCACCCGAGTGCGGCCGATCTGCTTCAGCGCAATGACGAGCGACGAGTAGTCAAGGGCCCGACGATTCTCCTCGGGCAATGTCTCGCCGAAACGAATGGTCCAGAACGCTCCGGCGATGGCGAGCAGCGCTGCGAACCAGAAGATGCTCTGCCAGGGAGCCACGCTGATCATCAGGTCACCGAGCAGCGGGATGAAGATTGGCCCGAGGAGAAATACCGCCATCATGATGGTGGTGACGCGAGCCATAGCATCACCCGAGTACAGGTCTCGGGCGATCGCGGTTCGCAGACCTGCGGGGGCGGCAGCGCCTAAGCCCCACAGCAGCCGAGACCCGAGCAAGAACCCAAAGGACGGGGCGAGCGCAGAGAGAACCGCACCCAATGCATAGAGTGCGAGACCGCCAAGAATGGCCGGCTGTCGGCCGAAGCGGTCGGCGAGCGGGCCATAGACCAACTGCCCAAGCGCCATACCGACGATGTAGAGCGTGATGACGAGCGAGGTGTTCGCTGTTCGATCAAAGCCCTCCTCGATCGCGTCAAACGCGGGTAGGGCAATGTCGATGCCGGTGGCCAGCAGGACCCCCATAAACGCGAGGTAGCTGATCACCGCACGTTCGGACCGGACACGATTCACCAACAGACCCTACAGACGACCGGCCTCTGCCCGCCGACCTGTGGGATGATGAAGGATGCACGACCTGCTCCGATTTGCTGGCAAGACGATTGCGCTCACTGGCGCTGCGAGCGGGATCGGCGCCGCCACACTCAAACTTCTGAGCGAGACGGGTGCGGACGTTCATGCGGTCGACTTGGCCCCGATAGCACCCGGAACCTACGGCAGCTACCGGACCGACCTCGGAAGCCCTGACTCCATCGATGAATTGGTCGGGCGGTTGCCCGACAGCATCGATGCACTCATCAACTGCGCTGGCTTGCCCAATGGCGGCCGTTTCACTCCGGCTCAGATCATGGCCGTGAACTGGTTTGGGCTGCGAATGCTTACCGAGAAGCTCATGCCACGGATGCCGGAGGGCAGCGCCGTTGTTCACGTGGCGTCTACCGCAGCGCGGAACTGGAACGAGCGACAACCCGCACTCGCCGAGTTACTCGCCATCGAGTCGTTCGACGAAACTATGGCCTGGGTCGACGCGAATCCTGAGGTGGTCGGCGATGGCTATGCGCTGTCGAAGGAAGCCGTGTGCTACTACACGATGCAGCGGTCGGCATCAGCGGTTGCTCACGGAGTTCGGATGAACAGCGTGAGCCCGAGCGTGACAGACACCCCAATCGCCGCAGACTTTGTAGCGGGCGTCGGCGCGGCAGCAATCGACCGTGCGATCGAGTCGGCCGGACGGATCGCCCAGCCCGAGGAAATGGCGCCTGCGATTCTGTTCCTCGCCGACGATCGGAGTTCGAGCTTCATCAGCGGCATCGATCTAACGGTCGACCGAGGTGTCGGAGCGGCTCGAGTAATGAGTGGTTTCTAAGTGGCGAATCACCCGGAGCGCTACGAAGGCTCAGCCCAGGAGTACGACGTCGTCATCCAACGCGATGTGCCGATCACCATGACCGATGGCGTGACCCTGTTTGCCGATATCTACGTTCCGGCACTTGGCGGCGAGCAGCTACCCGGTCGGTGGCCAGTGTTGTTGGAGCGCTCTCCATACGACAAAGGCCGGGTCGGGTACTCGGCGAATAGCCGGTTCTTTGCAAAGCGCGGGTACGTGGCTGTCGTTCAAGACGTTCGTGGCAGGTACACCTCGGAGGGCGAGTTTGCGTTCTTACGCAACGAGGCCGACGACGGCCGAGCAACGATGGAGTGGCTCGATGCGCAGGAGTGGTGCGGCAATATCGCCACCCTTGGCATTAGCTACACAACGGCAACTCAACAGGCGCTGGCCGTTCGCCAGCCGCCCAAGCTTGCAACTCAGGCTCTCTTCGATGGCCCGTACAACTACTTCCGTCAGACGATGCGACACGGCGGGGCCTGTGAGTACGGCATTGCGTTTCAGTACGTGGTCTTTATGGCTCGGGCATCAAAGCAAGCCGCCGAGGACCCGGTGGTTCAGCAGGGTCTCGACGCCATGTGGGCGTCGCTCACCGAATGGCTCGGACATCAGGCCATCGTCAAGGGCGAGACGCCACTCAGCCTTACTCCGGACTATGAACAATGGTTCTTCGACATGCTCACCACGTCGGACTACACCGATTACTGGATCAGCCCAGGCCTGAGCATTGAAGAGTTCGTCGACGACTACCCCGACATTCCGCTGCTGCTCGAAACGTCGTGGTTTGGCCATCACATCACGGCGACGTTGTGGAAGTACGAACAGTTGAAGCAGCGTCATCGCACGCCGAAGAAGCTCGTCATCGGCACGTGGTTACATGGCGGTGACATGTTCACCCAGTCGGTCGCTGGCAACGTCGAGTTCGGCGCCGAAGCTGCACTCGAAGACAACAACAGCTTGCGGCTGCGCTGGTTCGATCAGCACCTCAAGGGACTCTCGACGGGACTCGATGACGAAGCCCCAATCCAGCTCTTCGTGATGGGCGGTGGCCCCGGTACGAAGGACCGGGCAGGTCGGCTGTTGCACGGCGGCCGTTGGCGCGACGAATACGAGTGGCCACTTGCTCGCGCCGTAGATACAACCCTGCACCTTCGTGCCGACGGCTCGCTATCGGACTCGCCGCCTGACATCGACGAGAGGCCCACGGCATATACCTTCGACCCCACAGATCCGGTGCCGACGGTTGGCGGCAATTTCACAAACTACGGCACGTCCGGGTTCCTCGAAGGTGGGGGCTACGACCAGATCAGCGGCACGATGTCAGGCGACCGTTCAGCCCCAGCACCGCTTGAGGATCGCCACGACGTCATCGTCTTTCGAACACCGCCGCTCGAGGCTGGAATCGAAGTCACCGGTGTCGTCACCTGCACCCTGTGGGTGAGCTCGACGGCGGTCGACACGGACTTCACCGTGAAGTTGATCGACGAATATCCGCCGAATGAGCACTACCCGAACGGCTATGCCCTAAACCTTGGCGATTCGATTCTGCGCATGCGCTACCGCGACGGCTTCGATCGTGCCAGGTTCATGCAGCCCGGCGAGGTCTATGCGGTGGAGCTGTCGCTGCAAGCAACGAGCAACTACTTCGCTCCTGGTCACCACATTCGCGTCGATGTTTCCAGCAGCAACTTCCCGCACTACGACGTCAATCCCAACACCGGCGAGCCGTTGGGGCTTAACACCGGGTTCACCCGTGCTGAGCAGTCGCTCTACCACGACCGCGAACGACGTTCCTGCGTGGTGCTCCCGGTTATTCCGTCGTAACCCTCAGGCGGAGCGACCCTGGTCGACGTCTTCATGCGAAAGAAACGCTTCGAGCCCATTGCGGGCCACGTCGACGTTCGCTGCAAACAGGCTTGCGAGGCGGTCGTCGTCAAGCGGGGGGTTATCGCCGAGAAGGATCAGGCTCGCCTCATACGTCAGCCGGCTACCAGCGCCATGTGGCGCAATGGTCACCGTGTCGTCGGCTTGGAAGTCTTGGTGCGATCCTCGAATCGTGAACGAGGATGGACGGTCGACGGCGGTCAACGCGTAGTCGACGATGGTTGGTTGGCCGTCGAAACCCCGGACGGAGACGTCGTAACGTGCTCCAACTTCGCCGACCTGTCCATGGACCAACGACGAGGAACGAATGCCCCGATCCCATTCCGTCACCCGTGACAAGTCGATCACACGGTCGAATGCGGCATCAGCCGGGAGAACGGAATCGACAACGAACGTCACGGTGGCCATTGCTCGATTGTTTCACAACCAGCATGTGCGGAGAGCAATCGTGAATACTTGTGGGCATGGAACGCGCTGACTCCCGGGAACCGATCTACGACGTCGTGTGGCCGCGATCTCCGCGGGGTGTGCAACAGCATCGGCGTGCCGCTCGTCTCGATACGTTGGCTGGCAAGCGCGTCGCCTTTCTCTGGGACTACTTGTTCCGAGGCGATGAGCTGTTCCCGATCTTGGCCGAGCAACTCACCGAGCGATTCTCCGGCATTGAGATCGTCGACTTCGTCGAGTTCGGCAATCTCCACGGTGCCGACGAGAAGGAACGAGTCGGGCGACTGCCAGACGACCTTCGAAGCCGTGGGGTTGATGCTGTGGTGTCGGGGATGGGCTGTTGAGGCAGCTGCACGCCCGCCGTGATGCGGGCATCTATCGCTGCTGAGTCAGCTGGCATCCCGTCGGTTTCGATCGTTTGCGAAGGGTTTGCTGGCCAAGCGTCAGCCACTGCCCGCGGCCTGGGTTTCGATGGCCTACCGCTGGCGGTAACGGTTGGACACGTCGATGCCCAATCTGTGGACGAAATGACCACGAACTTCATTGCGACGACCGTTGATGACATCGTGTCCGGACTCACCGACGACGACACGGTGGACGCCGCGACCAACACCGAGCCTGCGGCCCTCGACATCGCCGTCAGTGGATCGATAGATGCGGTCAACGAGCACTTCATCGCAATGGGGTGGAGCGATGGCAACGCGTTCATCCCACCGACCCAGGGCCGGGTCGAGCGATTTCTCGACGGCTCGGGCCATGACCCCTGGAAGACCCTCGGCACGTCGCCATCGTCCGGTAGGGACCTGACGATCTGGTCCATTGCGGTCAACGCCGTGATGGCGGGCTGTCGGCCCGAGCTCCTGCCGATTCTCATCGGGCTGACCGAAATCCTCGCCGACCCCGCGTACGGGTCCGAGCACTCCGGCAACACCACCGGCGCCGACGCCCTCATCGTGCTCAACGGACCGAACGCCGCCGCCCTTGGCTTCAACGCCGGGCCGGGAGCTCAACGTGAAGGAGTGCATGCGAACACGAGCGTTGGTCGCTGGCTTCGCCTGTATTTGCGAAACGTGTGTGGGTTCACCGCCGACGAGCACGACAAAGCAACGTTCGGCAATCCCGCCCGGCCCGTGCTCGCCGAGGACAACCGCTCTATCCGTTCGATCTCCGAGGACGTGGTGTGGCCATCGCTTGCCGAGCAGCTCGGCCATGCCGCTAGCGACGACGTGGTGTCCATGGCACGAATGAACAGCGGCCTACTCATCGGCAGCGTGTTCGGCTCTACTCCAGAGGAGATCACCCCGTATCTGGCGAACGGACTCGCCCGAGTCGCCGCCTGGGACCTCACCCATGTTCACGGCCTTGGGACAGACCAGTTCCAACCCCTGCTGGTCGTGTCGCCCCTGCTCGCTCGCACCTATGCGAACGCTGGCTGGGGACTCGCTGAGGTCCAGGCGCGCTTGTTCGACCTTGCGCGCATTCCAGCGAGTACGTTCGAGCGCTTCATTGGCGAGTGGACAAACCTGACCGCCGGCCGCCAAAAGCTCATCGACCTCGCCGCCGCAGGCGTGCTCCCATCAGTGTTCGCCGAGTCAGCCGACCCCGACCGGCTCGTCCCAATCGTTACTCGACCCGAACAACTGCTCGTCGCCGTCGCCGGCGACCCGAACCGCGCAAATGCCTATGCCTTTAGCAACGACGGCCCCCACGGATGGTGGACCTCCAAGCGCATCGACCACACTCCGGCGAGCGATCTCGTCTGCAAGATCTAGGCTTGCCTGAAAGGAGCGTGACGATGGAACTATCGCAAGAATTCGACGCATTCGTCGAGGCATGCATTCCTCTGGCGGCCAACGCAGACCACGCTGGCGTGCAGCGTCTGCTCACCGATCTCATTTCGGATCACGCTGACTTCGCTGCCAACGTTCCGCAATTCGGCGAGGTCAAGCCGTCGCCGCTCGGTTGGACGTTGGGCGGCGAGTACGTTCACCACACGTCCGACGAACTCACGGTGATGGTGCTGGACACCCTGCCGGGAGTTCTTCAGCCGCCCCACGACCACGCCATGCATGCCATCATCGGCGTATTCCAGGGCTGTGAGGAACAGCGCTTCTTCGCTCGGACGAATACCGGTGTCGTGCCCGCTGCAGGCCGAACGCTCGAAGCCGGCGATGTCGTGGTGCTCGGCGAGCAAGCCATCCACGCGATCAGCGCTCCGCCCGGACAACCCGCTCGAGCTGTGCATGTGTATTTCGGCGACATTTATGCCGCCGAGCGGTCGCTCTTCGACCCGGACACCCTCGAACCGCTCCCCTACACCGCCGAACGGTACGACGAGCTCTGTCGCCCAGCGAGCTAAACGTTGCCACTGTTGCCCCGCCAGGCTGGTGCGCTTCAGATAGTGCCGCAATCCAGTTCAAGAGAAATGCCACCAGGCATGCGCACGCGAGCCATGTACGAACCGTCGTGATTGACGTCGGTCCACACCGTCGTTGCCTGTTCATCGAGCGTGGCTAGCCAAGTACCGTTCCGACGAAGCACGAGCGACCGGGGAATGTCATCGAGCTTCACGGTGACCACAACCCGACCATTCGCGTCGGTGCCCAGTGAGCAGACGGGTGTGGGCGCCGGCGGTTGCGGCGGCAGAACGTCAACGCGTACACAGGCCAGTTCGCGGGTGACACCGTTCTCGCGAAAGCGAATGAGGTAGGTATCGTCGTCGGCTCCGATCGGATCCGTCCAGGTCGCCACACCCTCGTCTGCGGTGTACGCCCAGGAATCATTGCGGCGAACGATTGTGCGCTCGTCGTCAGGCGTATCGAACCGGAGGATGTTGCCGTCGACGGTGCATGTTGCGTCGCCCGGGGTGGGTGCCGGAGGAGGCGTAGGTGCAGCCGGAGGAACGATCGGGGCGACTTCCACTAATGGCGTTCCCTCCGTACAGACAAGTTCGAGGCGAGGTCCGCCGTCGACGCTCATGCGGGTCAGGAAACTCCCCTCCAACGGGTGTTCGTGGGGCACGCTCCACTGCGTCGTATACCCGCCACCGAACTGATCGAACTCGGTGAACACCAGATCGTCGATTGCCGGCGACGCGAGCCACGAGCCGTTGTGCCGGATGACGAATTCGTCGGGCTGTTGGAAGGAGACAACGGTGACCGTGCGATACACGCCGTGGAACTGGGTCGTGCATTCCGCGTCTGGCAATGCAGGCGGCTTTATGGCCGGCGGCGCGGCAAGCGGCGCCGGCAGTGGACCGACGAAGCGGGCCAGGTGACCCTGCGGGAACCAATTCACGCGGTCGAAGTCACCGCCGACGATCAGCCCGCCCGACGTAACACGAAGATGCCACACGCCCAGCACGGAAGTGAGGTGCGGGTTCCACGAAGTGAGCTCACCATCGGAGGCTTCCACGCTCAGGATCTTGCGTCGTTCATTCGAGTCCGGGTCGATTTCGATGCCCTTGCCCTCGTAGTCGAAGTGACCTCCGGCGTAGACCCAACGTCCGTCGGTTGCAACCGCCTGATAGTCGCCATCTGCCTGGCGAGTCCACGCCGGGCGACCGTCAGCCACCGAATGGAACTTCGAAAGTCGGTTTCCGCCAAGGGACAACGAGCCACCTTCGGCGACGTACACCCATTCGCCAGATGGGTCGAGAGCAACGTCCCAGATCAGGAACGGAGTGGTTGGACGCCAGTCCGAGATACCGCCGACTGCGAGATCGATGCTTCCCATAAAGGGCTGCCCAGTCCCGCCCAGGTCGGTGAACTTTCCGGCGACGTATACGAGGTCGTGCCCGTTCCATTCGAGGTCGAAGACCTCTTCGTCAGCAGAGAGTGAGCCCATGAGCCGCTCCCCCGTCTCGGCGTCAACGGCTGCGAGCCGATCAGCGTGTTCCCCTGCGATCTCGGAGAAGTCGCCGCCGATGACCATCGTCGACCCATCCGTTGCAAGTGCATTGACGCGCTTGTTGGCGCCTGGGTTCCAGGGCAGGACGGAGCCGTCACGTAGATCTATTGCAGCAAGTCGCGTCCGAGGAAAGCCGTCGACCATCTTGAAGCGCCCTCCGAGGTAGAGGATATTTCCGTCCGGGCTAGTCGCGAGGGCGTACACCGCTCCGCCAGAGACCTCAAGATCGAACGAACGGACGAGCACACCGGTCGTTGGGTCGATCTCGGCAACGTGTGCCTGGTTCACACCACCGATCGAGGTGAAATCGCCAGCTACGAAGAGGCGACCGTTCGCTTCGATGCTGTCTCGAACTCGACCCGATGGCCCCATCGGGTCATCGATCGACACAATATTCGAGTCCTCACGCTGTGGGTGGGTGCTGTCTGCAGCGGATGCGGCGCCGATCGTCGCGAGCAGCGCTGCAAGAATTACGCCAACCACTAACGAGGTCAATCCGATCGAGGGCAGGTGGTTGTGAGATTTCATGCGAACGCTCATACCTGGAAGGTAAATGCAGAGCATGCAGCCAGCGAGAGTCTTTCGGCCCAGTTTGGCCTACTAATCTCGGCGATGTGTTCGCACGCTGTTAGTACTCGTCGTAGACGCCAGTCTGGGCGCCAGTAATCGAGTAGCCGGCTGTCGCGAGATCGGTTTCGGCGCCGTCGACGGCCAAGGTTCCGGCGACCCACACCGCACCCCACGACTCTTCGATGGTGAGGCCTTCGCCGTCCTGCAACGTCACGATGATCGTTTGGTTGACCGGCGGCGGCGGAACGTGAATGCATGCGCCGAAGTACGGGACGAGCAGGAACTCGGTGATGATGTCGTCCTCGTAGGTGAGCGGTGCGACGAAACCTGCGAGTTGAACGACGTCTCCGTCGACGTCGGGGTTCACGGGTTGGTTGTCGAACTCGGCTTGTAGCTCTGCGAAGACTTCGTCGGCTTCAGGCGAGCCTGGCTCGACCTGCGCAATACGTTCGTCGAACCGCGCCGAAATCTCGGCAGCGGTAAACCCGGGCGGGATGAGGTAATCCCAGTCGATCGCCTCGAATCCTTCGGGTGGCGGTGTGGCCTTGGGCCGTTCGCGGCCCTTGAGGAGGTATTCGTCGAGGGTGGCCCCGTATGCGGCATCCTCAGGGTTCTCGGGTTCGGCCAGCGCCCGTGAAACGTCGTCCGTTGCAGGGTCGGCGGTTTCGTTCACCACGGCGTCACTCGCCGCCGTGTTATCGATGGCGGGGTCGACAGGAGCGGCAAGCGGCGCGACGCTGCTCGTGGTCTCTGCGGTTGAACCACACGCTGCCACGATGATCGCAACGGCACACAGCACCGCAGTGCGCATTCGTGGCGGCCGGGTAACGGCTGATGAGGGGTGTGTGGTCATAGGTAGAGGTATCGAGTCAACAGGTTCATACTTTGAGTGCCAATCCGTCCTGGATCGACCGACGGTACGCGACGATACCAGGGATGAGCGCGACGACTCCGGCACCGATGATCACACCTCCGAGGATCGAGAGCTGGGTCGCGTCGAGCCACGTCACCGCCAAATCGACCCCGGTCCGACGAGCGATCATCGGCCGAGCCGCAAAAAGCAGGCCGTAGAACAAGCCGACTCCGGCGACACACCCAGCCGTAACGACCAAGAGCGTCTCGACAAGGATGAGGGAGACCACATGACTCGCCCGCGCCCCGATCGATCGAAGCACCGCGATCTCTCGTCGGCGCTCGTTCAGCGTTGACAGGATCGTCGTCAACATGCCGAGCAACCCGACGATTAAGACGAAGCCAGAGATGACGAACAGGACTTGTTCGATCGTCGAGATCGTGCGCCAGAACTCGGCGAGCGTCGCACCGGGCAGGATCGCCGACATTGGCTCGTCGGGGTACTCGTTGATCTGGCGCTGCACGCGGAACGTCTCCGCCCGGTTGTCCAGGCCAACGAGGAACGCCGTGATCGACGTTGGGGTGAGGTCGAGCAACAGCGCTTGCTCTGCGTTGAGCTCCACCCCAGAGCGGCCACCGCCTTGCCAGTCGACATGGATCGCCTCAATCCCAGCGAGGCTGACGTGGACCGTGCGATCCACCGGCGTCCCCGTCTTCTCGAGGATTCCGACGACCGTAAAGGGCTTGTCGTCGTGTTCGGCAAAGTCGGCCGAGACCAGCCCGTGGGCGATGATGATCTCATCGCCGAGTGCATAACCGAGGTCGTTGGCAACGTCGGCCCCGAGCACCGTGTCGTACACGCCGTCGAATCGCTGCCCTTCGCCCACCACGAGCGGTCGCTGATCGCCGTATTGGTAAAAGTCGAAGTAGTCGGTGCTCGTACCCATGACTCGGAAGCCGCGGTGCGAGTCGCCAAGCGAGATCGGCACTGTCCACGCCACGCCGTCCTGGTTTGCGATCGATTCATAGGTTTCCCAGGACACGTTGTTCGTGGCGTTGCCGATGCGAAACACGCTGTACAACAGCAGATTCGCCGGTGAACTGCGGGCGCCGACGATCAGGTCGGTTTGGGAGACGGTGTTGACGAAGCTGCTCCGCGATTCCTTGCGAATCTTGTCGACTCCGACCAGCAGCGTGACGCTGATGGCGATCGTAAAGATGGTGAGGAGCAGACTCGTGCGCCGAAACCGGGCGCTCTTGATGGCGATGCGTAGGACGTTCACGAAGCCAACTCCTGATCGGCGTCGGGGGAACGAAGCTCGATCGTTCGCGAAAAGCGGTCCGCGAGCTGCGGGTCGTGGCTCACAAATACCAGGGTGCAATGCTGCGCTTCGGCCTCGCGGAACAGCAGGTCGAGAAAGCGATCTCGATTGTCGGCGTCGAGTGCGGAGGTTGGCTCGTCGGCGATGAGTATCTCCGGGCCGCCAATCAGCGCTCGGGCCACCGCAACACGTTGCTGCTGCCCCACGCTCAACCGATTGACCTGAGCATCATGAAACCGTTCGGCCAGGTTCAGTGCATGAAGCAGACGACGAGCGGTCGCCTCGACGTCGCCGTCGGCGGCCGCTCGGACGCGTTTGCGATCAGAAAATGAGCATGCGAGCGTGACGTTCTCGAGCGTCGTGAGATACGGGAGCAGGTTGAACTGTTGGAAGATGACCCCGATGTGATCAGCTCGGAACTGGTCTCGACGGCTGGCGGACAGTTCGGACAGATCGGTGCCCAGGAGCCGAACCGAACCGCTCGTCGGAGTGTTCACACCTGCGAGCAGGTTGAGCAGGGTTGTCTTTCCGCTTCCGCTGGCACCGCGCACGAACAGGTGCTCGCCGGCCTCGAGGCGCAGATCATCGATCGAGATCAGGTCGTCGCTCTGGCCCGGCCACCGAAACCGGGCACCATCGAGACAAAGAACGGCGCCTGGTTGAGCGACGCTCGTCTTGGACGGGTCGGCCTCCGCGCTCAAGGCTGGAGACGCAGTGTTGTTTCTGCTGGAGAAAGCTCCGCCGACGACTGATTCGTCTCCGAGACCCACTCTGCATCGATGTCCTCGAACCCGGGAAACGCTGCGAACAGTGAGCTGAAGTCGACCTCGCTGATCTCGGCTGGCTCGCCACAGGAGAATGTCCACGACACGGTGATCTCCGAATGACTCCCGTCGCGTTCGATCTCGGTCGATGCCGGTTCGGTGAGGTCGCAATCGGCTTGGTCGTTGATGGCGACAACGCCGTCAGCGGTTATTGCTTCGGTCCGCTCGGTGGCTGTAGCCAGGTCCTCATCGGACTCGGGCTCGTACTCGAAGCCAAACACGTTCTGGGTGGGGCTGATCAGATCGATCACGATGTCGGAGCCAACCCACGCGACCGAGAGATCGGCCGATCCATGCTCATGGGCGTCGAGCCCCGCAGAGCCACCGTCATCGTGGTCGTCGTCATGGTCATCGTCATCGTGATCATCGCCGTCATGGTCATCGTCATCGTGATCGTCGCCGTCGTGATCGTCGCCGTCGTGATCATCGCTGCCGGTCGCGGCAGCTGCGTCTTGGTCGACCTCGCTTGCTGTGTCGTCGGGAGAACCGCATGCGGAAAGCACGACCATCAGCACCAAAAGCACAAGAACATCCAGCCGACCACGGACGCCTCCGTTGGCAGACACTGGATCGGTGCTCTCGGGCTCTGCACTAGCGGTGGATGGCATCAAGGCTCCTCGAAGCAATGGGCGAGATGCCGTGGCAGCCCGATGCGTAGGTTTGCACGCGAATCCCGCCACGACGTTTTGAGAATGATTATCGAAAGTGATCGTAGACCACCGGCCGCGCTGTTCGCTACCACCCAGCACCATTGATCCTAGTTGGCCTTCGATGCCGTTGGCCGCGACGTTGTCAGAGCGCTCGGCAAGCTGGGCTCGACACGAACGGCGAGGTCATTGACCGGAGTAGTGCCGCGTAGCCGGGTTCAAATCGAACTTCTTGCCCCGGACGCATCTGACCGTCCGTTCGTAGGATCAGGTGATCGCTGCTCGCCGCCAGAATGTCCACGCCACTCGGTGCAGTAAGATCGGTTGCGTCCGTGTCCTGACGGCCGACCGCCAGGATGGTCTGCCAAATATCGCCTCGATCGTCCAGATCTGCGGTCTCCCCGAACGAGTTCTGGCCGGTTCGGCCCCAGGGTTTGGTCGGTTTCCGTTTGGACTCAATGACTTCGGCGACGAGGACGAATGCGTCTGTGTGAAGGCCCGCAATCGGTCGCCGATGAAGCGGTTCTCGCCCAAGAAGAATGGACTCGCCGAGCCGCAGATTATTGACTCGACCAGGTTCTGAATCGAACGCCCAATCGAGGTTCGCCGAATTTCCGCCGGAGATGATGCCGATTCCTACGCCGAACGTCTCCTCGATCGATTCAACGATCGAGGAAAGAACACCCATATTTCTGGCACTTGGCTCAACCCCGTTGCGACACGCGAGATTCGCTCCGACACCGGCTAGACGAAGCGACGGCAGCTCAAGAATATGGCGCACGGTTTCAACGACCTGGTCGGGCATAACCCCTTCGCGCAGATCTCCAAGCTCGACCATGACCATGACGTCATGCACGCGGCCGGCAGAGCGTGCCACCGAGGCAAGCGCAGAGAGGACATCAACCTCGGTGTTCACGCTCATCGCTCCACTTTCGACGATGCGGTCGATCTGGCTCGGGGCAGGAGATCGCAGCAGAAGCATCGGCGTATCAATCCCTGTGCTGCGCATGCGTTCGATATTTTCGATTCGGGAATCTCCCAACGTGCACGCACCGGCGCTGCTCACCACCGAAGCAAAGCCATGAACCCCCAACATGGCCTTTGTGACCGCCGTAACCGAGATATTTCGGTGCCCCATCCGATCGACGAGTTCCCGGGTGTTATGGCCGATCTTGTCGAGGTCGACCTCAAGGCGGAGCCCTCTCATGTGGTTTCGATCGGCAACTTCTGATCGAGGTCGGGGAACGCTGCAAAGACCATGTCGAGCAACCGTCCGGTTGGCCTCGTCAGGGCGTCGGTCGCCGGGATGCCAAGCTCCAACTCG
Source organism: uncultured Acidimicrobiales bacterium (assembly GCA_938002955.1). Lineage (GTDB taxonomy): Bacteria > Actinomycetota > Acidimicrobiia > Acidimicrobiales > SHLQ01 > SHLQ01. The sequence goes on from CALLAA010000152.1 coordinate 23,382, forward strand.
TACAGCGTGATCGCCGCCGTGACCTCCGCGTCGGTCATATTCTCGTGGTTCAGCGTCAGGCCAACGACCTTCGTGTCCGCAAATGTTTCGATGAGTTTGATCTCGCTCGCTGGCGTCGGCATTGGAAAGTTCGGGAAGTCACTGATTACCTTGCGGGCCGGTGCATGCTGCAGGATCACTGCGGCAGGGCGACTCCCGCGCAAGATGGCGGTAGAACTCAAGTAGGTCGGGTGGCTGAGCGCTCCCTGGCCTTCGACAATGATCACGTCGGGCGACTCCCGTTCGGATGCTTCGACGACAGCAGCCTCAAGCTCCCCTGTCACGAACTGGGCCGGCACAGCATCGAGTGCCACCCCATATCGTGCTCCCTGGATGAGACTGGTCTGCCCGGTGCCGACCAGTACCGCGTGTACACCGAGCTCATTGAGCGCTGTGGTCAACACCGCTGCGGTCGTGCGCTTCCCTATCGCTCCGTCGGTTCCCAGCACTGCGAGCCGTGGACAGTCGACGTCGAGGATCGCGCCGGTGAACATGCGCAGATCGACCTTGTCACGGGGTCGGCGAACATCGACAATCTCCACCTCGCAGATCGCTGCCGCCGCGGCGAACTCGGGATCGTCGTTGAGAAACTCATGCAGGCCATTGATCAGGTTCAACCCACGGCTCATCGCGTCGAGGAGCACCTTGCGTTCCCCTCCCGACAGTAGCCCGCTGGTCGGAGCGACACCGACGATAAACGCATCAGGTGCCACCACGGCGATTTTCATAGCCTCGTCGAGATCCATACAAAGTGGAATCCCGTTCGATACCCCGTCAAGAACAATCCCGGTATCTTGTCCTGCTAGTTGGCTGTCGATCACCGAAATGATCTCGTAGCGCTCGCTATTGCGGACCAGTCCGTTGGCCGTTTTACCGTCTATCTGGCCAAAGTTCGCTTCGCAAAACACGATCGCTCTCGGGCGCCGTGGTTGCCCTGTCTCTTCGGGCGAGGCGGAACGAGTGGAATCTGACATGTCATCTCCTTGAGTAGTGCTCAGAGGAGGCGAAAGGAATATGTCGGGGCCATTGCGGCCCAGATGTCAACGAGAGGTCCCCACCAAGAGGTGGAATCACTACCCACCCTACGAGGAGCTCGCCCACAACGTCGCGACGCCCAACGCCATGTGGGATAGTGGAGCCTGATGCACATTCCGTGACGTCAGAGAGAGGCCTCCATGGCCGGCAAAGACAAAGGTGGTCGGGCTGCAAAGACGCCCGCCGCCAAATCCGCAAAAGAGAAACGTCAGGACAAAAAGGACAAGAAGGCTGGCAAGTCCAGCGGCTTGACCTAGTTGCGTCCGGCGGATACGCGTTTCACGCAGATGCGTGTCCGCCGGTGACAGCAGGTGATTCCCATCAGGCCGAACACCCAAGGCGCGCCGCCACACCGGCCTCCAGGTGACGGCCATCCACGGCTTCGATCGTGAGCGCCAGACCCTCGACCCGGGACGTCTCAACATCGGGAAGCACGTCCACAATCGTCCGGACCGCGTCCTCTACGCCGAATCCGGGAGCGTGGCAGCTAAAGAGGAGAAAGGCTCCGTTTGGTCGGTCTCGGTTGAGCAGCGTGCCGCAGCTCGCCATGAGCTCGTCGAGGTGTTGTCTGAACTTGAACGGTCGACCCTTTGGGCCATGTCCGTACGTGGGCGGGTCGGCGATGATCCCGTCGTAGCGATTGCCCCGACGTTCTTCTCGGGCGACGAACTTCATCGCGTCCTCCACGAGCCAACGCACTGGCAGATCGGCGGCTCCCGATACCTCCGCGTTCCGCCTGGCGGCCGCAACCGTCGGCCCCGATGAATCGACGTGCGTGACCTCAGCTCCGGCAAACGCAGCGGCGAGGCTGGCTCCGCCCGTGTACGCAAAAAGGTTCAGCACGCGAGGCCGATCGTCGGAGGCGGGGTCGCTACAGCGACGCACCTGCCTAGCAATCCAGTCCCAATTCGGCGCCTGCTCGGGGAACAGCCCGACGTTGCCAGACGCACTCAGCTGCACGGCGAGACTGCTGTCGCCATGGCGAACCAACCATGGGTCATCACCGCCGGCCGCGACTCGAGGCGACCGGTGTTCCCAGGCGCCATTGCCGCCCCGCTCTATCTCGAACCGTGCGGTGGCCGTTCGCCACAATTCCGGGTCAGCGATCGGGGTGCCTTCTGCTGCGGGACTTGGACGGTCGAGAACCGCTCCGCCGAATCGTTCGAGCTTTCGCCCGCCGCCAAAGTCAAGCAAGGCATAGTGGTCCGGTTCAAACACGCTGGCACGTTACCCGTGGTTGTCAGCGAGTTCCGCAAGCACGTCTCCATGGCACGGCTTGGGGGCGCACCAGCATCCGAGCCGGAGTCCTCGAAGCTCATCGAGCGAGGCCATGAGTTCTGGCTGTTCAACGATCCAGGCTCGAAACTCATCGATCGCCCGTGTCCGTTCGGCATCGCTGTCATCCTGCATGATGAATGGGTTTCCCCACTTGCTCGCCGCAAGCCCGGCTTCGGGTACGGCACGTCCGATGTACACGTCGTACTCATCGTGCTGGTTGTGTACCGCCGAAGTCACTTGTCGCTCATGTACGCGATCGATGTTGCGATCATTGCAAGCACCGCAGGCACGAGTTGCGGCAGTCCGCTCGAGACCTCGATCGTGACCGCCGCAGCAATGCCTGCAACTGCGACGAATCCGAGAAAGCACATTGCGATGCGAAAGCGCCATTGCGGATCGCCGATGACCAACGACCAGATAAGCCCAGCTGCCAAGAAGAGGTTGTACACACCTTGGTTTGCTGCGAGCTCAACCGTGTCGGGAAAGAGCTCCGGGTCGAACGTCGAAAAGACGTCCGCACCAACGGTTGTCCAGGCGAACATCTCGAACCAGGCGATGTACAAATGCAGCGCAACGATAAGTAAGATGAGGCCTCGCGAGATCCATGTCATGGTCTGACCCTACAGACGGCGGCGCTGCAGCGCTGGCGAGACAGCGTCAGACCACCGTCGGGCAACAGCGGCGGTACGTCATTGATGCAACGTTCGCACCCGCTGCGCGAGCTCGTCATCGCTCGCGAACAGCACGCCGCGATGGTTCATGAAGGTGGAATCTGGCCGGTTGAGGTCGAGCCGGGCGCCGTAGATGTCGGTGGCCGATGCACCCGCTTCGGTGAAGATGCACGATGTTGCCGCAAAGTCCCACAGGCTTCCACCGCCCGCTGTTGGTTTCGGGAATTTGATGTAACACGCCGGAGTGTTCGCAAGCACCGCACATGCATTCATCACCGCGCCGCTCGACGATTCGATGCGAACTCCGGCGAACCCCATATCTTGTGCGATTCGCTCGAGCCCATCGACGAGACCAGCGCGCTCGTCGCTGGCCAGAAAGCTTCGGTCGGCGAAGACCGAAAGTTCTCCGTGACGTGCTGTTTCGAGCAACCACCTTTGTTGGTCGCGGTAGACACCCGAACCCGCCACTGCATGAATCAACGTGGATTCGACAGGGTCGTAGACGACGCCGATGTGCGGAGTGCCATCATTACCGACGAGGGCGATCGAGACCGCGTAGCCGGGCGTTCCTTCGATGAACGGCAGCGTGCCATCGAGCGGATCGATGCACCAGAAGTTGTCGGCCGTCAGCCGGCCGCCATCGTCCTGTTGTTCTTCGGTCAGCAGCCCGAGTGCAAACGGTTCGAGGGTCGGGCGGAGAACTTCGAGGATGATGTCCTCGCTGCGCTTGTCGATCTCGGTGACGACCTGTGAAGCAAGGCTCGCTCCTCCTGCCTTTCGCTGAACATCCTGAGGCCGCGACCGGGCGATCATCTGCCCGGCCTCGGTCGCAGCTGCGATAGCGCAATCGGCGAGTTCGTGGAGATCGTTCGTAGAGAGCTTCACTGCGCCGGTCCGTGGTTGATGGACGCGAGCACTTCGGTCGCCAAGCGTTCGCTGTAACGGTGGAGTTTCCAGTGTCCGGGGCTCCAACCCTGCAAGAACCGATAGAAGTCCGTCCACGCAACCGGGTATAGGGCCCGCCAGTTGGCCTCCAACGCCGCGAAGTCGAGCTCGTTGCCGGCATCGACCAGCGCATTGCGCAGTAGCTCGAAGTAGCGATCGAGCAGTCCCGGGGCGAGGGTCTCGCTTTCGTCCTCATCGAGGCAACTACTGATGAAGTAGGCGACGTCCTTCATGCCGCACCCACCGCCGACATATTGAAAGTCAACAGCCGCAGCCGTAGTGCCATCGGCGCTGAAGCAGAAGTTGGCGAGCTTTGCATCGCCATGGACGAACGTTTGGAACGGGGTTTTGGAGAGTTGTTCGTCGATGAGGCTCGCCGCCGCCTTCAGCGGACCGTCGTCGAGTGCTGCGAGTTCGTCCGGCCGGGTGGCCAAGTGCCAGTAGGTGCCGGTGGGCCACAGCCCAGCGGGCCGCTCCTCCATGAAGGTGGCGTGGAAGCTTGCTAACCAGGCAATGCAGGCGTCGATCTCGTCGTTCTTCACGTGCTGGCGTCGGTCACCAAAGCCCGAGGCGTCGAGGTCCTCCATCACCATGAGGGCCCCGTCGGCACGGGGCTCCAGAGCGAGACACCGTGGGACTCGACAGGTATCTGGACACTTGGCCGCGTACCGTTCGTACCATGCGGACTCGACCCGATACGACTGTAACTTTCGCTCGTGTGACACGTCTGAAGTCCATCCGTACGGATGATCACGCTCGCTCGGGAACCGCACGTGCTTGACGATCACGCTTGGAACCGGTCCACCGGCGAGAACGCAGCGAAGGATCTGGCCGTAGCCGCTCCAGAGGCGTTGCACCACCTCGGTATCAACGATCATCTGAGCGCCCGAGGAGCTCAGTACCACAGCCTCAAGGTCCGCTTCGGTTGGAGCCCGGTCCATCACGACAACTCGGGGAAGAGTCGCTTTGTGGTCTTGACCTTGGATCGGCTGGTTCGGTTGCGTTTCAGCTCGAAGAAGTCCGGGTAGGTCGCGAGGGTGTGAATGCTGTCCCAGAGCTCTAGGCCCCGTTCGAGGGTTGGCAGACGGCGAAGTACCGGGCCGAAGTAGCCAACGCGTTGGCCCTCCTCGTTGTCAAAGATGATCAGCGGCACGCCGACGTCGTCGCCTGCGATCTCGATGGCATCGGCCATGTGTTGGCGGAGCGCCTCGTCGTGGTCGGTGTTGTCCAACTCATCGAGATACCGCAGAGGCAGGCCCATTCGCTCCACCACAGCCTGAAAGAAGTTGTCATCATCGAGCTTGGGATCGATGAAGTACGACTTGCCGAATTCGGTGAACAACTCTCCCCTGCCGATGCCTTCTTCGTCATGCACTGCCTCGACCAGGCGTAGCGTTCGGTGCGCAATCGTGTGCGTGTCGAGATGCCCGGTGACATCGTCGCCGTCGAGCTCGCCGTTCTTCAGGGCCAAGCTGAAGGGAAGCCAATCGATCGAGATATCGCGCGCGGTCTGCACCTCGCTCAACCAGCGGCTCGTGATCCAGCACCATGGGCAGCTGGGGTCGTAGTAGAACGAGATCGACGTCATTGGTGGGACGCCTTGCCATCTCCCAGCACACAGAACTCGTTGCCTTCGGGGTCGGCCAGAACGGCCCACGGTACGTCGCCTTGTCCGACGTCAACGCGAGTGGCGCCGAGTGCGATGATCCGCTCAACCTCAGCAGCGTGGTCATCCGGGCGTAGGTCGATATGGAGACGGTTCTTTGTGTCCTTGGCGTTCTCGACTGGCAGGAACATCATTCCGGGCAGCCGGTCGGGCTCGGCCTGAATCTCAAAGACTGGTGGCGTCTCGTCGACAACGACCCAGTCGAGGACCTCACACCACCAACGACCGAGGGTTGCTGGGTCTTGGGCGGCGATGACTACTTGTTCCCATTCGAGGCTCATGGCGGCACGTTAGCGGAGCCCAGGATGGAGTGGATGCAAGTGTTGACCTGCCGGTGCATCGCGGCGTTCCCAGCGAACTCTCAGGTTCGGGTGGTTGGATAGAGGCATGCAAACAAGCAACCGCTTGGGCGGCCGGAACTTGTTGGTCGTCGACGACGAGGACAACCTCCGTTCGATGCTTGCGGCTGCGTTGCGTCATCACGGCTTCGATGTTGCGCTCGAAGCCGATGGCGAGGGAGGCTGCGAGCACTGTCGGACCGTCGGCCGGACCTCGTTGTCCTCGACGTCATGATGCCGGGCATTGACGGGTTCGAGGTTTGCCGCCGAATGCGTGCCGACAACGATCTCACGCCGGTCTTGTTTCTCACGGCGCGAGACGCAACGGTCGACAAGGTGCGAGGCTTACGGCTCGGCGCCGATGACTATCTGGAGAAGCCGTTCAGCCTCGACGAGCTCGTGGCACGAATCGAAGCGATCCTGCGCCGAACGGGTTCGGTGGAAACGAATGTGCATCAGCTCGAGGATTTACGGGTCGACGACGACGCACACACGGTGGTGAAAGCCGGCACCCACGTCCATCTCTCCCCCACCGAATACAAGCTGCTCCGCTATTTGCTCATCAATCAAGGCCGGGTCGTGTCGAAGTCGCTGATCCTGGCGCAAGTGTGGGACTACGACTTTGATGGCGACGCCGGCGTGGTCGAGACGTATGTGGGCTATCTGCGCCGAAAGGTCGATACCGGCGAGCAGAAGCTGATCCACACGATTCGCGGTGCCGGCTACACGATGCGTGTCCAGCCATGACCCTCAACCTGCGCACTCGATTGCTCACAGGCGTGGCGATCATCGCGGTAGTGCAAGTCGTTGCTGCGGCGGCGGTGATCTCGATCACGAGCGACCAACTTCTCGATCAGGTAGACGATCGACTGGTCGCTGCCGCCGATGTTGTGGAGGACAGCGATCGAGATCGCATCGAGCGAATTAGCGATGTCTTCCAAGGCATCGTGACCGCCGATGGCACTCTCGTCACGCTCAATTCGATCGTCGAACGAGGGTCGACAGCACCCAACCCTGTCGTCACGCCAGCTGCGATCGCGGCTGCGGGCGGCGAGCCCTTCACGGCCGAAGCCGAGCGAAGCAAAGACGAGTATCGGGTCATCGCTGTGAACACGAGCGATGGGTCATGGTTTGTCGTGGCTGGTCTCCTCGATGGGTACGAGTGGACGATTAACCGTCTCGTCAGGGCGATCGCCACGGCTACTGCGGTCGTTGGTCTCGTTCTTGCGGCGGTCACCTGGTGGGTGACACGCCTCGGGATTCGGCCCGTCAAACACATGACGGCGACAGCCGAAGCCATCGCCGCCGGCGACCTGTCGGAGCGCATTGAAAACACTCACGCCGGGACTGAGGTCGGCCAGTTGGGCGAGGCGCTGAATGCGATGATGGGACGAATCGAGCACTCCTTCGAAGACCGCGTACGGGCCGAGGAACGGTTGCGCCAGTTCATTGCGGACGCCTCGCACGAGCTGCGCACTCCCGTTGCGACAATTCGGGGCTACGCCGAGCTGTACGAAGCGGGCGGCCTCGCCAATGCCCACGATCTCGACGACGCAATGCGTCGCACGAGCCAAGAAAGCGAGCGGATGTCTCGGCTGATCGCCGACATGTTGCATTTGGCCAAGCTCGACCGCGACCCGTCGGTAGCCACCCAGCCCGTCGATCTGGACCAGATCGTGCGAGACGCAGCAGCTGATGCAGCCGTGCGACACCCGCAGCGCACGATCAGTACAGATCTGGCCATCGATGCCGTCGTTGCAGGCGACGAGGACCTTCTGCGACAAGCCGTCGGAAACCTGGTGGGCAATGCGCTCGTCCATACCAATGACACCGCTGATGTCTCGATCTCGTTGACGGCTCGATCCAATCTCGCGATGGTCACGGTCAGCGACGGTGGCCCGGGCATGTCGTCAGATGAGGTGCGAAGGGCCACCGAGCGTTTCTATCGGGCAGATCCGTCTCGTAGCCGTCACCGCGGCGGAAGCGGCCTCGGGCTCGCAATCGTGCAAAGCGTTGTCGAGGCACACGGCGGAGAGCTCGACATCGTGAGCACGCCGACGGGCGGAACGACCGTCACAATCGCAATCCCGTTCCGAACAACCGATTCTCGGCAAACTCACAGCGAGCTCGGAGCTGAGTCGGAGGTTCGGTCGTCAGACTGAGTCTGTGAAGTCAAGCATCTCCTCCGACCTCCCAACCGACACGCCCGGTGAACACAGAAGCGTCGGCCGAACGTTCCTCGGTCGAGCGTTCCGTCGTCGCCGACGGAGTGCAGTTACGCTCTCGATCGTCCTGGCCGGATCGGTAATGCTCGCGGCGTGCGCTGACGGCAACTTCGTGGCCGACAACGTGCAAGTCAACGCAGCCGATATCTCCGATCCTGGCGTCAATCCGTTGATGATCCCTGAGCTGCTCGAACCAGCGCTCGTCGACGGCGTGCATCGTTATGAGCTCTCGATCGACGAGTCGAACCATGACTTTGGTTCGGGCACAGCGGTCGAGACGATCTCGTACAACCGACAGTCGATTCTCGGCCCGACGCTGAAATGGACAAGCAACGCCAATGTCGAACTTCACGTCACGAACAACCTCGACGCCGGCACCACTGCGCATTGGCATGGGGCCGACGTGCCGGCTGACGATGACGGCGGACCGCACAGTCGGATCGACCCTGGCCAAACGTGGGTTGCTGACTTCAAAGTGATTCAGCCCGCTGCAACCCTGTGGTATCACCCACACATGATGGGCACCTCGGCCGAGCAGGTGTTCCACGGGGCCGCGGGCATGATCATCGTGGAAGACGACAACCCGGCAGCGGCGGATCTACCGAACACGTATGGGGTCGACGACATACCGGTGATCCTCCAGGACCGAGAGTTCGGAGCCGACGGCCAGCTCTCCTTCGAGATCGATAACGACGATGACGGAGACCTCAACCCCGACCTGACCGTCAACGGGACGTTCGATCCGTACACGACGGTTCCCGCTGGACCCGTTCGACTTCGCCTGCTCAACGGCAGCCAGGCTCGGGTCTATGAGCTCAGCGTCGACAACGGTTCGATGGTCAAGATTGCGTCGGATGGCGGCTACCTTCCCTCTCCCGCACCGATGGACACGCTGGTTCTCGGCCCCGGCGATCGAGCAGAAATTGTCGTCGACACAACAAACGGCCCTGCTGTCCTGATCGACGCGGCCTTCGGTCGAGTCCTCGAGCTGCGTCCAGACAGCACACTTCCGGCCGCTCAGTTTCCCCCAGCCCAGCTCGCCGAGATCGACCGAATCACCGTCGATGAAATCGACGCCGATCGATCGTTCAGCATGAACGAAGTAGGCGACGGTTGGGGTATCAACGGCAAGCAGATGGACATGATGCGTGTCGACGAGTCGGTGCGCTTTGGTGATACAGAGCGATGGACGATCACGGTTGAAGACGGCATCCATACGTTCCACGTGCACCAGACGCAGTTCCAGATCCTGTCAATAAATGGAGAGCCGCCGCCGGCTGAGGATGCGGGGTGGGAAGACACGGTTCTCGTAACCGAGGATCGTGAGGTGGTCATCGCTGCCCGATTCGATAGCTACGCAAACCCCGACGTGCCCTACATGTATCACTGCCACATCCTCGATCATGAGGACCTCGGCATGATGGGCCAGTTCAACGTCGTCGTCGGCTGAACATCCATCGCACAGAGGCATGCGTCATGTTGCCTCTCAGCTTCTTGGACGTTCGTGGTTCGGGTCGTACACGCCGTGCTCGTGGCGCACTGCTGGCAGGTCGACGCCGTAGCCGTCGATCGTGAACCCGTTGGTCGTGTCGGCGTGGCGTGCCTCCACGTAGCCGAGGCAGACGCGCATTCCGGTGCGGAATCCCATCGATGCCGACGTCACGAACCCAACAGCCTCGCCGTCGACGCGGATCGGGGCGGACGGTGGCGGGTCGCCTGCTGCACCGGGCATCGAGGAAACGTCGACGGTCCAGACGCCGTAGCTCCACTCGGCGGGGCGGTCGGCCATCGCACGGACGGCGTCTCGGCCGATGAAGTCCGGCTTGTCCACGTCGAGGAATCGGTCGAGGCCAACATCGAACGGCGTGTATTCGACACCGAACTCGCTCCCCCAACCGTGATACCCCTTTTCGACCCGCATCGAGTTGAGTGCGTAGGAGCCGAAGTCGCGTAGACCGAGGTCGTCACCGGCGGCAACGAGCGCCTCGTAGAGCTGCACGAGGTCGGCGTCGTCGACGTGGAGCTCCCAGCCGAGCTCACCAACGAAGCTCACCCGCAGTGCGGTGACCATCACTCCTGCGATCTCGAACTCTCGCAGAGACATCCACGGTGCTGCTTGCTTTGACACGTCAGCGTTCGTCAGGCGAGACAGCAGTTCCCGAGACTTGGGGCCCATAACCATCAGCGTCGATGTTCGAATTGCGCTGAGTGTGAGCTCGACCGATCCGTCTGCCGGAAGATGCCGGTGGAGCCAATCGAAGTCACGTTCGCGAGCCGCGGTCGGCCCGAGCCAGAGGAAGTGCTCATCGGACAGGCGGCCGATCGTCGCCTCGCTCCACACCGTTCCGTTCGGGCGCAGGAGGTAGGACAGCCGCACTCGGCCAAGGCTTGGTAGCCGGGTGCAGATCATGCGATCGAGGAAGTCGGCAGCGCCGGGGCCGGTGATCTCGTATCGGGTGAAGCCGCCATGGTCCATGACACCAACGTGGTCTCGGACCGCCAGGCACTCTTCGGCTACGGCGTCGTGCCACTGCTCATCCCGGTAGCTGAGCGTGTCGTGGGAGTATTCGTCCGCTCCGAACCAGAACGCTCGCTCCCAGCCAGCGATCTGACCGAAACGGGCACCGTTCGCAGCGAGCGTGTCGTAGAGCGCGGTCTGTTGGACCGGCCGAGCCGAGGTCCACATGCGGTGGGGGTACGGGGCGCCGTATTGATGCTCGTACATTTCGCGGACCCGAGTGTTTGCGTATGAGTTTGTCCCTGTGCCCGACAGTGCCCAGTTGCCAAAGCGGCGCGGATCCCATGGCCACACATCCCATTCGGTGTCGCCGCCGGTGATCATCTCGGTCAGGACCTTGCCTGCGGCAGCCGCATGCGTGATGCCGATCTGGACCCCGACCGCCTGGTAGAAACCGTCGACACCTGGGGCTGGTCCGATCAATGGGTTCATGTCCGGGGTGTAGGTGATCGGCCCGTTGACGAACTCGGCGATGCCAACCTCGCCGAGCATCGGCACGTGTGCCATGGCAAGCTCGGCTATCTCGGCAATGCCTTCGTCATCGGGCGCAAACAGTGAGGAATCAAAGACGTCCGGTTTCGCGTCCTCCCAGACGGTGCGGCCCGCATGGCCATAATTGCCGAACAGAAGACGGTCGTTCTCTCGGCGTAGGTAGAACATGATCTCGGGGTCCCGAACGAGCGGGAACACGTCGGTGTTGGCGACCAGTTCGGGTACTGCTCCAGTCACCAGGTATTGGTGCTCGAGCACAGCGAGCGGCACGTCGATGCCGGCCATTGCCGAGATCTCGGCGCCGTAGAAGCCTGCAGCGTTGATCACGATGTCGCAGTCGATCGGGTAGGTCTCGCCCGTGGACTCGACGTGCACTCGCCACCGCGCATCGGCCGCCGCAAGCCCCTCGATTCCCACGACCCTCGAGTGGCGTCGGACCTCTGCGCCGCTCGCCCGCGATCGGCGAGCGAGCGATTGTGTGAGTCCGCTCGGGTCGATGTCGCCTTCGTACGGATCGAGCAGGCCGGCAATGACGGAGCCGTCGTTTTGCCAGTACGGGTGCATGGCTTCCATCTCGGCAGGCGACACGATCTGGAGGTCGAACCCGAGCCCTGTCGCGATCGCGACGAGATGGTGGAAGTGATCGATGCGCTCGGGGGTATGGCCTGGCCAGAACGCTTTCGTGTGCCGGTAGGTAATTGGATCACCGGGGTCGTCGGCGAGTTCGGAATAGACCTGCCACGCGTAGTTTCCGGCGCGCTGACCCAGCCACGAATTGGAAAACGTCGGCACGTTTCCGGCGGCATGCCACGTCGACCCGGCGGTGAGCTCATGCTTCTCGATCAGCACCGAATCGGTCCGGCCGGCCTGGGCCAGGTGCCACTGAATCGACGCACCGACGGCACCGCCGCCGATGACGACGATCTCAAATCCTTCGCTCACTGTTCTGCCACTTCGCTTTCGCTCACCGCTTCTCCTCGAGATGAATTGGGAACGCTGCACGGATGGCAGCCTCGTTCGCCGGGTCGAGGTGGCCCGGGCGACCCGCCGCCAAGATCTCCCTCACCTGCTCCCCCGCCCGATCCCACAAGCTCGGCTCACCGGCCGACACCCACTCATCGACCGATTGCCGGTCGCCGAGGTCCGGGTAGACGTATTCGCTCCGCATGAGTTCGAGGGTCTGGGCGGTACCGAGATAATGCCCCTCGCCGGAGACCACTTCCTCGACGATCGCCAGGTCGAGGTAGGAGGTGTCGACCTCGACGCCGCGCACCGAGCGCAGGATCGCTCCGCACATGTCGCTGTCGATCACCAGACTCTCGGGGCTCGCCACCATGATCGACCCGAGCATTCCGACGGATAGTTGCACCATGTCGGCTCCGGCGTGCGCCGCGAGCGACACCGTGTAGCCCTTCTCATAACCCGCTTGGTTGTCGGCCTCTTTCGCCTCGGTGATGCCGGCAGAGACCGCATGGGGAATGTCGAGGTCTCGAAGCAACTGTGCGGCTGCGGCGCTGATGACTGCGGCCTCGCCGCTTCCGCCGGTCATTGCGCCGGTTCGGAGGTCCGACACGAACGGCATGAACGCGTGGATGCACGGGTGGCCGGGTTTGATGGCGTCGGCGAGCACGATGCCAGCGAGTATTTCGGCCAGGCCTTGTGCCAGCGATCCGGCGAGCGACGGCGGCGAGGTGGCACCGGCCTGTCCAGCCGAGCAGGTCTGGACGATCATTCCTCGTTGGATGGCCCGCTCCATGATCTCGCACCCCTCGGGAGAGAACCGGAGGGGCGGCACAACGTGCACGACAACGGCCATCGAGAACGGTTGGGCAGCAAATCGACCCTCTCCGCCGAGCGCCAGGTCGAACATGTCGACCACGGGATCGACCGTGTCCACCGAGGTGAAGCTGACGCCGGTCGGTTTGGCGGTGGCGGCCGTGACGGCAAAGGCGGTGTTCAGGTCGAGTTCGAGAGCATCCTCGATGTCTCGTGCCACGAGCGGTCGCAGGCCGTAGTGAATGTTGGGCAAGGTATCGACCACGCGCATCATGGTCCACAGGTCGTCGAGCACCGAATCTCGGTAGCGGCCGGTGACTGCATCGAGCACACGCACCGCGGCGCCGCCGGTGCCGATGTGGACGCCTTGACCACCGATCGACACCCCTCGATCTTCACGAAAGCCCGGAAGTTCGACGGTCGACGGAGCGCGCCCGAGCGCGGCGTCGACCATTGGCCGCGGCAGCAGCACACGCCCGTCGTGGCGTAGCGTTGCACCTGCCTCGAGGAGCAGATCTGCGTACCGCGTTGGCGCGTCGGCCATGCCGACATGTTCGAGCATCGAAAACGCATGCTCGACTATCGCGTCTCGGTCCGCATCGCGCAGTGGACGGAAGGCGCCGCCCGAGGGTGCTGGCGTCACCGCTGGACGCGGTGGCGCCACTGGACGGTTTCGGTTTCCTCGTCGTGCCACTGCCGTCAGGCCCCTGCAAGCCGATTGACGGTTGCCAGCATGCGTTCGACTTCAGCGCGACTGTTGTAGTGACTTGCCGATGCTCGGACGCAGTTCACGAGGTCGAGTGGTTTCAGCACACCAGCGGAGTAGTAGTCCTGCTTGCGGGCATGGGTTCGCACGCCATCGGCGTTAAGCTCGTCGACCACGTCGAGGCTGTCGTGCCCATCGATCGTGAACGAGATCATGCCAGAGCGGTGTTCGCTGTTTGCCGGCCCAACAACGTGCACGCTGTCGAGTTGCCCCAGGCCGGACAATCCGCCCGTCCCCCACATCATGGCGTCGACGAGATCCTGCTCTTGAGCGCGGATCGCAACCGCCGCGGTCTCGATCAGTTCACGCGGCGACGCAGCCGCTGCATCGCCGGCAACCGCACTGCCGAGCCATTCGAGGTATCGAACGACCTCGGAGAAGGCCGCGTACGCCGAGGTGTCGCGTGTGCCAAGCTCCCACACGGTTTCGGGCGCCCCATCGAGCTGGTCGTGTGGCATGGCCGCCAGACGGTCCGAGATCCAGGCGACACCGAAGTTGTGTCGGGAAAAGAGTTTGTATCCGCTGACGACGTAGCCGTCGACGTCGTAGTCGTCGATGTCGACCCGTCCGTGGGCAGCGTGCTGGATACCGTCGACGATAATGAAGCAGTCCGGGGCTACCGCCCGGATCTCCGCGGCGATCGCCCCGATGTCGACGTGCATGCCGGTGACCGGGCTCGCGTGAATGATGGTGGCAACGGCGAGATCGGGGGTGATTGCGGGTCGATACTGATCGACACTCACCACCGTGGTTTCGGTGTCGAAATCGACCTGTTCATAGGTCATGCCTGCAATCGGCGCCCAGCGTCGGCACGGACTGTAGGTTGCCGGGTGCTCGAGGTGACTACCAATCACCAACGAACCGCTCCCGGCAAAGACGGCGTTACGCACCAGCCGACCGAGGAGCTCGGTTCCGGACTCGCCAATGAACACTTCGCCGCTCGACGCCCCGAGCAACAATTTCATGTCGGCGCGGCCTTGCTCGATGACGTCGACGAGGTATTTGGACGCCACATTCGTTCGACCCTGATTGTCTGGGAAGGCCAGTAGTTCGGCGGTTCGCTCAACGGCGGCCTTCAACGTGAGGGAGCCACCAGCGTTCTCGAAAAAGGCACGGGGGCCTTGGATCGGACACACGTCGGCGTGATGGAACTTGTCTCGAATCTCGGTGAGAAGCGCAGCATCGAACGTCATGATCAGAGATCTTTCCACGTGTCTGCGCGTTCTGACGACGCCGAATCTGCCCATGTCAGCGTCCGTTGGGTCACTCGACGTCGGGCTGGCGAGAACAATACTGAGTGCGAGCCAATGAACTTCGCACGAGATATCCAAGACTCTGTGGTTCGAGCAGTGACGTCGCTGTTCGACCATGGCCCTCAGCCAATGGCGGACACGCTCGATTACCCGGGCGACCCTGGTCTTCTCGGGCCGGATTCGGTGTCGTGGCGCGTCTTGGGCGATGCGTCGGTTTTCCTCGGAGGGATTCGGGCGCTCGTTGTGCAGTCCGCTCATCCCGAGGTCGCCGCTGGTGTCGAAGACCACTCGACCTACAGACAAGACCCCCTCGGCCGACTGTCGAGGACCGCCGTGTATGTCACCGAAACCACCTACGGCGCGCTGCCCGAGGTCGACGCTGCGGTAGACGTTGTGCGCAAGGCGCACCGTCCAATCACCGGCACGTCAGAGCGCGATCGCCCCTACAGCGCAAGCCGTCCAGAGATGGCTGCGTGGGTCCACAACGTTCTCACCAACTCGTTCCTCACCGCATATCAGGCGTTCGGAGATCGGCCCCTCTCCAACGCCGACGCGGATCTGTTCGTCGCCGAACAAACCAAGGTCGGCGAGCTCCTCGGGGCATCGCCACTACCGGAGACCGCTCAGGGCCTCCACGACTGGATCGTTGGTCACCCGGACATCGCGACGTCACAAGCACAGTCCGATGCCATCAGGTTTCTGCGAAACCCGCCGCTCGCCCTTCCGATACGCGCTGGCTACAAGTTGCTCTTCAATGCCGCGGTCACGACGATCCCGCCATCGCTTCAGCATCAGCTCGAGCTCGACGAGGCACGGCTGGCCGCACGCTCTGGCGGGTCTGTCGTGAGCTCGATGCGTTGGGCGCTCGGCGCCTCGCCGTCTTGGCAGTTGGCGCTCACCAGGTGCGACCGGCCAATACCTCCGGGCATTTTCAAACAACCCCTACCGACGAAGGACGGCTGACATGACCGATCTGAACGGCGCATCCGCACTCATCTTCGGAGCAACAGGCGGGCTCGGTACCGCGCTCGCGGCTGAGCTCCATCGGCGGGGTGCGACGTTGACGTTGTCCGGAAGAGACGAAAGCCGTCTCCAGGCACTCCCGGTCCCGGGTGCCCATCATGTGGCCGACCTGCGATCACCGACCGCTGCGGCCGACGCAATGGATGTTGCGCTGTCGCATGCGGGCACGCTCGACATCGTCATCAATGCCGTCGGTGTCGTCGCCTTTGGCCCGATCTCCGAGCTCTCCACCGATGCAATGGAAGAGCTCTTCCTCACCAATACCTTCATTCCAATCATGGTTGCCCAGGCGGCTCTCGACCGAATGGCCGAGCAGGGAGTCGTCGTAAACATCAGCGGCGTTATCGCCGAGCAGAACCTTCCTGGCATGGCCGCATACGGAGCGTCGAAAGCGGCAACCCGGTCCTTCGACGAAGCGTTCGCTCGTGAAGCGCGGCGCAAGAAACTGCGGGTGCTCGACGCCCGCCCGCCGCACACCGAAACGGGACTTGCCACTCGGCCAATCGAAGGTCAAGCACCCAAGATGCCCCAGGGGCTCACCGCCGAGCACGTAGCAACCACCATCTGCGACGCCATCGAGGGCGGTGACAGCGACCTGCCCGCTAGCTCGTTCTAAGCGTTCGTTGGCGAGGCTGGCAGGCGAGCATCTGCGCTTTCGATGAACGCCTGCTCGTGCTGACTCGTCCAGCTGGCGATCGTCTCGAGTACCGGTATAAGCGTGTGTGCCGTGTCGGTGATGTCGTACTCGACCCGCGGCGGAATTTCGTTGAACTGCGTTCTGGTGACCAGGCCGTCGCGTTCAAGCTCGCGCAGTTGCCGGGTCAGCGTTGTCGGGGTTACTGGGCTCATTCGTTCGGCGAGCTCGTTAAAGCGGGCCTTGCCATCGCACCCAAGGCTGTACAGGATTCCGATCTTCCAGCGACCGCCAACCATGCGAGTAAAGGTGGCGAGCGAGTCGACGGTGATGGCGGTCGATGTGTGATTTGCCACGTGTTCCAACTTTCTGCGTTAGTACCGTAGAAGATACTACTACCTTAACGATACCGTGCTCCGTCATGCGCACTCCACTCTCTCCCCAAGCCGAAGAAGATGGCACGTTTCGCCCGTCGCGTCTCGCCATGAAACTCGCCACCCAAGACCGGACCGACTACGACGGTCACGTCTATGCAAACCCGTACCAGGGCGATCAGAAGATCCTGATGATCTGCACCGAGCAGAAGGCCATGACGATGGCCAACGGCAAGAAGTTCTCCACCGGCAACCACCCGGTCGAGATGCTCGTTCCCATGTTGCATCTGCGGGCAGCCGGCTTCGAAATCGACATCGCAACGCCAACCGGTGCGCCTGTCCAGGTCGAGATGTGGGCGATGCCAGAAGCGGACAAGGCCGTGCTGGGCATCTACAACGACTTCAAGGAACGGTTCGACAATCCGATCGCGTTGACCGACTTCGTCGATGAGTCGCTTACCGACACCTCTCCCTATTGCGCGGTCTTCGCACCGGGCGGCCACGGCGCAATGCTGGGGCTCCCCGACGACGTGAATGTCGGCAAGATTCTCCACTGGGCGAACAACCGGGACCTCTACACGCTCGCACTCTGTCATGGGCCAGGGGCGCTACTTGCAGCTGACCTCGCCGAAGCCAAAGCGGGACAACCGAACACCGGATTTCCCTACGAGGGCTACGACATGGTGGTATTCCCCGACTCGGTCGACAAGCAAACTCCACTCATTGGCTATCTGCCCGGGCGCATGCCGTGGTGGCTCGGCGAACGCCTCAG
>CALLAA010000153.1 GCA_938002955.1 uncultured Acidimicrobiales bacterium
AGCAACGATGAGCCGAGGTCCTTCTCGGCGACCATGACGATGAGCGACGCCCCCCATGCAGCCATAACGGGTGCGAGGTGTTTGGGTTCGGGCAGGCTCAGCGGACCGAGCGACAGCCGGGCGACCTGCAAGATCTCGCGCTTCTCGGCCAGGTAGCTGGCCACGAATACGGCAAGTGCGATCTTTGCGAACTCGCCAGGCTGAAAGTTGATCGGGCCGATCGTTACCCAAATTCGGGCGCCGTTGAACTCACGACCAATGACGGGCAGGAGCGGCATGATGAGCAAGCCCAGGCCGGCAACCGCGGCGAGATACCGGTATTTGTCGAGCACCTTGATACGTGGCACGAAGATGAGCGTCGCCGTGAACGCCGCGATACCGACCGCGGTCCAGGTTGCTTGCTGTCCCGGCAGCGTGGTCGCATCGTCGATGTCGTTCGCGAGCCGAGCAATGAATACGTAGCCGAGGCCGTTGAGCAGGGCGACGACCGGGAGGATTGTTGGGTCGGCTTGTGGGGCGAAGCGCCGCAGGACGACGTGGGCCACGAGCAAGAGCCCGAGCACGACGCCGAAGAACGGCAGAAGGTCGGCGGGAATCGAGGCGGTCCGCCCGAGGCTCGCAAGCGCGTACGCGCCTGCCGTGATTCCCGCTGCGACCGTGAGGAGTGTTAGTTCGTGGTTTCGGCGGGATCGCACGGCGAGTCGTCCGAGGTCAAACGAGCGGCATCCACGATGTCGAGGATCAGGACCGTGATGTTGTCTCGTCCGCCGGAGGCATTCGCCATATCGACCAGCTGCTTTGCGGCCGCAGCTGGGTCCTCGACCGAGCTCAAGATCTGCCGGATCTCGGCGTCGCTGACCTCGTTGACGAGACCATCGGAACACAGCAGGTATCGCTGTCCGAGGCGCGCCCGGAGTTCCCACGTATCGACCGACACGTCGCTCTCTGCGCCGAGGGCACGAGTCACTACGTTGCGCTGTGGGTGGCGGGCGGCTTCTTCCTCGGTGATCTGACCGGCACGGGTGAGCTCGCCCACCAAGCTGTGGTCGATCGAGACCTGGGACAGTTCGTCCGCCTCGTAGAGGTACAGCCGACTGTCGCCAACGTTCGCCGCAGCGAACCGCAGCGCCTTGTCGTCATCGCCGACCGGGAGCACTCCCATAGCGACGACGGTCGTGCCCATGTTGGACAGGTCGGCGTCGGCGTCGCCCTTGGCGCGAATCAGATTGTTGGCGGCGACGACGGCGTCGTGCAGCTCAGCGACCGAGGCGATCGATTCGGTAGCGATGAAGTGGCCGGCAGCGATGCCCGAAGCGACCTCACCGCCGCGGTGTCCGCCCATGCCGTCGGCGACGACGAACAACGAACCGTTGGCCATGGCCGAATCCTGATTGACGTTTCGAACCCTGCCCACGTCGGTGATCAGGCCCCAGCGAAGTCCGGTTGTACTCATCGTGGCGATTCTTCCGTTGATCGTGCGTGACTCATGAGAACTCCAGCACCGTACTGCCAATTTGCACTCGGTCGCCGGGTCGAAGCACTACTGGTGACACTAAACGCTCGCGATTGACGAACGTGCCGTTGGTAGATCCAATGTCGGTGGCGAGGTACTGGCGGTCGCGCCACACAATGCTGGCATGTTGTTGGGACACATATGTGTCGTCCAGGGTGAGCGTGCACGCCGCGGCTCGACCAATGGTGAGTTCGTCCCCGATCGTCATGACCGCGCCGGCTAGCGCTTCGGGCTCGAGAATGGTCACCTGGCCTCGGGCGGTCTTGGCGGGAGTGCCGAACCGTGGTTGCGGTGCGGTGACCGGTGCGGCAGCGACCGGTGCTCCCCGAAGCTGGTTGTAGCCCGACCACAGAACCCAACCGAAGAATCCGTACAGGACGAGCATCAACCCGAACTTGAGGAGCGTGAGCACGGCGTCAGACATTGGTGACCATCATGACGCATCGAAGGTGAATTGCGTGTCGCCGATGGTGAGCTGGTCTCCGTCGAGCAGCAATTGGGCGGCGGTGCGAAAGCCGTTGACCCGCGTGCCGTTGGTGGAGCCGAGGTCTTCGACGATCCAACCGCGTGGGCTCGGACGGACCTGCGCGTGCTCGCGCGATGCCTTCTTGTCGTCGATCTGGATGTCGGACTCGGGATCTCGGCCGAGCACGATTCCTTCAGGACCGCTGGGGGCAAGGTCGTACCGGTAGCCGTCGGGGTAGATGAGAGTGCCTGGCGGAACACCAGCGATCGAATGCTCGGCGGTTGCAAAGACCTCGATGGTGCCTCGCAGTGCTTCGGGTGTTGCGGTCACGGTCACGACCAGTGGACCTTCGAACGCGCAGGACATTTCACGAGCGTGCTGGCGGGCCATCGTGAGCAGCGAACGTTCGATGTTCGCCGTCTCGTCGCCAAGGCCGTCGACATCGTCTGGGTGGATACGAACCTCGATCTCGTTTGGCATTACCCGCGTGCCGGGTGCCCCACGGCGGGTGCCGGCGTCGAGTTCTCGTTCGACGCGCTTCTCGATTTCCAACCGACTTACTTCGGCACGGAACACGCGACCGAGCACGCCGTCGACGCCTCGCTCTATTGCTCGTTCGAGATCACGCAATCCCATGGGGTGAACGGTAGCGGCCGAACGGCTGCGCATTGGTCCATCTCGGGAGCGCGCCCCAGTCGGGAACAATCACGTACCCCACCTAGTCGCGTCAAAACCCCGCTAACCTCGTGAGTCGCAACTCGCGCGAGTGGCGGAATTGGCAGACGCGCAGGCTTCAGGTGCCTGTGTCCGAAAGGGCGTGGGGGTTCAAGTCCCCCCTCGCGCACAGTTGTCCTGCTTCAGGACATAGGAACCTCCGAACCCTCGGTTCGGAGGTTTCTTACGTTTTGGGGTGGAGTGATTGGTAGCCGATTTCGGGGTTGAGTTTCGAAGCCAGCGCAGGCTCGACCCTAACCCGCTGCTCA
>CALLAA010000154.1 GCA_938002955.1 uncultured Acidimicrobiales bacterium
CTGCGGCTTTACGAGCGTCGCTGCTCGATAGGTGGACAACACCGGGGGAATGACCTTCACCGATCTCCTCGCCCAACCGGGCGTCGAGGAACAGGTGGAGCTCCGCGGGTCGTTTGGTTTCCTCGCATTCCATGGTGGCCCCGTCGAGCGGGTGACCTCGCTTATTGCGCGTTTGGCAGCCGAAGCTTCGGGGGCGACGTATTACTCGATCGACCAACCTGCCGCTCGGCCGCTACATATCCCCTCGACGCGGTTTCGGTCCGAAGAAAGCGCCGCATTCGCCGCGGTCCTCGAGCACGTCGACGTCGTGTGCACCGTGCACGGATACGGCCGCGAGATGGACAAGCAGCACCTGCTGTTGGGAGGGCAGAATCGTGAACTTGCTACTGCGCTTGGCAAACAGCTGTCCTCCCGACTTCCTGAACGATTTCGGGTCGTGACCGACCTCGAAGAGATCCCGAAGGAACTTCGCGGCGTTCACTCAAAGAACCCGGTCAATGTGCCTCGCCAGCAGGGTGTTCAACTCGAGCTTCCTCCTGGCGTGCGATGGAATTGGGACGCTCGGAGCTGGGCGGACGCTGAGGGCCTGGAACCAACAGAGACGGTCATGCAGGTAGTCGACGCCTTGGCCGCCACCGCAAAAGCATGGATGTCCCCCTGATTTGTACAGAAAAAGGAACCCCACAGGGTCCAAATTCTGTACAAATCTCTAGTTGTCTAGCGTGACGTTGGGGTCATAGCGCGGGTCGACTTCGCCGGGTTCGAGATCGACCATCATGAGGTCGATTGCACTCCACAGCGTCTTGGAGATCGGGAAGAATACGACGGAAACGAGTAGTCCGACGGCGACCGTGATGATCGAGAGCTCGACTGCGGGTATCTCAGGAGCCGTCAGCGCCGCGCCGATGATGACGGTGATCAGGATGCTGCCAAAGGTCACGATGGTGTTCATACCGACCGCACCAACGAAGTGCCCCTCGTGCCGTTCGATCGAGAAGTCACAGCGGTCGCACCGGAACTTCACCGAGACCCACTTGGGTGTCAGCCTCGTCTTGCCACAGACGGCGCAGCGCCCGGTGATGCCGCGAAGAAAGATCGTTGCCCTCGACGGCGCTTCGTGGCCCGGGGCCGCCACTATCGTTCGCTGACGGCAGGTCCCGCTTTTTCGAACTCGTCGGAGACGTCTTCAAACGTGAGCGGCCGAACGATGCGCTTCTCCATGTCGGCGGCGCGTTCTTTGGTCGCCCAGCTGAAGAACCGCACAGCGATCAGGCCCCAGAGGAAGAAGCCGCCGATGATCTTCATCACCGCACCCGCCGCCTGTTGGTCGGCGACCACGGAGATATCCCACAGGCGTTCAACCGTGTCGTAGGCCGGATAGACGGGATTGTCGGCAAACGTCAGCCATCCGGCTGGCACGGTCGGAATGATCGACATGAGGAAGAGATAGATCATTTGGGCCGGTGGAGAGAGACGAAGCTCCGGAAGCGGTCCGAGAACCGGCAACCACATGAGCAGCGCCGAGCTGAACATAACGAGATGGATCCCGTAGTGGAATGGTCCAGAATCAGCCGAGAGCTGCACGATGCCATTCCAATGCGTCAGCGCTGCGAGGAAGTTGAAGATGATTCCAGCAACGAGAGGCTTGGCGAGCTTGCCCAGCCATGTGCGCTCTTGATCGCCACCACCGAGAACCAACCGTGCGAGCCATTCTGGAGTTGCTTGCAGAAAGAGAATTGGGATGAAGAACGTGATCAGCAGATGCTGCAGCATGTGAACCGAGTACAAGTACTCCTCGGCAATGTCGTGCATTGGCCAATCGGCGGCGATCGCCAAAAGAACGACACCGGCGATGAAGTAGCGCTTCTGCTTTAGCGTTACGACGGGTTCGCCGGAGCGAACCACCTTGGGACCAATGACCCGGGTTGCGTAGTATCCGAGGCCGATGATTCCCGCGAGGAGTAACCAGACCTCAGGGTGAGGCCGCCAATCCCATGGGTCGATGGCCCCGAGGATCACTAACTACCGCCGCCGGGAAGACCTTGGTCCTCAAAGCCGTCGTTCCAGAAGCTGAACTCGAACGCGGACATCATGATGAAATACACCGCGACAGCGAGTAACAAGCCGGCCACGAACAGCTGCCACAAGATCGGCTTATCGAACTTGAGGTGCATGAAGTACGCACCAACGATCCAGAACTTGACGACCATCAAGAAGATCAGGCCAAGCTTGACGCCACTGCGTGGAAGGTCTTCTTCGAAGACGAACATGAGGATCTCGATAGCGGTAAGCGCTGCGAGAATCAGTGCGATGATGACGTACTGAGAGTCACTCGGGTGATCGTGTTCGTCGTGAACATCGACGTGGGTTTCGGTAGCAGTCATAGCAGTCCTAGCCGATCGGGATGAGGTAGATGACGGTGAAGATGATGACCCACACAATGTCAACAAAGTGCCAGTAGAGGCCAACGAGCTCGACGGTTTCGCTCTTTCCTTTGCCAAGACCGCTCTTGCGGGTGCCAAAGACCGTTCCGAGCAACATCAAGATGCCGACGCTCACGTGAACTCCGTGGAATCCGGTGAGGGTGTAGAAGGCAGAGGTCCACGTGTTTGTCGAGTACCCCAAGCCATACACCTGGTAGAACTCGGTGAACTCGAAGACCTGGCCACCAATGAACACCATGCCCAAGAAGGCCGTGGTCATCATCCAGATGCGACCTGCACGCTCGTCATCGCGGTTGACCGCTGACAGCGACAGCACCATCGTCAGCGAGCTCATCAGCAGCACGAACGAGCTAAGTGACGTGAACGGAATGTCGAAGACATCGAACGGCGAGTCGTAACCAGTGTTGTTGTCGCCAATGTTCGTGCGGTACAGCAGGAACGAGGAGATCAACGCACCGAACAACAAGCAGTCCGAAGACAAGAAGAGCCACATGGCCAGCTTGTTGTTCGAAATACCGGTGTTGGTCTCGGCGTGGCCGTGATCCTCGTCGTGCTCTACAGCAACGGTTGCGCTAGCCATTGTCGGCCTCCGTTTCGGTGCCTGCGGCTACGAGCTCAGCCTCGTCGTCAGCGCCAGCATCGTCAGCTGGGGCGTCGAGGGCGTCGGGCTCATCGCCGTCACCGTGTTCATCGTGATGATCGTGTGCTGCGTTTGGATCGTCAGGATGCTCGAAGATCCAGCCGACAAATCCGTAGATCAGGAGGGCAGCACCCGGGATGCACAGCCAGAGGCTGTAGATCAGACCGTACGCAATGATCGGCAGTCCGAGGGCCAGCACGATCGGGAAGTACGACGGCGACGGAAGGTGAACGTTGGTGTTCGATCCGTCTTGTGCGACCTCTTCTGCGGTGGCGATTCGGACAACGTTGTTGTTCTCGTCGTAGCCGTACTTGCGATGCCAGAACTCGTCCAAGCTCTCCACGACGATTTCTTCGTCGAAGTTGTGCTCTGGGGTGGGCGAGGCGGTCATCCACTCGAGGCTGCGTGCGTCCCATGGATCTGGTCCTGGGTTCGGCATGCCTGCCTTCTTCCACTGCTTACGGCTGTAGGAGATGTTCCAGAAGAAGATCGCGATACCGGCAGCGATGATGAACGAACCAATCGATGCAACGAGGTTCCAGAACTCGAACCCGAAGCTCGCGTCGTAGGTGTCGATGCGACGGCTCATACCTTGCAGACCAAGGATGTGCATTGGGCCGAACGTGACGTTGAAGCCAACGATTTGCAGCCAGAAGTTCCACTTACCGATGCGCTCGTTGAGCATGTATCCGAACATCTTTGGCCACCAGAAGTAGAAGCCGGAGAAGATACCGAGGAGTGCGCCACCAAAGATCACGTAGTGGAAGTGCGCAACGATGTAGTAGGTGTCGGTCTGCTGGGTATCAGCAGGTGCGATCGAGTGGGTGACACCCGAAAGACCGCCGATGGTGAACATCGAGACAACACCAACAGCGAACAGCATGGCGGTCGTGAAGCGCAGTCGGCCGCCCCAGATCGTCGCCAACCAGTTGAGGATCTTCACACCGGTCGGGACCGCAATGAACATCGTCGACAGTGAGAAGGCTGCGACCGAGATTGGACCGATGCCCGACACGAACATGTGGTGCGCCCAGACGCCCCAGCCCATGAAGCCAATGGCGATTCCGGAGAAGACCATGAAGCTGTAACCAAAGATTGGCTTACGGCTAAAGGTTGGGATGACCTCGGAGATGATGCCGAAGCTTGGAAGGATCAAGATGTACACCTCTGGGTGACCAAAGATCCAGAAGAGGTGCTGCCACAGGAGTGGGTCTGCGCCGGCCTCGGTGTTGAAGAAGTTGGCACCGAAGAGGCGGTCGAAGGTCAGTTCGAACAGTGCGACCGAGATCACGGGAACGGCGAAGAGCAGCAGGAACTGCACCACGAGGTTCATCCAGGTGAAGACCGGCATGCGGAACAAGCTCATGCCCTTTGGGCGCATGTTCAGCACGGTGGTGATCAGGTTGATTGCTGAGACGAGCGACGCGATACCGGTGATCTGCAAGCCGAGTGCGTAGAAGTCGATGCCGTGACTTGGTGAGAACGTCACCGACGAGTTCGGTGCGTAGTTGAACCAGCCGCCATCGGCGCCGCCACCGAGCAACCATGCCGAGTTGAGGAAGAGCCCACCGAAGAGGAACACCCAGAAGCTGAGTGCGTTCATACGGGGGAAGGCCACGTCTCGAGCACCGATTTGTAGCGGTAGCAAGTAGTTCGCGAATGCTGCGGCGAGGGGCATGATGACCAAGAAGATCATCGTCACGCCGTGCATCGTGAAGACCTGGTTGTAGACCTCGGGCGAAAGCAGCGTGCCGTTTGGCGTTGCCAGCTGGATGCGGATCAGCAGTGCCTCAGCGCCACCGATGACGAAGAAGAACATCGCGGCGACGCCGTACATGATGCCGATCTTCTTGTGGTCGACCGTGCTCAGCCAGTCCTTCCACGTTCCGGAGATCTTTGGGCGGGTGAGATCGCCGAGGGGCCGGTCTACGACCGGAACCGCGTCGTCACCAGCACCGATTGCGAGTGGGCGTTCAACGATTGCCATTATCCCTCAACTCCCGTCTGCTCAATAATGTCCATGGATGGCTTCGGCCCTGTGGCTTCGAGTAGGGCGACGAGGTCATCGATCTCTTGGGTACTCAGTCCGAGGTTCGGCATACCGCGCATGCGGCTGTCGTCATCGGAAACTGGATCGGTGAAGTTCGCTTTGATATCGGCCGGGTTAGCGAGCCATTCGCGAAGATCGTTCTGGTTGAATTCACCGGTTTCAACATCCCAGACGTTGCGGATGCCGCCAGCGAACGTGGTTCGGCTGGAGAAGTGTGTGAGGTTCGGGGCTGCGCCAGCAACGAGCTGATCGGCGACTGCTTCCTCAGACCACAGATCGTCGGCAACACCTTCCATCAGGTGGCACGAGGCGCACTTGCCGCGGAACGTTGCAACCGCACGTTGTTCTGCGGTTTCAGGTGACGGAACCTCACCAGCGACGAGGGCTTCGACATATGCCTGGGTTTCCGGCTCGAGTGGAACCCCTTGCATCTGCGCGGTGACCCACTCTTGGAACTCTTCCATTGGAAGCGCGATGACCTGCATACGCATGCGTGAGTGAGAGAGGCCGCAGAATTCGGTGCACTGACCGAAGAAGACGCCGGGACGATCGGCTTCGATCTTCCAGGGTGCGCTCTGGCGTCCGGGAACGGCGTCGCGCTTGCCGTTGAGCGACGGAATCCAATGTGAGTGGATGACGTCTCGACTGGTGATCTCGAGTTCGATTTCCTGACCGACGGGAATCACCATCTGGGTGGCGGTGGTGATGTCGGGGGTTGGAAGGTTTTCGATGCGCTGTGCGGTGAGCTCAACGTCGCCGAAGTGGTACTGGTACTCCCACCACCACTGCTGGCCAACAACGACAATCTCGGGTTCCCAGCTGACGTTTTCGCCGCCGACCAGAACGTTGATCTGGTTGGAATCCGCGCTGTTCAGGCTGCTGTGCAAGCTGATCGTAAATACACCGACGATTGCGAGGATGATCGCTGGAGCTGCGGTCCAGGCAAGCTCGGCCTTGGTGTTTCCGTGGATCTGCTCGGGCCAATCGCCCTCTTCGTATTCGTCGGTCTTGATCCGGAAGTTCTTCCACGCGTACATCGTGATGCCGAGCACGATGGCAAACACGACGTAGGACACCAGAAGGATCCAGTTCATGAACCGATCGATGGCCTGGGCTTCGGGGCCAGCGAGATCGTTCAGGGTGTCGAGCTCGGCGTCGCCCGCACATGCTGTGAGCACGATGGATGCAGCCACGACGGCGAGCAGGCGACCGACCTTGCGGGCGGACGTGAAAGTGGGGGTCATAGGAGATCCTTCGGCGCCATCAGGCGACATCGAATGACTTTGTGAAAGTTTTCCCAAATTCGGGCGGGAAGACAAGTTGTGTGGGTTCTTCGCGGAATTGTTCACGAGGCCTCGTCGACCTCGTCACTGTGCTCTTCGCTGCTGTGATCGTCTCCGTGGTCGTCGTGATGCTCGGTCGTCGCAGCCGAGTAGGCACCGAAGATAAGCACGGCGAAGAGCGGCGCTGCAGTCATTGCCAGCAGGCTGTTCTTTGACAACTTTGGGTTGAGCGCCATAAGCACGCCGATTGCAAGAATGACGCACGCAATAATCGCACCGAAGACGACAGCGCCCGTTCCCGGGTACTTGAGGAAGATGCGAGATGCGGCGAATACGAAGACCGCGCCACCGAGAAGTCCGAGCAATGGAACTTCGAATGGGCCCATGAGCTGGTCGCGAAGCGATTCGTTGGTTGCGGCATCGCCGGTTGCCCGGTCTGCCCAAGCGGTCATCGTCCATTCGAAGGCCACGACGGTCAAGATGACCAGACCAATACCAACAACGACGGCGCTTACGGCCATGCCTACTGCAAGAAACGCGAACCCGATGCCGGCGACGATTGGCCAGATCGACGACGCGACCGGACGTTGTCCAACCGGTGCCACCGATACGCCCATGGCGTCGGCAACAGCCTCGGCGTCAGCATCGCGAAAGATAGTGAGCAACGAGCCAACGATCAGCGACACGAAGGCCACGCCGAGGAGTACGACGTAGCTGACGTGATCGCCAACGCCGCCCTTGTAGCCAGCACTGATCGGCCCAACGACGCTGCCGCCGCTGGTGTAACCGCCGATGGCTGCAGCACCTGCTGCGGCCATTGCGATACCGAGATACAACTTGAAACCTGTTGGGATCATTTACGGCTCACTTCGTGATCGTGATCAGGTACCAGACGGGCAGGTACATAATGACGGTGGCGTACCAGAAGATCGCTGCGGCTTGTACACCATCAGCGTTCTGGGAGTTGAACTGTCCGGCGATAGCACGAATGGCCATCAGCGAAACGAAGACCACGGCGATCGCCATGAAGACGATGTAGCTGCCGTAGATGACGTACAGCATGAGCGCTGGCACGGAACGGTCGACGGGCAACCCAAAGTCGAGGACAGCGAAGACCATCTGGTTGATGACCGCGGCACCCATCACCAAGGTGACGGCGAACGCGGCGTAGGCGTTGCGACGGTCGTCGTTACGGATTGCCTGCACGGCCCACGAGATCGTGAACGCCGAGATCCAGGTGGTGAACATCATCATGGTGCCCGGCGCGATCTGTACCGCACCTTCCGGGAACCACAGGGTGCCTCCTGGGAGGCCGTTCTCGACGAGGAATTCGTTGTTCTGACGGACCGAGATGTACACGGCGAATAGGCCAACGAACACCATGATCGAGGCCACGGAAGCAAAGGCGGTACCGACGACGAGCGTCCGGTTGCGGGAGAGTTCGGCCGCTGGTGGTGCGGCGACTGCGACGTCTGATGCCATCAGCTGACCTCCTCAAATTCGTCGAGCAGTGGCTCGGACGAGGTGATGGTTTCGAGCGGTTCGACGAAGTTGCCAACCGGTGGTGGTGACGGACATGCCCATTCGAGGGTGTGTCCGTCCCATGGATCGTCAGGAAGCTGTTCGGAGCTTGCAGCGGCCGGGATCACTGCGCCGACGAGGGCGAGCGCTCCAAGCACCAGCAGCGCCGAGCCAATGGCGGCCATGACGTTCATGGTTTCGACGAGCGAGCTATCGAGTGGTGCAGCGCTGATGTTCGGCTGCCCCTCGAAGGCCGCAACGAGGTTCGAAATGCCGAGCATCAGACCGGCGCCGAGGAGCGCCATTGCGGCGAGCATGGCGATCGGTTCTTTGACGTAGCCGCCGAAGATCTTGGGGCCCCAATGGACGAGGGCACCAGCCGATGCGGCCACCGATGCAGCCACGATCATTCCGAGCTGAGCGGTCGACGACGACAGCAGAACGTTGTCGATGTGCAGCGCGTCCCACAGTGGGATCACGCGTATCTCACCCACGATGACTGCGCCGAGGAGCAGCAGCGCACCGGAGAGGGCTCCAATAAGTGCGGCTCCGGGCTTTGGAGCACTACCGCGACGGATCGTGTCCATCACGCCACCAAAGGCGAGGAAGACCGGGATGAACGCCGCAATACCAAAGGCGATGTAGAGGAACTCGTCGTAGATGTAGTTGCCGCGGTCGGCGACGTCTACGGCGGTCTGGAAGGCCGGATCAGAACCACGGGACAGGAAGGTCTGTGCCCACGCACCGAAGCTCAAAAGGCCGAAGAGGCCAATGAAGCTGAGAAGCACTGGCCGGTTCGCCTGACGCTGCTTGGCTGCGACGGGGACGATGTCGCCGAGGATGCCGAGCACGGGAATCGCATAGGCGTAGATCTGTGGCTGTGACCAGGCCCATTCGACGCGAGCCCACAGCTCATCGGGGTTACCGAATGCAATCGGCGGTCGGCCTTGCAGATCGGCGTAGCTGTAGATGAGGTTGGCGATGAGGACGGGGAGCGAGAACAGCCAGACCGACGTTGCGACGAGCATCGACCACGAGAAGGTAGGGACCCGTTGCAGGTTCATGCCAGCGGGGCGAAGCGCAACGATCGTGGTTGCGATGCATACCGACGAGGCGAGGAGCGCCACGATCATGAAGCCGAGCGAGACGATGGTGAGCAAGGTTCCCTCGGTGCGGGTACCAACAGCTGGGCCAAGGCCGCCGTCTGCGAGGAACGATGCGATGTGAACTCCGGCGGCGAACAGCCAGCCCCAGAACGACGCTGCGGCGAGACGAGGGAAGGCAATCGACGCGGATCCGACCTGGAGCGGAACGATCGCGGTTGCAATGCCGATGAACAACGGCATGACGACCATGAAGATGATGCCGGTGCGGAAAAGCACCCATCCCTGGAAGTACTTGGTGACGCTTCCGAAGACTTCGGTATCGCCAAGGTCGACTCGTTCGACGTCGGTGATGACACCGAGTACACCGAGCAAGAGGAGCATGAGGAGGCTGGCGCCAATCCAGAGGCGACCGACCATCTTGTGATCGTTCGAGGCCACCAAACGGTAGAGGCCATCGCCCTCGGCTGGGGCGTCCATGACGCCGTCGGCGGCATGGGTTTCTGTGTGCGTGTCAGTCGCTGTCATCTAAACGTTGTCACCCTTGGACATGTGTGGTCGCGCCACGGCAAAGCGGACCCTCCGAGGTTAGAGGAATCCAAGCCATTTCTGGCGCATTACAGGCAATCGAGACACTAGTTCTCGCGCGGCAATTGACCCAATACCAACGCCTAGACCAATGTCACAGTCATTCGCGCGGTCGCAATCCCTCGCCTGGCGGCTCGTCGATGCTCGGCGCCTGGCCAGAGGCCGGGACCGTTCGAACCGGCTCCGCAGCTTCGAACTACCACAAGAGCCCCAAACGTCGGCCCCAAGAAATCAGCAGAATTAGATGGCGGCAACCCTCCCAAACGCCACCTCCGGCGCCCAGGCTGCGTGCCGCTTGAACGCTCTAGCAGCAAACACGTGACCACCGCCTCTGGCGTTCAGCCTCCGTGGCGAATGAACGGCTCCCAGAGGGGAAGGCATGCTTGTTCTGTTCGGCCAAGAATTGGGCCGGAGGCCTTGGCCGTTACAGAACAAGCTGATCGACGGCCATGGCGATGAACAACATCGACAGGTACGTGATCGAAAAGGTGAACATGCTCATTGCACGCTTCGGCGTCGGGTCTCGCAGAAGGGCGACGGCGTAGTAGGTGAACATCGCACCGACGACGATTGCGGTGGCGGTGTAGATCCAGCCCATGGAGGCAATCGGGGTGAACGCGAGCGACAGTGCCCAGACAGCGAGCGTGTACGCCAAGATCTGTCGAGACGTTGTCTCCATGCTGGCGACCGAGGGCAGCATGGGGACGTCGGCTGCGGAGTAGTCGTCCTTGTACTTGACGGCGAGCGCCCAGAAGTGTGGTGGCGTCCACAGAAAGATCACGCCGAACAGGACAACGGGTTCCCAGCCAATGCTGTTGGTGACCGCTGCCCAGCCGACGAGCACGGGCATGCATCCAGCAGCACCACCGATGACGATGTTTTGTGTGGATGTGCGCTTGAGCCAAAGCGTGTACACAAAGATGTAGAAGGCGGCGGCAGCGAGTGCGAAGGCAGCGGACAGCGGGTTGACCAACAGGCCGAGCCAGAGCCCGGCAACGATCAGCAGTCCGACAGAAAAGATGAGTGCGTTTCGGGGCTCGATTTCGCCGGTGGCGAGCGGACGCCCCTTCGTGCGATCCATGATCTTGTCGATGTCGCGGTCGACGTACATGTTGACGGCGTTGGCGCCGCCAGCTGCGAACGTGCCGCCGATGACGGTGGCCACCATGAGCCAAACCGACGGCCATCCGCGTTCAGCGACGATCATCGTTGGCACCGTGGTGATGAGGAGGAGCTCGATGATGCGCGGTTTGGTCAACGCCACGTAGGCCGCGATCGTAGAGCGGCTCTGGTCGGCCCGGGGCGCAGTGGTCGTCACGTCCATCATGGTACGGGCGGTTTAGGGGTTTGTGCCAAAGCCATCGGGCGTATCGTTGTCACATGTCCCGATCCGACGACCAGAGCACCGGCATGGCAATGCAGTGGGGAAGACCGCTCATCTTCTGGACGCGAATGACCTTGATTTGGCTCATGGCGATCACGGTTACGGGAGCCCTTGTCCGTCTGACCGGCTCGGGGTTGGGTTGCACCGACTGGCCAACATGCACGGTGAACACCGAGCTCGACGCTCCGGGTTTTCACTCTGCGGTTGAATTCGGCAACCGGATGATCTCGGGACTTGCGATCATTCCCGTCATCGCCGCGTGGCTCGCCGCCCGAACGGGCAACCGCCGCGAAATGGACGGCTGGTTTATGGCGATGGTCGTCGGGTTCCTTGGACAAGTCCTCTTGGGCATGCTCGTGACCCGTACCGAACTCGATCCACGAGTCGTGCTTGGACACTTCCTTCTGTCGATCGTGCTCATCTTCCTCGGTGTCGTCCTCGACTACCGGGCCCGAGTGCCAAGGTCAGAACACCGTCTCTCGGCCGATTTGGCCGATTCGATGCGCACCCGGCTGCGGCACGCCCGAGCGCTCTTTGTTGCGGCGAGCGTTGTGATCGTTGTCGGCACGCTCGTGACCGGCTCTGGCCCACACACCGGTAGCGAGTCGTCTGGCGAACCAATCCCCCGCCTCGGTTTCAATATCTCGGAGATCACCCGCATCCACTCGCTGCTCGGCTGGCTGCTCGTGGCTCTCATCGTTGCCGGCTTGATTCGTTCGCATCGCGCACCTTTGGCGATGCCATGGACGGACGTCGATCAGCGCTCCTTTCAACGCATCGGGATTCTCGCTCTCATCCAAGGCGGCATTGGGTACATCCAGTACGCCACCGGTGTCCCTGTGGCGCTCGTGGCGCTGCACATCGTTGGTTCGGTGCTGCTTTGGACAGCGATCGCGTGGTACGCCATGGAGGCGACTCACCCCGGAATTCGCGATGAGTCGCGATTGCCCGAACCGGAGTACACCACATGACCGCGCCGCTCGAAGTCGCAGATCCGGACCTCGACCTCGGACTCGAGGTCGCCGCGGATACGCCATGGGTGGTTCTGGTGTGGAACGACCCGATCAACCTCATGTCGTACGTGACGTTCGTTTTGCAGAAGTTGTTCGGGTACTCCGAAGCAAAGGCGACCGAGCTGATGCTCGACGTGCATCACAAGGGTCGGGCTGTCGTGTCGAATGGAACGAAGGAGAAGGCTGAGGCCGATGTGGCCAGGCTCCATGAACACGGGCTTTGGGCCACGATGCAGAAAGACGGCGGCGAGTGATGTTCCGGCGCATGTTCGCCGCCCGTGACGATTCCACGATCGTGGTTCGCCTCGACGACACGATGAGAGACTTGCTCGTCCGAGTGGGCGAGGAGCTTCGGGAAGTGTTGCTCGTCAACGACCCCGAGACGACCAAGCGGCTCTACCCAACCGCATATCCCGACGACGAGGAGCTCGAGAGCGACTATCAGGAGATGGTCCATGATCAACTGCTCATGCAGCGGCTCGATGCCCTCGATACGTTCCAGGCCACGATCAACGACGAAGCGATCAGCATCGACGATGCCGATGCCTGGATGAGCACGATCAATCAAGTTCGCCTGGTGCTCGGCACGCAACTCGACGTTGGCGAAGACGAGTCGGCAATCGATGAGGACGATCCCGAAGCGCACAGCAAGGTGATCTACCAGGTGCTGTCACACATTCTCGAAGAGCTCACGCACGCACGGATTCGATCGCTGTAGCGGCTAGGTGTCTCGGAGCACGTCGGCGAGCAGCGACGTGGCGACGTCGGGATTGCGAGAGTCATTGTTCACGA
This sequence comes from uncultured Acidimicrobiales bacterium, assembly GCA_938002955.1. Classification (GTDB taxonomy): domain Bacteria; phylum Actinomycetota; class Acidimicrobiia; order Acidimicrobiales; family SHLQ01; genus SHLQ01. The sequence continues at coordinate 12,819 of CALLAA010000154.1, forward strand.
CGACGATGACGATCTCGCCGGTGTCGAGGTCGATCTCGGCGCTGGAGTTGAAACCAATGATCGATCCGCGGTGACCAACGCCGAAGTTCGATCCGGCTGCGAGGCCGAGTCCGTAGGCAGTCACCGAGTCGACGCCGTCCATCATCGCCTGGCGCGATTCGACGCTGATGAGGTCGCCACGGAGCGTTGCGTCGAGGAACGTGGCAAGTTCCGATGTGGTGGTAATGAGTCCGCCGGCGGCCCATGATCCATAGGCGATCGAGGTGTAGGGCTGGTCGAAGGAGTTGCCGCTCGGCGTCAGTGCCGAGTAGCCGCCAGCGACATCGGTGATCGTGCCGTCGTCGAATGCGGTCGCGGTTAGCTGCAGCGGCTCTGTGATCTGTCGTTCGAGCGCGACGGCGAGGGAGCCTTCGGTGACTGCCTCGATCACCATCCCGGCGATGATGAAGTTGGTGTTCGAGTAGGCGAATTGACTTCCGGGCTCGAAGTCCGACTCGCCGTTGGTGAACGCCACGAGGTCTTCGGGCAGGGGCTTTCGCTCCGGGTTTGCGACGATGACCGTAAAGAACCCTTGGCTGTCGGTGTAGTTCGGTATGCCTGTTTGGTGGCTGAGCAGCTGACGGATCGTGACGTCGTTCGCAATGGAAAGACCGTCGACGTATGTGCTCACGGGGGCGTCGAGCTCGACGAGTCCTTGGTCGACCAGCTGCAACATCAGGACCGAGGTGTAGATCTTGGAGATGCTGCCAACGCGAACGCGATCGTCAGCGTCGAGGGGCTCACCGGTCTGGGGATCCTCTCCGGCGGCAAAGGTATAGGCCTGACCATCGGCGGAGCGAACGAAGGCAACTCCACCGCCTTCGGCCGCCGTGGCCCA
>CALLAA010000155.1 GCA_938002955.1 uncultured Acidimicrobiales bacterium
TGGCGGCCACACAGTGCAGATTTCCGAGTGCATCGATATGGGGATGTAACTGCCGTAATCAGGAGTAGTGTCCGCTCACATGTTGATCAAGCGCGCGGTACTCGATCGGATTGTTGCCGGTGAGATCGACGTGATCTTCCGTCGGTGGAAGAAGCCGACGGTGAAAGCCGGCGGCACGCTACGAACGTCGGTGGGGCTTCTGGCTATCGACAGCGTCGACAGTGTGCCGTTGTCGACCGTGACAGCAGCCGAAGCAAAACGAGCGGGGTTTCCAACGAAGGCGGCACTCCGCGACGAGCTCATGAGCCGACCTACCGGCGATATCTACCGGATACGGGTTCGGCTCGGTGGCGAAGACCCACGTATTGCCTTGCGAAACACCAGAGAACTGTCGGCGAGCGACATTGAGGAATTGACGACTCGTTTTGGCGCGCTTGGACAAGGCGAGCAAGCGTGGCCCGTGGACCATCGACGTTCTCCGGCTTATCGAATCGCACCCGCAGGTACGGGCCCAAGACCTCGCCGAGAGCATTGGGATCGAGAAGGATGTTCTCAAGAACGATGTTCGAAAGCTCAAGGCGCTCGGACTGACGATTAGCTTCTCCCCCGGCTATGAGCTCAGCCCACGGGCGCTCGCCTACCTCGCCACGCTCGACTAGCAGCGCACGCGAAACAGCGCACGGCGAGAGCCGGGACTAGGTTGGCGCCATGAATTGCGGAAAGTGCGATGAGGAAATGGCCGACGGAATGGTCGAGGTCCATGGCACGATCGGCGGGTTCCTGCTCTTTGGGTGGTCCTTACAACACTTGTTTTGGTACGCCTCGGACCGTGTTAGCCGCAAGGCGACCATGGTTGTTGGCTCCGGACGAGCTCGCGATGCTTGGGCATGTCGAGAGTGCGGCCTGATCACGATCAACGCCGGCGGTGAGGCGTCGAAGGGAACGCGCGGGAGTTTCTAATCGCCCGCTGCAGCCGACCCATCCATCAGCCCAGGTTCAGAGGTTGTTGTCGTCGGACCCGATCAGTCCAACGAAGGGACCGCCGTGGTGTGCTTCGGGGGTACGGATGATGTCGCCGAGAGCCTTCACCACTGCCAGCCGTTCGCGCGTATCAGCCTGAAGCTTGCGCGACGTTCGGGCCAAATAGTCATCTGTCGTCGCGACCGATACCTCGATCCCGGCTCGGGAACACAACGCAGCGGTTCGTTGGGCGAAACGCGGTTGCGTCACCACGACGGCGTCGGTCACGCCGAACTGCTCGGTTGCTCGGAGGCACGTGTCCCACGTGTCGAAGCCGGCATAGTCGAGCGTAATGGCCTCTTGCGGCAGACCGAGGCCCCGCAGGTACTGCTGCATTGCGACCGGTTCGTTGTAGTGCGTCTCACGGTTGTCGCCCGAGACAAGCACATGTTCGACCGTTCCCTGTTCGTAGAGCTCAGCGGCCGCATCGAGTCGCTGTCGAAGCGCAAGCGTTGGCCGTCCATCGCTGCGCACCCGGGCTCCTGGCACGATCGCTACCTCAGCCTGCGGAGCATCAGCGACGGCGACGATCCTGTCCTGAGCAATGACAGCGACGGCGATCCACGACAGAACAAGTAGTCCGACGATCCCAGTCGCTCCGTACGCGGCGAGCTTTAGGAACGGCAGCCGGCGTCCGAAACCAAACAGGCTTTTCACCTTGGCCATCGAGCCATGGGTCTTCCAGGAACGTGGTTCGCCTCGTTGCACACCAACATGCTCGCACACGAATGTGCAAGGCAGTCGTCACGGCCCTGGTCCCGCGGGACCAGGGGCCGAAGGTCGTGTCACACCCCACGAGTAGGCTGACTAGCGAAGCTTGCGTAGCACCGTCAGCCCTTACGTAGCACCGTCCATCCTAGGTACGTACCGCCGAAGCGACCGAAAGAACATCCTCTAGCTCGCTTGCTGGTGTCGGAAGCGGTGGCACGTGGCGCATCGCAGTTCGAGCTCATCGACGACGGTTCGCTTTGACTCCTCGTAGTCGGGGACATGGTCGTACTGAAGCAGCTCGTTGCTACCGCAATCGAGGCATGTTCGGTCACGTTCCCTGACGACGCGCTTCTGACGAGTCGTCGGGTGGCGTTGCCGGGACGATGCGTTGATCGGACGACCTTTAGCATCGTGGACGAGAGCACGAATGAAGGAGTCCCCGATCAAGCCCGCGACCGAACTCGTGGTCAAGGGCGTTCCGTCGTCAAGGCTCACTCCGTCAGCCCGAACGTGGATGATGACTTCGGCCGCCACAATCGCTCCACCATCACCGAGCACCTCAACGAGCGCATCAGCCCGTTGCTGTGCGAGCGAGGGCCATTCGGTATCCGCCTCCTTGGGTCGGTGCGCTTGGCGCATCACCTGCGCGTCGATCACGGCAGCAAAGACGCCAGCCGCTCTGGGGCCTAGCCGGCCAACCACGCTGACCATCCCGTCACGCTCCGTCTGCCAACGGAGCGAGCGAGCGTGGTGATGCCGTGCGTCGATCACTGCATCAGATTCGTATCGCTGGAGCCACGCCGCAATCGCCTGACCGAGCTCGCTCGCTGGCACGGCTTCGGCCAGCTCGAGCAGGTCGAGCTCATTCTCCGCTGTCGCCGAGCGGGTCAGCTCCTTCGCCTTACTAAACGAAATTCGTTGCTCGCCGAGAGCTGCCGATGTGGCCGGGAGATCACGCAGGCACCGACCAATACGAATCCACTCGTTCGCTGTGCGGTGTGCGATCTCGAGCTTGTCGGCGATCCATCGGCTTGCCGAGGAATAGCCAGCCTCCGCCCACTCGGTACTGTCGGCAAACTGCGCCGCAAGATGCACGACCTGCGACTGATCATCGTTCGCCCGCCAACCGACCTCAACCAATCGCTCACCGATTGCACCCATACCCAGAACCATTTCGTCTCGATGTTCCGGGCGGTCTTCGAAGCCGACTGCCGATGCTGATTTTGATTTTGAGAAGCCCGATCGAGCCAGAACCTAGGCTGACGGTGCTTCGCAAGCTTCGCTAGTCAGCCTACTCGTGGGGTGTGACACGATGACCGCCCCTAGCCCCGCGGGACCAGGCGCAGACCTCACTCCGGGTTGTATCCGACACCCTCCATGAGGCGGCTGCGGCGGCTGCCCATTGCGGGGAGGGCCGGTGGGTTCTCGTAGTCGTCGGGGCGAGGCTCGTGGGTAGCGCCGACGACGATGTCCTCGGCGAACCCGTAGAGCAGCGGTAGCGCTCCGGCAACGATGCCGCCGGTGGCGTTGACGCTCTGCAGGCCAGGCTCGATGGCCGTCGTATCGCTCTTGATCTTCCATACGAGCACCGCGCACTCTTCGAGCAGCGTGGCTACTCGAGAAAGCTGGCTGCCCAGTACGAAGAGAAAGAACGCAAGCCCAGCAATAAGCAACGTGATTGCGATCACGGACAGGGTGACAAGTGTGGTCATGAGCGCACCTTCTCGTAGACACGGCCGAGGAACAGGTGATGGTTCAGGCCTTCGTTCAGGACACCTTCAACGCTCGTTGCCGTCGGCGCAATGAGCGCCGTATCACCGGTGTTCGAGGCTGCAGCTTCAAGCGTGGCTTTAATCGTGGTGACACGACTCTCGATCGTGCTAACGAACTTCACCAGCAGGCTCAACAAGATCACCACAGCAACGATCACGACAAAGCCAAGGATGACGGCCGTCCACCACAGCTCTTCATTTCGTTCGGTCAGTGCTAACAGCATGTCAGCCTCCTAGCTTTGCTCGGCCACGGGCGAGGCCTTCGGTGATCGCGTTCGCAGACTCGATCGTGGTTTGCAGACCAGCGAGACCTGCGGTGTTCTTCACCGACTGTTCGAGTGAAGTGTTGATATCGGTCGCTCGGTTCGCAATCGAGTTAGCGAGAGTAAGGATCGACACGACGAGTATGACCACCGCAAGCACGATGATTCCGCCGAGCCAAAACCCCCAATCCCATCCAGACGCAGCAAGTACGGTCATAGCTAGATCCCCTCCGCGAAGTCTCGAACCGGCAACAAGCTGGCGTTCACGGACTCGACGACAGCGGGCACCGTCGAGGTCTTGTCAGCAATGACGTCGACTCCTCCGGTGAGCGCTTCGAGTGTCTTGTCGACTTGGTACAAGTGGCCGACGACTCTGCTGAGTCCAACGGCCGCAAAGACCACGATGAGAAGGGCGAGGAATACCGTCACCCCGGCAACAAATGGCATGATTTCTCCTACTCCCCTGGCAACAACTTGGCGACCGAACCGGCGTAGCGCACTGCGCCATCGGCCACTTCGGCAACGGTTGTATCGGTCTGGGCCAGCAACGCCGGCGTTGTCTCGAGATCGCCAATGGCAGCGACGCCGCCGGCGAGGATGTCGTCGCTTGCTTTGCGGATACGTTCAACCGCTCCGAGCAAACGACTGAGCAACGCCACAGCGACGAGCGCTGCGACGAGCAACAAGATATTTCCAATCCACCACAACATGAATCAGCCTCCTACAAGAGCGGGGTCGTACGGCATAAAGAAACGACGGAACACTCGAAGGAGCGCCATCTTGGCGGCGGCCAGGCCAATGGCAAAGCCGCTCGGACTCGACGCCGTAGCTGTCACATCGTCGGGGTTACGCCCCTCAGCAATGGCATCCATTCGAGCTTCGGCATTGACCGCAAAGTCCCGCAACAGTACGGCGGTGACGTCGCTGACGAGACCTCGTCCGTATTGGGCAGCGGCACCCGACAAGTTGAGGTCCATGGACACCTCGACCTTGGTACCACCGGCCGTCGGGGTTAGACCAGCGTCGACCAACATCTGCGCCTGTCCTCGCCCCTTCTTCTCCGCTCCGGCAGCATCGATCTTGAGGGTGTGATCCTCGGCATTACGCTCGAGAATCTCGGCCTCTCCAGAAAACTCGAGCTTGACCGGGCCAAGACCGATCACCACGCCACCGGCGTACTGATCGGGCCCGATCTCCTCGTCGAGCTGGGTGCCCGGCAAACACTTAGCGACACCGGGGATGTCCTGGAAGAACTCCCATACTTTGTCGATCGGATGATCGACCTCGAAATCGTCGGTTATGAGCATTAGGCCCCCTGCTGGCTTTCAAAGGCCGCCCGGCATCCCGGACAGCAGAAGTAATACGTTTCGTCGCCAACCTCGAGCGGATTGCTCGTTGGCACGGCGTCGACGGTCATGCCGCAGATCGGATCGATCGCGGTCTCTGGTTGCGGTGCGTCAATAACGACGCCGGTGAACTCGCCCGCAGCACGACGCTGCACGAGCTCAGCCAAGATGGCAACCGCCATCTCCTTGTGGGTTGTACTGCCGAGGTCGAGCCCGGCAGGAATGTGCAGTGCATCGAGTTGCGCCGAGTCGATCGACTGCCCTGCGAGGAACTCGCGAAGGCTCGCCCCTCGTTTCACCGACGCAACCACACCCACGTAAGCGGGCGCCGACTTTAGCGCCGAGGTCAACACCTCTTCATCGCCATGGCCCTGTGTTGCAATCACGACGATCGAGTTCGAAGACGCCACGCCTTCGCTGAAATCGGAACCGTTCACGAGCTCGACATTCCAGTCGAGATGACCGGCTTGTTGGGCGAGGGTCTGAGACATCGGCGAGTCGCCGACGATCACCAAATGTGGCATCGACATCACCGGCTCCAAGTAGATCTGTAGAGCACCCTCTGACTGACACGACATCTCGACGGCCATCGTTCCGTCCGGCAAGTCGCCGAACCGATCGCTGGCACCGAGTGCGAGCAGGCGAGGTTTCCCCGCTTCGAGTGTCTTGACCGCCTCACGCTTGAACACCGGCTCGGCACACGCTCCGCCGATCCAGCCGTGCATCTCGCCATCGGCGGTATAGATGGCACGCGACCCGTGCTGGCCTGATGATGGCCCTTCACGCCACACGACGGTGGCGAGCACAAAGGGTTCCCCACGGCGCGCCAGGTCAACAGCGCGCTCAAGCACACCCCAACCCTCGACGGCGCGACCAACATCCACTCCAGCCCCTATCGGTTCTTCACTGGAGGATGTCCGGATACGTCTTGACCGGTCTGGATTGCTTCATAGACACGGTCGGGCAGCAACGGCATGTCGATGTTGCGAACACCGATGTCCTTGAGCGCATCCATCACCGCGTTCACGAACGCAGCCGGACCGCCCACCGTGGCGCACTCGCCGATTCCCTTTGCACCGATCGGATGATGCGGGCATGGCGTCACAACTTCGTGCAACTCGAAACCTGGGGTCTCCCACGCGGTTGGCAGCAGGTAGTCCATGTAGTTCGAGCCAATGCAGTTGCCGTCTTCGTCGAAGGTGATGAACTGCATGTTCGCCATCGCGTACGCTTCGGTGAGCCCGCCCATGATCTGTCCTTCAACGATCATTGGGTTGATCCGGACGCCGCAGTCATCGACGGCGACCATGCGGATGACATCCCAGACGCCGGTGAGCGGGTCGACCTCGACGGTGGAGATGTAGCACGCAAACGGCCACGTCAGGTTCGGCGGATCGTAGTAGGCGTTGTTCTCAAGCCCAGGCTCCATCCCATCGGGAACGTTGCTGTAGGCAGCCATTGCGCACTCTTGGATCGTGACACCTCGGTCTTGAGCTCCCCGGACATAGAACCGGCCGAGCTCCCACTCGATGTCCTCGTCGGAAACTTCGAGCAGGTGCGCAGCGATCTTGCGGGCCTTCGCTCGGATCTTGCGGCTGACCATCGACACAGCAGCACCGGCGACCGGTGTCGAACGCGAGGCATAGGTGCCCATGCCAAACGGAGCGGTATCGGTGTCTCCCTCTTCGACGACGATGTCCTCGGCCGGTATACCGAGCTCGTGGGCAACGATCTGTGCCCACGTCGTCTCGTGGCCCTGGCCCTGGGTCTTTGCACCCGTTCGCAGGATTGCCTTGCCGGTCATATGGACCCGGAGTTCGGCCGAATCGAACATCTTGATACCCAAGATGTCGTACTCACGACTGTTGCCCGCTCCAAGGGGTTCGGTCATCGTAGAGATACCGATTCCCAGAAGGCGGCCGCGCTTAGCCGCTTCTGCCTTTTGTTCCTTAAACGTGTCGTAGTCGATGGCGTCGAGGCCGATCTGCAGACACTTCTCGTACTGCCCTGAATCGGTGAGGAACCCAAATGGGGTCCGCTTGGGGAAGTCGTCGTCCTTGACCAGGTTGACCCGCCGGAACTCGGCTTGGTCCATGCCGAGGTCGTCGGCGGCTGCTTGCACCATCCGTTCTTGGAAGAACATTGCCTCGGTGACTCGGAAGGAACATCGGTACGCAACCCCGCCCGGCGCCTTGTTCGTATAGACGCCGCGGTTAGTCAGATAGGCGGTTGGGATGTCGTAACAGGCAAACGCTGAGTGAATGAGTCCGATCTTGAACTTCGAAGGCTGGGCATCGGAGAAGAACGCTCCATGGTCCGAAACGGTGTCCATTCGAACGCCGAGGATCTTGCCGTCCTTACGAAGCGCCAACTTGCCCTTCAAGTAGACGTCGCGGCCAAAGCCCGTCGAGATCAGGTTGCCGGTCTTGTCCTCGATCCACTTGACCGGCTTCTCGAGCAAAATCGACGCGAGAATCGAGATGACATAGCCCGGGTATACGGGAACCTTGTTGCCGAAGCCACCCCCGAGATCTGGAGCGATAATGCGAATCATGTGCTCGGGGATCTCGGCCACCATCGATACCGCGGCACGCACGATGTGCGGAGCCTGGCTCGTCATGTACACGGTGAGCTTGGAGGTCGACCGGTCGTAGTCCGCAATAGAACCGCACGCTTCGATCGGACTTGGGTGCGACCGCGGATAGTGCAGATCGATCTCCGAGATCGTGTCGGCCTCGGCAAACGCCCGATCGGTCGACTCCCGGTCGCCGACCTCCCAATCGAAGATCACATTGTCGTTCTGGTTGACCTTGTCGTCTCGAATCAGGACCGCATCGTCGGCCATTGCCTGAGTCGGGTTGACGATCGGCGGGAGCGGTTCATAGTCGACAACGATTGCCTCGACGCCGTCGCGTGCGATGTAGGGGTCGTCGGCGATGACAGCGCACACCTCTTGCCCCTGGAAACGCACCTTGTCCGTGGCGAGCACCGCTTGGGTGTCATAGGACAGGGTCGGCATCCACGCCAGGTTGCGGGCGGCCATCATCTCGCCGGTCATCACCATGCGCACGCCCGGAATTGCGTAGGCGGCACTCGTGTCGATCGACTTGATACGTGCGTGTGCGAGCGGGCTCCGCAGGATCTCCATGTGCAACATGCCAGGAAGCACTACGTCGTCGACATAGTTGCCCTTGCCGCGGATGAACCGGTTGTCTTCGACACGGCGACGGCTTGCGCCGAGGCCACCAATCTTGACTTCGTCGAGTGCCATTAGCCCTCTCCTCCTGCTGAATCGTCCGCAATCGCAGCTTCGTCGCTGCGCTCCTCTGGCTGCTCTGCTGAATCGTCCGCAATCTCGTCCGCGCTATCGTCTGCGGGCGCTCCGAACGTGGGTGGCGCTTCGCCTCGCATCTTGGCGGCAGCCCAGAGCACGGCCTTCACGATGTTCTGGTAGCCGGTGCAACGGCACAGATTCCCCGAAAGTGCCCAGCGGACCTCGTCCTCGGTCGGGTTGAGGTTCTCATCGAGCAGAGCCTTGGCCGACATCATCATGCCCGGAGTGCAGAACCCACATTGCAAGCCGTGCTCGTCCTTGAACCCTTCTTGGATCGGGTGAAGTTCGCTCGCCGTAGCGAGGCCCTCAACCGTGGTCACCTCATGGCCGTTCGCTTGAACCGCAAAGACGGTGCAGCTCTTGACCGGAGCACCGTCCATCAAGACGGTGCAGGCTCCGCAGTTGGTGGTGTCGCAGCCCGTGTGGGTACCGGTGAGCCGGAAGCCGTTACGAATCAGGTGAGCGAGCAACAACCGAGGCTCGATCTGAGCTGCTTTGTATTCGCCGTTGATCTTGATGTCGACCCTGGTGGTCTGCACCTCAGCGGCAGCTGCGGGTTGGAGTTCTTCAAAGAGGCTCGTCATTACGCGACCTGCATTTCTGATCGTTGAACATTGGCGATAATTCGGGTCACAAACGTCGAGATGATGTGCCGTTTGTAGTCGGCACTACCGCGGTGGTCGCCGCGAGGATTCGAAGCTGCGGCAGCGAGCTCGGCGGCCCGATCGACGGCGTCGTCGTCGAGACTCGATCCAATCAAGGCAGCGGCGGCTTCGGAAGCGTCGATCGTCTGTGCGCCGACGCCGACCAGGCCGATACCAGCGTTCTTGACCACGCCGCCGGACATGTCGAGTGATACGGCGACCGCTGCGGTGGCGAAGTCGCCGACTCGACGTTCGAGCTTGAGGTACCCTCCGGTGCGGGTTCCTTGTGCGCTGGGCACGACACCTTCGATCGCAATCTCGTCGCGTGCGAGCACCGTCGTGAATGGTCCGGAAACAAAGTCCTTGACCTCGACAGCACGCTTGCCGTTCGGACCCTGCGCAATAATCGATCCGCCAAGTGCGACCATGCACGCCGCCCAGTCTCCTTGAGGGTCGGCATGGCAAACCGAGCCAACGAACGTCCCCCGGCTTCGTACGATCGGGTCGGCGACCAGCGGCGCAGCCGCCGCCAACAACGGTTGATGCTCGCGGAGAATGGTCGACTTCTCGAGGTCGGCGTGGCGACAGAGCGCACCGATTCGGAACGAACCATCAGCGTCGGCACGGTGGTAACCCATATCGGGGATGTTGTTGATATCGACCAACAGTGCTGGGTTGGCAAAGCGAAGCTTCATCATCGGGATGAGGCTCTGCCCACCGGCTAGCACCTTGGCGTCCTCGTTTGCACCGAGGAGCGCAATGGCTTCCTCGATACTCGTGGGCGCTTCGTATCGAAAGCGGGAAGGGAACATGGATACTCGGTTTCTCGTCTAGAAAATGATCGACAGGACTGAATTCGGTGCTTCGCTACTCGCCGGGGTCCGCCACGGCGCGAGGGAGTGAGTCGGGGTCGGGGTCCGGACGCTTCTCCTGGTGCGGCGGCCACGGCCCCTGCACCGGCTGTCCGGCAACCTTCAGATGTTCGACGAACGCCGGCCAGGCCCACACCGTCGGGCCGGGGCCCTCTTTTGGCGTGTCCTTAATCAGTTCGTAGAGCCGCGGATTTCCCGCGCTCTCACCAGACGACTCGATCGGCACTACGCAAACCCCCCAGGTTGTCGACCGATGACACAAAGCCATCAATCGTGACAGTCGACACACTACGGGTGGCGGGCGTCACACCGCTAATCGAGCGGGCATATTCGCGCCGGAGCGGCTACACGCTGAGGATGATGGCGTCGCCTTGACCGCCACCGCCGCACAGGCCAGCGGCACCGATGCCGCCGCCACGACGGCGGAGCTCGTGCATAAGTGCGAGGGTGATGCGGTTTCCGGACATTCCGAGCGGGTGTCCAACAGCGATCGCTCCGCCATTGACGTTGACGATGTCGGTCGACACGCCGAGCTCGGCTGCCGATGCCAGGCCGACCGCTGCGAAGGCCTCGTTGATCTCGAACAGCGAGATGTCCTCGACCGCAACGCCGGCATTTTCTGCTGCCTTGCGGATGGCGCGTGATGGCTGGTGCAGGAGCGAGCAGTTGTCGGGACCGGCGACCATTCCGTAGCCAAGAACGGTAGCGAGCGGCTCGACACCGAGCTCCTCGGCACGAGCGCGGCTGGTGACGATCATCGCCGACGCTCCGTCGGAGAGCTGCGACGCGTTACCTGCGGTGATGGTTCCATCACCAACAAACGCGGCGCGAAGCTTGCCGAGCGACGCCGCGTCGGTTCCCGCACGCACGCCCTCGTCGTCTTCGAACGCGAGCGGATCGGACTTTCGTTGCGGCACCGAGACAGTGAAGGTCTCGCTGCGCAAGATGCCGTCCTTGATGGCCCGGGCCGCACGATCGTGCGAGGCCGCGGCAAAAGCGTCTTGGTCGTCTCGCGAGATCGACTCGGCACCGGCGTACAGGTCGGTCGCCTCGCCCATGATGCGCGACTCGACAGCACACGTAAGCCCGTCGTACTGGAGCGAATCGACGAGCTGGCCATCGCCGTAGCCGTAACCCGTGCGGCTCTTCATCAGAAGATGCGGGCTGTTGCTCATCGATTCCATACCCCCGGCAATGACGGTGGTCGCTTGGCCGGTCTTGATCTGCATCGCCGCGTAGTTGATGGCCTGCATACCCGACAAGCACACCTTGTTCACCGTGGTCGCATCGACCGTGAGCGGGATGCCACCCTTCACCGCAGCGTTGCGAGCGCCCGACTGACCCTCACCTGCGGTGAGGACGTGGCCCATGACGACCGAATCGATCGCATCGGCGGCAACGCCGGTGCGTTCCAAGACCGCAGCGATGGCGAGACCACCGAGGTCGGTGCCGGAGAAGCCACTGAGCGAACCGTTAAAGCGGCCGATTGGCGTGCGAGCACCGTCGAGGATGACGACGTCTTCTGGGGCTGGGGTATGGGTCATGAGAGCTCCTGATTGCGTTGCATGTCGATATTCGAAAGATCTGTGTTTAAGAGTAGGGCGAGCAGTTCGTTGGTTGCACGGGTTGGGGCGATGTCGGCGCGCTCGGCTCGATCGAGCCACTCAGCGCCAACGGTCGAATCCATGGCCTGATCCGCTGCTGCCGACATGGCCTGCTCGAGACGAGCCTTTACCTCGGTGCGCATCCGGTGTTTCCGTCGACCATCACGCAGACCCGTGTCGTCGAGGTGTGCGAGGTGTGCTTCGACAGCGCCCCACACGTCGGCGCTGCCGTCACCGTGGAGCGCAGAGGCCATCACAATCGGGGGCCGGTAGCCGGTCTCGGATTCTTGGCCGGTCATATGGCTAAGGTCCAGCATGAGGTCGAGGTCGCGACGAACATCGTTCGCGCCGGGCCGGTCGGCCTTGTTCACGACGAACACGTCGGCGACCTCGAGCAACCCGGCCTTGTTCGCCTGAACCGCGTCGCCCATTCCGGGCGTCATCACAACAACGGCGGTATCTGCCGCGCCGACAACGTCGACCTCGACCTGCCCAACGCCGACGGTCTCGATGATGACGGGGTCATAGCCCGCAGCGTCAAAGACACGGACAGCCAAGGGAACGGCTAAGGCCAGACCGCCGGAATGGCCGCGAGTCGCCATGCTGCGAATGAACGCTTCGGACTCCCCATCCTCAATGCGGATGCGATCGCCGAGGATCGCTCCCCCGGTGAGCGGTGAGGACGGATCGACAGCGAGCACCGCAGGCTTCTTTCCGGCGGCGACGAGGTCGCTCACGAGCTGACCGACGAGTGTTGACTTCCCGGCCCCCGGCGAGCCAGTGATGCCCACGATGTGTGCCGTGCCAGAGTCGGGATGGGCGAGCTCGCTGATCTCGTCCGCAGCCGGGCCGCCTCGTTCGACGGCGGTGAGCAACCGGCCGAGCGCGCGGCGTTCACCCGACCGGGCGGCGACATACAGCTCGCGTATCGAGCGTTTAGCTGCCACGTGCTAGCTGTTCACTGCGGCGACGGCGTCGCGGACCGACTGCGCCACTTCTTCAGCAGACGCACCGGGACCGAGCACGACGGCCACTCCGGCGTCGAGCAGGGGCTGGACGTCTTGGTCCGGGACGATGCCACCGACGATGACCGGACAGTCGAGCTCCGCGTCGTTCACGGCCTTGACCATTGCCGGAGCCAGCGTCATGTGGCCGGCGTTGTGCATCGAGAGGCCAATGGCATCGGCGTCCTCCTGCTCGGCGGCGGCCACGATGCTGTCGGTCGTCTGACGAAGACCGAGGTAGATGACCTCCATTCCGGCGTCGCGCAAGATGCGAGCGACAACCTTCAGGCCACGGTCGTGACCGTCGAGCCCGAGCTTCGCAAGCAGGATGCGGATCTGTGGTTCGTCGCTCATCTAGATGATCGCCTTTTCTACGTAGGTTCCGAACTCAGTTTCCATTGCCATGACGACCTCTTCGAGCGTGGCGTAGGCCTTGACCGCATCGAGGATTGCAGGCATCACGTTGGCTGTTGCGTCCTGGGCCGCTGCCGTCACGGCGGCGAGCGTGCGGGCGACGTCGTCGTCATTTCGTGCGAGCTTGACGTCGTCGAGCCGTTTGCGCTGGTATTCCTCGACCTCGGCCTCGATGCGTAGGAGGTCCTTCTGGCCATCGTCGCCGTCGGTAAACGCATTCACTCCCACGATGATTCGATTGCCGTTGTTCACTTCGCGCTCAAATCGGTAGGCCGAGTCGGCGATCTCACCGACGAAGTAGCCGTTCTCAATACCTTCGTAGACGCCCTCGAGAATCGACCCGTGTCCGAGTTCGTCGAGGTGGGCGAAGATCGCTTCTGCTTGGCGTTCCATCTCGTCGGTCATCCACTCGACGTAATCGCTCCCCCCGAGCGGGTCTGCGACGTTGGCGACGCCGGTCTCGTGGGCGACGATCTGTTGAGTGCGAAGCGCAATGCGCGCCGCTTTCTCCGTGGGCAGGGCCAGGGCCTCGTCGAAGCTGTCGGTGTGGAGGCTTTGTGTTCCACCAAGCGCACCGGCGAGCGCCTGGATGGCGACTCGGGCGATGTTGATCTCGGGTTGCTGGGCGGTCAGCGAAACGCCGGCGGTTTGGGTGTGGAATCGACACAACATCGAACGCTCGCTGGTGGCCCCGTAGCGCTCCTTCATCCAGCGGGCCCAGATTCGCCGTGCTGCCCGGAACTTGCCGATCTCTTCGAAGAAGTCGTTGTGGCTGTTGAAGAAGAAGCTGAGTCGGCCGGCGAACTCATCGACGTCCACGCCAGCTGCGGTCGCTGCTTCGACGTAGGCAAACCCATTGGCCAGCGTGAATGCGAGCTCTTGGGCCGCGGTGCTTCCCGCTTCGCGAATGTGGTAGCCGCTGATCGAGACCGGGTGAAAGCGCGGCATCTGTTCGCTCGTGTACTCGATCATGTCGGTCAAGATTCGAACGCTTGGGCGCGGTGGGTAGATGTACTCCTTTTGCGCCTGGTATTCCTTGAAGATGTCGTTCTGGATCGTCCCGGCGAGTTGATCGGGGCTAATGCCGTTCTTTTCGGCGACGGCGACGTACATGGCCAAGATGATCGCCGCCGGACCGTTGATGGTCATCGACGTCGAAACCCCGGACAGGTCGATGTCGGCGAACAGATCTTCCATGTCGGCAAGGGTGTCGATGGCAACGCCTGCTCGGCCGACTTCACCCAAGGCCCACGGGCTGTCCGAATCGCGCCCCATGAGCGTCGGCATGTCGAACGCTGTTGAGAGTCCGGTGCCGCCATTGCGCAAGATGTCTTTGAAGCGAGCGTTGGTGTCCTCGGCGGTGCCGAACCCAGCAAACATGCGCATCGTCCACAGGCGACTGC
This sequence comes from uncultured Acidimicrobiales bacterium, assembly GCA_938002955.1. GTDB lineage: Bacteria > Actinomycetota > Acidimicrobiia > Acidimicrobiales > SHLQ01 > SHLQ01. The sequence goes on from CALLAA010000155.1 coordinate 14,388, forward strand.
GGTACATGCTCGGATAGACACCGCGGGTGTAGGGGTACTCGCCCGGATACGGACCGGGGCCGTAGATCGGCTCGACGGGAACCCCGGACATGGTCTCGAACGGCGTGTCGCGCAGTGAGGCTGCGTCGTATCGCTCCCGCCAGGCGGCGTACTCGGGCTATGACCGCCAGGCATCCTCGGCGTTGGCTTGTTCGCTCATGAGTTTCCCTTCGCATCGGTTCGGATCGAACCGCTGACATTGTCCCCACCAGACGCCCGCACGTGGGCGAGTTCCTGATTCAGGTTGTTGAGTTGTTCGTTGCCGATCTCGCCCATGCCCCAGCGAATTGCTTCGAGCGCTTTGGTGGCTTCGCCGTGCAAGCTGCGGCCGTGTGGCGTGAGCGTGGCGAGGGTGGCGCGCCGATCGTCGGGGTGGGGACTGCGCGTGACAAGGCCGTCGCGCTCAAGACGATCAATCGTGCTGGTCACGCTTGTGGGGTGCACTTGCAGGCGCTCCCCCATGCGAGCCATCGCCATGGATCCGCCGCGAGCGAAGCTCAGCAGGGCGAGCGCTTCATAGCGGCTAAACGTCAGTGAGAACTCGGTGAGCGCCTGGTTGATCCGACCGAGGACGATCTGGTGTGCCCGAGCGAGCGACGTTGCCGAAACCATGGCATCGACCTCGCCAAGTCCACCCGCAATCCAGTTGCGGCGAGCCTCGGCCACAAGGTCCATGTCCGAAGCATTGGTTCCTGCCATACCGCAGATTACCACGACCACCCAATAGTCGGACATCCTACTATTCGGTAACTTCTACCTCTTTCGATAGTTCGATGTTCAAAATGCTCACCCCACAGTTGGGGGGTCCGATCCTTGAACATTCGGGCATTACAGACGGACGACAGATACCGAAACACACAGCGGTCTATCCCGCTGCAAAGCCAGTGGGAGTCACCGCAGCTGAGATCGGTGGCGGTCCCCGCCGTCGACGTTCGGCGACCAGAGGCCCGTAGCGATACACCACCCGCCGGATGGAGAAACGACTCCTACGTCGGCCAGATTCCGGTGAACATGGTGAT
>CALLAA010000156.1 GCA_938002955.1 uncultured Acidimicrobiales bacterium
TCTGGTTCTGGTTCTGGCTCTGGTTCTGGCTGTGGTTCTGGTTCCGGCGTCGGCTCTGGCACGTAGTTCTCTTCGTACGTTTCGGCCGCTTGTTTGCCTTCTGGGGTCGATGGTTCGGTTTCGGGCGTTGGGCCGTCTACGTCGGCGATGCCTGCTGGCTGTGCAGCGAGCGAGCACGACGCACCATCGTTGGAGTTGGTCGCTGGTGCGCTTGCGACCTGGGTGGCCACGGGGGAACCGGTCGAGTAGCCGGTGATCTGGTAGATCTCGCCGGAGTTACGTCCGACGTAGAGGTTGCCACCAGCGGTCGACCATGCAGCGCCGTAGGACATGAAGGTCTCGGGAAGACCGGACACGGCACCGATATCGGAGACCGTTCCAGCCTCGGGATCCACTGCGGTGAGGATGCCGTCGCTGCTGATGCCGTAGAAGATTCCGTACACGTTGGTGACGTCAGCGACCGCCGTGTATTTGCTGAGGTCTGGGCGCATGGTGATCTCGCCGGTCTCGACGTTGATCGCACGCCAGTCGCGTCCGCCACGGCTGACATGGAGGAGGCCATCGTCGCCAAAGTCACCGGTGTAGCCACCGGACAGGCCACCCATATCGAACAGGGTCGTGATGACGCCGGTCGAGTCGATGCGCAGGACGTTCTCGCCGCGTACGCCATAGAGGAAGCCGTCTGCGATGCGATAGCCCATTGCGTTGTAGTTGGTGCTGTCTTCGCCGAGCTTGGTGTATTCGCCGTTGCCGGTGTCGAACTGGGACAGCTGGCCAGAGATGACCTGGTAGAAGCCTGGGTCACAGGCAAACGTGTTGTTCTGGGCCGATGCTTGCGGGGCGAGCACCATGACCTGAACTGTGAGGATTGCGGCGAGGGCTACTGCCCCGAACCGACCTTTCGTGCCGAACATTGCATTTCTCCATACTGGGTAGTTGTGTTTGCGTAGTAGGAGCTTCGGCGGGAGATTCGGGCACCTCGACTCAAGATTTCCTCAAGGTCCCAAGAACAGCGAAAGAGCACCGCTTTTCTAGCAATATTGGGCGAGTGGACGCAGAAGCAAGACCTCGCTCGGCTCCCCCGCTCGCACGGCCCTGGGTTTAGAATTCGCCCACCGTGAGTATCACCGCTGGACGAACCGCTTCTCCCACCGTCGACGATCTACAACAGCTCGACCTCTGCTTGCTGGCCTATCAGGTCCACAACCAGTCCCTCCTGTGGCCCGTTGACCCGTTCTACGAAGAGTGGGCCCGGCCAGGGTCGAGCCGACGGGACAACATGCTCGCACTCGCACATCGGTATGCGGCGGCACAACCGTCGCTGAGCGGACCGGGCGCTACCCGCGGTTGGCCAACAAACACTGCGCTCGATCCAATTCTCTTCGACTACCGTCAGATCGAGCCGTGGCGTGGAGCGTTGGTCAATACCGGGACCTCCCACCGGTACCTTTCGGCCTGCCGTTCCGTCGTCGACCCGATCGGCGACGTCGCCGTGTGTCAGTACGGCGCACATCGGGACGGGCGTCCCATCGACCCGACCATCACCGTGGTGGCCGACCAGAAACACCCCGATGCCACAGACCGGCTGTACGCATTCGAAGGAGCGACCGGAGCGCTCGACGGCCAACCACCGGCGTGGAGCCTTATGGGCATCGTCCTCGAACGGCATCACGCGTTGGGGTACGACGTGCACGTCGCATACCGAGGGTCCCAGAGCGGAAGCGCCCACCGAGCCGCATACCAGGGGTTTGTTCGCGAGAGGGGCAACCCCGACTGGGTTACCGACATGGAATTCCTGGAGAACTCGGCCGATCATCGCATTTCGAGAAGCGGCGAGGTGGTCGGTGGACTCCGAGATTCGGTGCTGACCACATTTGGTTCGCTCATGCGGTGCTTCGAGGACATCGCCGATCGAAACGACGGAGCTCCGAGTTCGCTGACGATGACCGGCCACAGCCTCGGCGGTGCGCTCGCGACCCAGGCCGCGGCTGCCTTCAGCGTCGGCAACATCGCCGCCACGGTGCCGCCAGCGCTTCACGACTGGCCATGGGACCGCCTAGAGCTCACGGCCTTCTCTGCACAAAAAGCCGGCGACCAGGCCTTTGCTGGCGCACTCGACGCGTCGATTTCGGTTCGCCGTGTGTGGGCGGTCGGCGATCCCATCGTTGAATTTCCATTCAATGCACATGCTGGCACTCCCGTACCGCTCACCACCGAAGTCTCCGGTACCGAAAACCATGAACCATCGGTCGCTCGTCGCATCATCGTCGACCAACTCCGGTGGCAGCTTCCCGACCTCGAGCACGAACCGCTCGATCATGATCCTTGGCAAGTTTTCGACGATCTCGGAAGCGCTCTGCTCGCCGCCGAAGACGACGGGGTCGACCTGGCGCGCCTTCTGCCCGGAATCTCGGGCGAGCCACTAGCGTCCTTCGTCGAACTGGCGGCAGAAGTCGTGGAACGATCGTCCTCGTACCGGGTGCCGTTCACAAAACTCCCGGCCGAACTCCGCCGCCGAGCACGACAGCTGCGCTCGGTGTTCGACGTTTCGACCAACTCCCCCGACGAGGCTCACGCGCATCTGCGGCGTTTCCGCGGAATTCAGCCAGGATCGGCCATCGAGGACCACCTACGGCACCTGTTCGTCATGCGAGAAGCCGTGCGAAACGGATGGACCACCACGGATCTGCTCGACCATGCTGGTCTCGCTGACGCGCTCGGCACATGGCGCCGGCCCCGACCGGTCGCTGGCGACGAACAACGCACTGTCGCTCGTGCATCAGGGCCGCCGCCGGCGGCTCGCGACATCTCGCGGGTCAATTGGATTCTGTGGATGCGAAGGGTCCACGAACGTACCGTGGCGCACAGGACCGATACGAGCTTCCGGCGACGTGTCCCGCCGGTCAGCGCCATGCCGCACCTCGTGCCTGCTTGCAGCCACTACCCGGGCCTGGAGTGGCTACCCAAGGAGCTCATGGTGCCCAAGGAGCTCCCGAACGAGGCGCAACTCATCCCCCGGTACAAGGCGTTCTACTACGGCCTCGGCAAGCTCGGGTTCGGGACGTACTCGCATTCGCCGATCCGACCCGACGTGCCCTGGGACCCAGACTTTGCGTGGAATCGCGCGTTTCCAGACACCGGTGACGGTTGGCGGCATCCGACCTCGGACGAGACGTTCGTTCGGTTACGCACCCAAGGGCCAAATCCGTTTCTGCTCACGGCGGTCGACGATGGGTTCGAGCTCGACTATTCCGAACTCTTTGCTGGGGTCCTCCCACCGATCTGTGCTCGATTCGACCTTGTCGACGGCGCGCTCACGCCCCGAAATATCAGTGTCGGTGAGTTCGTGCACGAGCCCGGCGACGAAACCTGGGATCGGGCCAAGCGCGTCGTCAACGCCGCCGACATTCGCTGTGTGCCCTTTGCTCGACACCTACTCGACGTCCACTTCGTGATCGGCCAGGCCTTTGCATTGTCGGCGTACAGCCTGCCTACGTGGCATCGCCTGCGGCCCTTCATGCACTTCTTTAGCTACGGGACGCTGCAGGTCAACGACTTTGCGTACCGGGCGTTCTTTGTGAAGAGCAGCTACTTCATTGCGTCGAGTTTCATCACCGGCGAAGCCGCGTCCGCGTTGTTTGCGAACCGTATGCGCTCGTTCGATCTCGACGATTGGATTCCGCCAAAGGACATCGCAAAACGAGGGCTTGGAGCGATCGCCGACCATCCATACGTCGAGGACTCGCTACTGGTGTGGCCTGAACTCGAAGCGATGGTGCGCCGTTACCTCCAGGTGCTGTTGTACGACGACGCGAGCATTGCGGCCGATAGCCATCTTCACGCCTGGTACCTCACCATCTGCGACCTCATCCCAAACGTCGATCACCGGGACTCACCCCTGGACCTCGATCGGCTCGTCGAGCTCTGCACCGTCTTCCTCTACAACAACGTGATGCACGAGGTCTGTGGCGATATGTCTCCAATACTTGGATCCCAAGACCCCGACGACAAAGCGATTATCAACCTCGAACGGTTCGTCGAGGCGATCGGTAACGGCTCCCTGCGGACCCCGCTGCCAGCGCCGACGATGGCAGACGTTTTCTTGATGGATCAGGCGTCGCACACAAGCCGATTCAACGTTGGCGGCAACAACATCATGGGACTGACCGCGCCGAGGTGGATCGATGACCCCAAATTGGTTGATGCGGTCGAAGATCTACAGTCGGCTCTCGTCCGGCTCGAAGCCCAGCTCGTCGAACGCAACGACAAGCGGGCGGTCCGGTTCAGTCGTATGTTGCCCAGCAACTGGGAAGCATCGATCAGCTTCTAGTCGAGAACTCGATGCGCTGGATCGTGCACGTGTCGAAAGAACAACCGGTCGCCGCCGTCGCTCGAGACGAACGGTGTTGTCATCGAAATCGTGCCGATGGGCTCTGCTCGGCCATCGGTAATTCCGTCGACGGCGTAGAGGGTCGTATCCGTTTCGAGTTCACGAAGTACGAGTCGAAAATCGACGCCGGCACGATCCTCGAACACCGCGTTGGCCGCAGGTGTTGCCGTGAAGACCAGGCGCTCGGGTGCAACGACGTCAACGACCGGCGAACCATCCGTGCTGTGCGTCGCAAGGTGCGTGCTCACCATGCGGCGCGGCTGGTTCGACACCCGATGAAAGAAATATGACATCACGCGCTGGGCCAGCCGCAGCTCGTTGTGGGTATGACTCAAGTCGTTGGTCATGGTGTTCGAGAAGAGGTTGAAGTCTCGGCCTTGTCCGACCGTGTGGTTCATCGCCAACACGTCTGCTGAGCACTGTCCGTCGATCAATAACTTGAGCGCGAGGGCAGGTGTGTATGCGGCGTCGCCCTCCACCTTGGCGACGAGCGAGAGTCGGATCAGGCCGTGGGCTCCGTCGGGGCCGAGCAAGCCGGTAAAGCGTGTCCCTTCGGCGGGTGACAGCCGCACCATCGCAACCGCTCCACGTGCGTGGATCAGCTTTGGGCGGCCGGGCTCCATGAGGTCTGACTCACGGGTGAGTGCCTTGTCGAGTTCACGAGGGCTGAGCACGATGCGTGCTTCGGTAAGTGGAGCGGTTCGGAACGGCAGCGTCAACGGCGGCAGGGCGGTTGGGGCGTGCGCGGTTCCACCGATCAGCGTGTTCCACAGCCAGATGCCCTTCGCTTCGGCGGACCATCCCACGTAGCCAGCGGGTTCGTCCATGTCGAGCGGAGCAACGTCGTGGCGTCGCCGAAAGATCGTCATACAGCGCCGACTTCGCTCACCTGTTCGGCGAGGGCAGTATCGAGCGCGTCCAACGCCAGGTGGCCAGCCTGGGTGATGCTGAGCGCTCGACCCGCCTCCTCAAACGTCGCTGCGTCGGCTCCCAGTGCATCGGCCACGGCATCGAGCGCATTCTGTCTTGGCAGGTGGCCGTTGCCGGTCATGGCCCCGAGCAGCGTGGCTCCCGCCTGCGGGTTACCACCACGACATAACGCGATTGCGGTCACGCCAAAGAGGTGGCTTGTACCGGCGTAGTAGTGGCTATCGAGCGCACTCTGCAGCGCAGAGCGGCAGTTCTCGAGCGCTTCGGGGACATCGCGCAAGTGCACCGTGAAGTGCAAGATGAGCCCGACCAGCAGATGTTCGAGCAAGTGATCACGGGGCATCGAGCGTGGACCCTCACGGGCGTCCTGCCACGTCGCAATAGCTCCTTTGAGGTCCCCAAACGATGAGACCATGCCGGCCGCCCAAGCGTCGAGCGCCGCCGCCGAGATACTGCCGGTCGATGTGACGAGCTTGTGCATTGCCTCGACGTGGGGTTGTGCCTCCGCAGGCATTCCGTGCGTGCAGAGATGAAACGCTCGGAACCCATGCGACCACAGCTGACCACCGATCGTGGCCGGCTCTGAGGCCACCCACGATTTCGTCATTTCATCACTGGCGTCAGCGGCGTGAAGGTTGTTCAGGAACACCGAGGCGAGTGCGACGCGGCACCACCCTTGTGGATCAGGCGGGTCTGCGGCAATCCCCCGTTCGGCGAATTCCTCGGTCCGGCCGCTCACGGTCAAATATGCACCGAGCGCAGCAGCCCCGCAGAGGTCACCGAGGGAGCGATGTTCCGCAATGGCATCGAGCGCCAGTAGCTCCTCGGCCCAAACGAACAGCTCGAGGCGCATCGCGAACGTGGCGTAATAGACGAGGTCGCCGACGAGTCCAGCCGCGCAATCGAGGTCGCCGGTTCGCATGAGGACTTCGAGCGCAACTCTCAGATTTGCCCATTCGGCGTCGAGCACCCTCCACGCATCGTGTTCGGCGGCCGAGAAGATGCGCTCGCTTTGTTGGGAGGCGAGGTGGGCGAAGTGCGACGCGTGGCGTTTTTGGTACGGCTCGTGGTGACCGGCGTCGCGCAACCGCTCGGTGCCGAATCCACGCATCGTCTCGAACATCTCGAATCGGCGAAAGCCCTCGATGGTGCGCCCCACGAGCATCGACTGGTCGGTCAGGCTGAGGACGATGTCCAGCACGTTGTTTTCGGTTACCAGCTCACCGTCTACACAGATGGATGCAATGTCGTCGAGGCTGGCGCCGCCAGCGAACACCGACAAGCGATCAAAGACTGCCGCCTCGGCTTCGGTCAGCAGGTCATAGCTCCACTTCACCGTGTCACGAAGGGTCTCGTGACGCCCCTCTTGGCGGCTCGAGCTCAAGATGTCGAACGTGCTGTCGAGCCGGGTGAGTAGCTCGCGAGGGCTCATCAGGCGGACCCTGGCAGCGGCGAGTTCGATCGCGAGTGGGATGCCGTCGAGCCGTTTCACGACCTCTCCAATGATTTCGATTTCACCGTCGGCGACCGAGAAGCGTGAGTCGTGTTCGCTCGCTCGGCTGATGAACAGCTCGACGCCCGACGCTGTTGCATCGAGTGGCGGAACATCGAGGATCTGTTCGCCTTGGAGGTGCAGTGCCGATCGGCTCGTCGCAACGATCGCCACATGATCGGCGACCGAAAGCAGGGAGACGAGTTCTCGGACCGCTCCGAGAACCTGCTCGCAGTTGTCGAGGATGATCAGGACATCGCGCTCCTCGATGTAGTCGAGGATCGATTCGGCGAGCGTCATCCCAGGCTGTTGTCGGGCACCGATACAGTCAGCGACCACCGAGGCAACGTCGTCGGCTTCGCGAACCGCGGTCAGGTCGCAAAAGACGACGGACTTCGCCGTGCTCTGCGAGACGAGTGTCGCGACGTGGATTGCCAGTCGGGTCTTTCCGATCCCGCCGGGACCGAGCAACGTGACCACGGAGTGGTCGGCACCGACATGGCTAACCAGCTGCTCGACTTCGCGTTCGCGTCCGAGAAAGGACGTGCGAATGCGCGGCAGGTTCGTTGGCAGCACCGGGCGGCGAAGCGGACGCACATCGGACTCGAAACGATCATCGGTGAGCAGGTGAACTTCGTCGATACCGATCCCGCGCAGTTCGTGGATACCGGCGCTTCGTACGTTGTAGCTGGATGGCAACAGGCTCGCTGTCGCCGACGAGCACACGATCTGGTCGCCGTTCGCGAGGTCGCTGATGCGCGCCATCCGGTTGGGAACCGTACCGAAGTAGTGCGCTCCGGTCGGCGCGGCTTCGCCGGTGTGCAAGCCAATACGGACCTTGAGCCGTTCACGAACCTCTGGTGGTTCGTTTTGTACTTCATGTTGTATCTGTATTGCGGCGTCCGCAGCGTGTGCTGCGACCCGAAACGCTGCCCAGCATCCGTCTCCCGAGTGCTTGACAAAGTTGCCGTTGTGATCGTCGATCACCCGGCGAACCATCGAGTCATGAAACGCGAGGGCTGCTCGCATTCCGTCGGGGTCGATCTCCCAATGGCCGGTGCTATTTTCGATATCGGTCACGAGGAACGTAATCGTCCCCGCCGGAAGTTCGCCCATGACGAAATTGTGCCATGGACCGACCCGGTCGCCTGCTATGGGCGACGACAACTTCGTGGCGCGAACCAGCGGCCCAGCCTCCTATGAAGCGGGGTCGACTGCAGGCGGCGCGAACGTCGGGCGGAAGGAGAACGCGTGGGCACTCGGTCCGTGTTCGACGAGGTGATCGATCCGCGCTTTCGCCTCGACGAGTGTTGGCACGTGACCCGCTGGAATCCACCACATCGTGAGCACCGGGAGGTCATCCATTGGCTCGAACCACTCTCGACGACGGCGTACGAAGCGGGCGTGATCGGACTTGAACACGTAGTCCTTCAGCGCCTCGATCGATTCCCAGACCGTGAGGTTGGGCAGAATGGTCTCGTCATCGAATGCCCGGATTGCGGTTGCGTTGCCCGACTCGTCTTGAAGCCGCCAGACAAACCCCGGTGACTGCTCGGCGAGGGCATTGATCGGGTCGAGGTTGTCCATGAATTCGGCGGATCGTGGATCGTCTACGGGGTACGTGAGCCGTCCGATGTTGATTTGGGCGAGGTGCCATTGCTGTTCGGTCATCGGGTTTGCCTCCGGGGCTGCATTGACGGTTGGGTGGGGAACGGATCGCGGAAGATCAGCCGACGTCTCGCCCATGAGGTAGCGAGGTCCTGGACCGAGAGCGGCGGCGGCATCGTCGGGGTTGTAGAGCATGCAGACGTCGAGCGATACACAACCGCACCCAATGCAACCATCGAGGTGATCACGCAAGGTCAGGAGGCGCTCGATCCGGTCGTCGATCTCGCCCCGAAAGTCCTCGGCGAGTACCGACCAGTCGCCATCGTTGGGAACGCGATCAGCGGGGAGTTCGGCGAGACGGTCGTGGATCTCGTTGAGCGAGTACCCAAGCCGCTGACAGACGACGATGACGGACAATCGCCGAATGGCCGAACGATGAAAGCGTCGGTGCCCAGCGTTGGTTCGGACCGAGGTGATGAGCTCTTTTCGTTCGTAGAACCTGATCGCCGAGATCGCAAGGCCGGTTCGTGCAGCGAGGGTGCCGATCGTGAGGAGCTCGTTCGATTCCACAAATCTGAACCATAGTTCAGGTTTACGAAATATCTCAACCTTAGGTCAGATATTGACTACCCCGGCCGCTTAGACCCCGGCGGGGTTATCAACGTCGTGACCCATTTCTTCGAGATCGATGTATCGATTCCCGATCCGGTGATGTGGGTGTCCGCCAACCGATGCGCCGAGCGCAATCACGATCTCATCAGGTGCTGGCGCATCGGGAATGTTGAGGTTGATCGTCTGGTAGTGCGAGCGCCGACCACCATCGTCTTTGTCCATAAGCGGGATCATGAGCGGACATCCCGCTCCCCCTCGGGTGTTGGTGAAGGCAAGATAACTCTTCGCATTCACTGCATCGCGATATTGGTTGCCAAAGAACAACGTGTGCGTCAGCGCCGAACCATGCTCGATCTCACCACCCATACCCACGACGGAGGCTTTGCCATACCCCTCGAGCGCGTCGCCCGTCCGCTCGAGGATCATGCCCGTCAGCAACGCCCCGAGGCCAGGACAGATATCGCGAATCTCGGTGCGCAGGTCGTCGACGAACCCCTGGCCGAACCACGGGTTCTTGATGATCGCAGCTGCCGCGATGAGCCGCGTTGGTGTGTCCACGGGCTTACCGCCCTCCTCGAAGGTCGTTTGCTCGTGGGTAATCGTGCGGCGAATCTGTGCGGGCATGAGCGCACAATAGTTGTCCGCACGATCCCGTCGTGTGACGTACGGTTGAGCATGATCCACGCCACTCCTCGTCGACGTCGCCTTCGGTGCGCGCTCGTCATCCTGACCGTGTTCGCCACAGCCTGTTCCAGCAGCGGGACAGATACAGCCGAAGATTCAGGGTCCGCCGACGCGGTGGCGGAGACCGCAACAAGCGAGGCGGTTCCCGAAACGACAACAGCCACGGCTGCGCCAACCACGGTTGCGCCAACCACCGACGCGCCAGAAGAAACAACGTCGACGACGGACACGGTCGAGCTCGTTGGCTTCGATGCGGTTACCGCAGCGGTCGACACATTCGTCACCGATCGAGGGTTGTCCGGAGCCGGACTGATCATCGTCGAGAAGGACGCCGGCGTCCTGTACGAAGAGCACTTTGGCGAGTTCACACCCGACCGCATCAGCATGATCGCATCGAGTTCGAAGATGATCTCTGCTGGCGTGTTGCTCAAACTGCAAGAAGACGGGCTCCTCGACATCGACGCTCCGGTCGAAGGTCAAGTCGATTGGGCAACCGGCAACCCCGACATCACGCCCGCGCAGCTCGTCTCGAACAGCTCTGGTCTCGTCGGACTCGGCCCGAACCTTCTGTACTCCCCATATCTTTGCCAATGGGGCGTACCGAACACGCTCCAGGAATGCGGTGAAGCCGTATTTTCGGGAACCGGTGACGATCTTGATCAGGTTCCGCCAGACACCGAATTCCGCTACGGAGGCGCACAATGGCAGGTGGCGGGCGCGATCGCTGAGACCGTCAGCGGCAAGTCCTGGGATCAACTGATCGACGAAATCTATGTTCAGCCCTGTGGCGTCGATTCGCTGGGTTACGTCAGCCTTGGGGCGGTTCTCGATGGAACCCCTGGCTATCCGACAGCGTTCGGCGGAGACCCCGATGGCGTGACCGAGTCAGCCAACCCGAACATCGAGGGCGGAGCGCACATCACGACGCGAGACTACGGAACGCTGCTGCTGATGCACCTTCGTGGCGGAATGTGTGGCGACACCCAGGTCCTGCAACAGGAGTCCCTCGACATCATGCACACCGACCGGATTACCTCGTACGGCGGCAATGCAGGCCCCGACACGGGATATGGCATGGGTTGGTGGGTAGATCTCACCACAGACCGGATCAGCGATGGCGGGGCGTGGGGCGCACTTCCCTGGCTCGACCTGGACGACGGCTACGGCGCATACATCATCATCGAAGACTCCTCAGCCACCGGCCAGGCACTCAAACAGGAAATCGAAGAACTCGTGCATGCGGCGGTCACCGACGCTACCTGACCACCCTCCGCGGCAGTTTCACGTCGATGCATCTCGGACCGAAACACTGTTCGTAGAAATGTCGAGGATCGGAGAATTTGGGGCATTCGACCCTTAAAAGTGCTACGTCGCCTCCGATCTGTGACGTAGACGACGATGTTCCACGAGCTATTCGCCACCCACGAGGGGCCACAATGACGGAGATTTCGATGACGGATGCCACTCCTGCCGCACAAACGGCAAATAGCGGCGTTGAAGCCGAGCTGGTATTCACGGCCGCGAACCGTCCGCCCGAAGTAACGCTGTCATTCGACGGCCTCAACGAGCCGACCGGCCTTTTCGCAGACCTGCACGGCATGGGCTGGAGCGTTCCTCCGGTTCCCCCTCGTCCAAGCAACGCCATCGAATGGGTCCCAGATCCAACGACCGGTCAGGACTTCACGATCCGCAATTGGCGCGTGAAGGAATTCCGCCTGGCCCAAGGATCGTGGTGGACCGCAGAACAAGCTGGAACCATCGGAGCGTCGACCATCGAGGCACTGAAGCGCCATGGGGCCAATATCGTTGGACTCCGTGGCGAACCGCTTGCTGCAGCGCAACCAGCCGCTGCGCCAGCAACCCCTCCCGCCGCCGCGGCGGCAGCCGCAGCAGGCCAACCAGCACCAGCGACACCGGCTCCAGCACCAGCTGAGGGGGCAACACGAGTCATCGCCCTCGACCCTTCCGGAGCCGAGATTTCCGGTTGTGAAATGTTCTCCGGCGTGAGCGGCCGCCAGCGTACGACCTGTGCGTGGGGCGAAAGCGCCCATGACGCCGCGACGCTGTTCCCGACCGCTGCCGATTTCGCCGACCTCAGTGGACGCGGAGGCCAGGCGTGGTCGATTCCCGCCGGTACCGAACGTCCAACGCCGTCATCGGGATCACTCGCCCTCGTCCAGATGATCGTTCCGAACGCATCAGCATCAGATTCCAAGGTCGCAAAGCTGGCCAAGCTGATGGGTAAGGACGCCGTTCTTATCCCGCTCGAGCCAATTCATGGCGGTGACGAGGCGGTTCTGTTCTGTGCGACCGTCGCCGCGAACAGCGTCGAGATGCTTACCTCCAACCTTCGTTTGCGCTCGCCTCAGGGCATCGTCCGCTCGTAGCCGAACACGCCGTGCTTACGGTGTAACTGGCCGCGTTGTAGAATCGACCCATGGCCGACACCGAACGCACACCGCTCTCGCGTCAACGGGTCGCCGAAGCAGCCCTCGCACTCGGCGATGCCGATGGACTCGACGCGCTCTCGATGCGCAAGGTCGGCGCTTCGCTCGGCGTCGAAGCCATGTCCCTGTATAACCATGTAGGCAACAAGGACGACCTTCTCGATGCGGTTGGCGATCTGCTGTACGCGCGGGTTCTCGAGGGGTATACCCCTACCCAAGGCGCTGCGTGGCAAGACGATGCCCGGCACCTCATCCATACGTTTCACGATGTTGCCATGGAGCACCCAAACGTCGTCTCGATCATGCTCGACCGACCCATTCCAAGCATCACGAAGGTCTTCTTCTTGCAGAAGTGTTTCGAGATCTTCGTACGGGCCGGTTACCCAACACGCGAAGCTGCGCTTGCGTTCAACACCGTCGCGAGTTGGATGACCGGATTCGTCCACAGCGAGCTGACGTTGATGCGTCAACTCGAGGAAGCCGGCGTCCCGTTCACCCGCGAAGATGTTCCTGAGGAATTTCACGGCGCAATCGAATTCATGGAGTGCTGCACCGCATGGACATCCGATGAGCGACTGCACGCCGGATTTAACACGTTGATCTCCGGGTTCGAAAAAGAGCTCGTCGATCGAGGATGGGCCTGACTATACCTCGACCAGCGAAGCGTCTCGCTCGTCGATCGACGGCGATGTGCCGTCGAGGTCCACGACCGGTGGCGGCGATATATCGCTTGGCTCCGAGAGGCCGAAGCGGTCATGGAAGCGTCGAAGTGGAGCGGGCGCCCACCAGTTCCACTCCCCCATGAGCTTCATCGCTGCCGGCACGAACAACATGCGGACGATCGACGCATCGATGATGATCGCTGCTGCGAGGCCAACGCCCAGCGTCTTCATATCGATCGACTCGCCCGTGGCGAATGCTCCAAATACCAATGCGATCAGCAGTGCCGCCGAGGTGATGACCCTCCCGGTCTTTTGAAGTCCTTGGGTGACCGCGAGGTCGTTGTCGCCTGTCTCATCGTGGATCTCTTTGATTCTCGACAACAGGAATACCTCGTAGTCCATCGATAGACCAAAGGCCAGGAAGAACACGAGGAACGGGTTCCACAGGCTGATGAAGCCGGTTGGCTCGAAGCCGAGTAGACCGCCGAGGTTGCCGTCCTGGAAACCCCAAACGAGCAAGCCGAAGGTGGCCGTGAGCGATAGCAGGTTCATCGCCATGGCCTTGAAGGGCATGACGACCGACCCGGTCAGCAAGAACAACAAGATGAGCGTCGACCCGGCAACGAATGCGAGTGCCCACGGTGTTCGGTCGTACAGTGCGTCGCGCTGGTCGATGAGTTCTGCGGCGGGGCCGCCAATAGCGGTGTCGAAGGCCTGTTCCATCGAGCGCAGTTCGCGCACGACGCCCTCGGCCACTTCACTTTGCGCTGAGCCGTTCGGCAGAACGTCGATGATGGTGCTGTCGTTCGTTGCGAAACGAACTTGCACACCTTGCACACCGCGCAGCTGCCCCACGGATTCAAGATAGGGAGCTACGTCAGATGTTGTCTCCGCAATGATCGTGATGGGATCTTCGCCGCCGATCGCGAACCGTTCGTCGCGAACATCGAGTAGCTGTCGCGTCTCCAGCGACTCGGGCAGTGATTCGGCCCCAGGGACTTGAAGTCGGACACCGGCAAAGGGTGCGGCGAGGAGCAAGAGTCCGGTAGCGACGACGACGGCAACGACGCCGGCGCGTCGCTGTACGAATTCGGCGACTCGCCCAAAGATCTTGCCGCTCTCCGCAGCGTTCTTTGCTGGCTTGATTCGGTGCCCGACGAGCATCAGCAGCGCGGGGAGAAGCGATGTAGCTGCGAGCATGGCGAGGACGACGACGCCGATACTTCCCATACCGATCGATGGAAAGACGTTGCCGCTCATCATGAGGAAACCACCGAGCGCCAGCGCAACCGTGATTCCGGAGAACAGGACGGTTACGCCAGCCGTTGCCACGGTTCGTGTTACCGAGTCGGCGACGGTTCGGCCGAGCGCACGTTCTTCTCGAAATCGGTTGACGATCAGCAAGGCGTAGTCGATCGCCAGACCAAGACCCAGCATCGTCGCTGCGTTGAGGGCAAAGAGTTGCACGTCGGTGATCTTCGTCAGTACCCAAAGAATGAACATCGACCCGGGTATCGCAACGAAGGCGATCGCAAGCGGCAATGAGGCCGCAACGATGCCGCCGAAGACGATGATGAGTGCGATCAGGGTTATTGGGAGCGTGATGAGTTCGGCACGCTGCAGATCGCGTTCGGTCTGCTCTACTGACTCGCGGTCGAGAACCGCTGCTCCGCCGACGAGGATGCGGGACGCATCGATGGATCGGAGGTCGGCTTCGACCACCTCCACCAGTTCGTCGAGCTCCGCCTCGGGGAGCGAGCGGTCGAGGACCACGGCGACGATCGTCGCTTGTTCATCGAGGGAGACGAAGAGTGGTCCTTCATCGAACGCGTGGAAGACGTTGGCAACGTGAGGAGTGAGTGAAAGTCGTTCATCGAGTGATCGCACCTCCTGTGCGAATGTTGGGTTGGTGATGTCGATGCCGTCGTAGAGGGCAACAACATCTGCTGAGGACGCTCCGAGTTCGGCGAGGGTGTCCTCGACGAACTGCGATTCGGTGTTCGTGTCTCCGGTGGGCACGGTTTCGAGGTCGTCGACTACCCCGGAACCGAAGACGATGGCGACGGCGAGGGCCGCGAGCCAGACGGCGAGCGCCGTTCTCGGCCGGTTCACGGAGAAGGCTCGAAGTGCAGAGAGTCGGGCGAGCATCGGGAAACTCTTTCTGTCAGGGGGTGGCTGGTCGTCGACAGACTTACGAAGTAAGCTGACACTGTAAGTGCTACGGACTTACGGCGTAAGTGTCAAGGGGTTTCTTGTCATACCTCGTCCACCCGTGGCCTCAGGCGCTAGACAAGGGACATGATGAACCTCGCCGGACAGACCGCCGTTATTACCGGAGCCGCAAGTGGCATCGGCCGAGAAATGGCTCGCCGATTCGGGGCCTCAGGAATGCAACTGATGCTCGCCGATGTCGAACGTGAGCCACTTGGCGAGGTCGAGGCCGAACTCCGCGGACTGGGCTATGCGGTCGCGAGCGAAGTCGTCGACGTTCGCGAATACGAACAGATCGAGGCCCTCGAGGCAGCCACACGTGAACGCTTCGGCAACGTGCACCTCTTGTGCAACAACGCAGGCGTTGGTTCGGGTGGCCCAGTGGTTGGCAGCGACGACCTCGACATGTGGCGCTGGACCATCGACATCAATCTTTGGGGTGTTATCTACGGGTGCAAGGTCTTCCTTCCCGCCATGATGCAACATGGCGAGCCATGCCACGTGGTGAACACCGCATCGATGGCCGGACTCGCGCCATCAGCGCTCATGGGCCCATACACGATCTCGAAGTACGGCGTCGTCGCGCTGTCGGAGACCCTGTCGCTCGAGATGCAAATGGCAAAGTCGAATGTCGGCGTGTCAGTCCTTTGCCCGGCCTTTGTCCAAACAGGAATCGCCGACAGCAAACGCAACTTGCCCACGGAGCTCATTGCCGACCATGGCGCTGAGCAACCCGGAGAGCAGGTACTTCGCGACCTCGTCGCATCGGGAATCTCCCCCGACGAGGTTGCCGAAGCAGTGCATCAAGCTGTTCTCGACGACACGTTTTGGATCCTCACACACGACGAGCTGAACGCCGGAATCGTTGCGCGAGCCCAGTCGATCGTCGCAGGCGAAAAGCCCCGTTTCGTCGGCTTCTAAGCATCGATAGCGCAGCGCCCTGGCTGTCTTCGGAGCGTTCACCATCCCGAAACCGCCGTTCACCATCCCGAAACAGCGCGGAAATACGCGTTCCCTAATGTGATGGAGAACCCCCCCACCCAAGGAGTTCACCATGGCGCTTCCCTCAGTCGCAATCGAGCCAACCACGCTCGTCTTGCTCGACCCGACCAACCCCGGCGGCGAGTCGGCCCTCGATGAACTGAGCGACATCGACACCCACGTCACGCTCGTCGTCTTGTTATGGGACGAAGCGGGCGCTGCGCTACGCGACTATGCCCAGTCGGAGAACATCGACCTCAGTTCAGCTGGCCGTCTCTATCTCGAACAGGTCGCAGCATCTCTCCAACTCGACCGTGCATCCATCTCCTACGAGGTCGTCAACGGATCTCGACCTGCCCTCGAACTCGCCATGTTGCAACACACGCTCGTGACCCGGCGTGTACTGCTTCCACGGACTGAGCGAGATCGACCGAACGCTCACCCCACCGTTACTCGGCTGTTGAATATTGTGGCACCGAACGCGTCTCCCTCACGATTACGCGCAACCCCACTCGGGCGGCGAACCCCCGAGCGCGAGATTCGCCGCATCGATGGGATTGGCACCCTCATACATCTCGATCCGGGCACCTGCCTTGCTCGCCAAGGGGCCAACCCTGGAGGAGCGTGCGTCCTGGTCGAGGGTTCCGCCGAAGTCACCCGAGATGGGTCGCATGTTGCCACGCTTGGTGCCGGCGACTTCGTTGGAGAGATTTCACTGATCGCAGGTACCCGATGTAACGCCGACGTCGTGACAACCGAGAACACGATCATTGTGGAGTTCACGCCGCAGGAGTTCACCCGCGTTCTCGACGAGTGCCCGACCGTTGCCAAGTATCTGTTGCAAGCCTCGGTGCAGCGACTCCTCGCTGCGTAGCGCTAACACGATCCGTCGAGCGACGCGATCCATTCGGTGATGAGGTCGACGCCGTCCTGATGCACGATCGCCCGACCGAGCTCGGGCATCATCGCCCCTGGATCGGTCGTAGTCATCCTGAACACAAAGATGGATTCGTCCGGTTCGCCGGGTGCGATACCGACGCGGCGATTGCCCGTTCCGGTTCCCGCAGCCACTGGCCCTTTACACACGCCGAGACGCGGCCCGTACTCGGTGGTTGACTCAAGAAACAGCCCCGATGTGTCCGCTGGTCCGTTCTTGTTGTGGCAATGCGAGCAATTGATATCGAGGTAGGCACGCGCCCTCGCGTCGAGGGAGGCGTCGGCGTCGTCCCACGCAGCCACCTCGGGGGCGTCCGCGAGTACGTCGGTGTCGGCGATCAGCCCAACGTCGACCCAATGGTCGAGCTGGGGCATGACTTCGTCGCCGAGATCGACGTCAGCGTTGAGATGGCGTGCTTTGGGTCCAATGGGTTGGATCACACCGGTCGTGTGGTTGGTGGCATGACAGCCAGCGCACTGGTTGCTGTTCGGCACGACATACGGAAAGGGTGTGTCTTGGCCGCCGGTGTCGTCCATGAGGGTGAGCTGGATCAGATCGCCGGCACGCTTGAGCTCGGCCTCGGTCTGTTCGTCGTTCCACACATAGGGAAGCGCCACCCAACCGTCGTCACGGTGCGCCAGAACTCGTGTCTCGATTAGGCGGGTTTGTGCAAGGTCGATCGGGGTGTACAGATCGTTGGTCACCGGCGAACGGACAACCCGATCGTTACCGTCGTTCGGAGACGCAAGCCGGTAGTAGAACGTCTTGGTGATAACCGTTCCTACAGGAAACGAGAACACGTCTTCAGCGTCGTAGCTCGCCGGATCGCTACCCTCGGGGAACCACACCGTCCGTAGCTTCAGCGCGTGGTCGGAGAACAACGCCGACTTCAGGGTGTACGGCGTGACGCCGGCCGCTGGGATCAGCTGACCACCGCTCGTCGAGAGTTGTGCCCAATCGCTGAGCAGATCTGGGTTGCCTTGCGCGATAAATGCTGGTGCCAGCGTCGGGTTCTGGTCGACCGACGGCTCGGCTCCCTCGATGGCTTCTTGTGCCGCGGCTGTCTCGGCGACGACCTCGCCCTCGAGGTCGAGCGGCGAGGCGAGATCGGACGAGTCTTGCCCGCAGCCCAAAAGGATCCCGCCAGCGAGCAGGAGCACGGCGGCAGCCTGTTGGATTCCCCGTCGGACCGGGGTCATCGCTGCCTTTCCGTCGCCATGGGACCGATCACGAAAGGTCGAGCGCGACGGCACCGAGCGGTTCGAGCACGCAGTCGTAGGCCTCGGTATCGACCTGTGCACCGGCGAAGTCGTTCGATCCGTCAGCGTTCAAGACCTCGGCCCCTGGTTGCTGGACGCAGATTCGGTTCTCGGCAAGCGGTTCGCCGTCGACGTACTTGGACTCGTCGACGAAACCGTCGAAGACCACATCGGGAAGACTTCCCCCGTCGGGGTAGAGCAAGATTTTGAGGATCCGAAGAATTGAATCGGGGTCGTCACCGCCGCCCGAGAATTCGTTGTCGTGGATGTACACACCTTCGGCATAGCCGTCGAACGTTGGATCGCTGTCGCCGCCATCGAGGCCGACCGTGAAGGCACTCGCCACGATCACGTTGGCCGACCGGTTATCCGAGATCCGGTTCTCGAATATCTCGACCTGATCGTTCGCCATGACGAGAATTCCAGAGCCAGCGGGAACCGCGGCGACCGCAGTGCCTTCGTGGCCGAAGTTCTCGGTGTTGTTGGCGGACACGTCATTGTCGTACACGCGGGTTGTGGTTCCCTGCTGGCTGAGGCCGGGAAGGTTGAAGATTAGGATTCCGCCGGTGTTGTTGGTGGCCACGTTGCCGTACACATCGGCGTCGAACGAGTTCTCAATCTCGATGCCCGCCACGTTGAATTCTGCCCTGTTGTTGCGAACGATGATGTTGTTCGACTGGCCCACATAGATTCCGGCATCGGAGGCGCCGATAGCGACCGAGTCTTCGATCAGCACGTTCGTGGTCTGCACCGGATAGATCCCGTAGGCCCCGTTGTCGGTGGCGTGGCCGCCGGTCCATTCGGTTCGGACCCGGCGGATGATGATGTTCTCGCCCTCGTTGACCTTCAACGCATCGCCGATCGTGTCGACGATCGCGATGTCCTCGATCGTGAAGTCCGAGGCCGAGACGAGCAGTCCTTCGGCCCCGGCGACCTGACCGGAGAAGTCGAGCACGGTGTCGTCGATGCCAGCGCCTCGAATGGTCACCCCGTCGACGTTGAGTGAAAGCGACCG
>CALLAA010000157.1 GCA_938002955.1 uncultured Acidimicrobiales bacterium
GGGCCCGACGACGACGACATGGGCACGCGTACCCATGGCGTCGAAGCGGGCCTCAGCTGACGGACGAACCGGCCAGCGGGTGGCTCGGATCATCAGCTGGCCTCCGATTCGGTGATCGGGGCAGGTGCCGTCTCGGATGTAGCTGCTGGCGGCGTTGGTTTCGGTGGGGCCGTGATTTCCATCGACGGCGTCCCGACCGTGACCGGTGTCCCGGTGGCAGCGTCAGCTCCCGGCAACACGATCACGATTTGCTGGGGTGCGAGCTGAGGCACGACGACTCGTTGAATCGTTGCGGCCGGCGTCGGTGGGGCCTCTCCGATATCGGCGGCAGCAGACATGGCCCCCACCGCAGCCAAGCTCAGACCAACGGCAGCGCCAGCGGCCAAGAAGCGCCCGCCCCGTGCTGGCTTGGCTGGTTTCGAGCGAGCCGCACGTGACGCAGCGATCGCTGCGGCGGCGCGTTCGCTCGACTCACCGGCGGCGTCGGGTGTCGCCGGGTCAGTCATCATCTTCCTCCTCGTACTCCTCGCCTTCCTCGTGCTCGTCCTCGTCGTAGTCAGCACCCTCGTCGTACTGAGCACCTTCCTCATACACCTCGGGCTCCTCCCCTTCGCCATGGGCGGCGTCAGGATCGGCTGCGGCCATCATCTCGACCTCGGTTGCGCCCGTCGCAGGTGCCTGATCCGTCGTAACGACGATTTCGGGAATGACGCCGTCTGGTCCATCGATCGATACCGGATTGCCGTTCTGATCGACGTACTCAACAATCTGTTCTGGAGAGCTATCGCCCGCTGGCTCCCCGGCAGCGGTCCCACCGCCGAGGGTAAGAACCAGCGCCGATACGGCGCCAGCGACGGTAAGGGAGATACCCCCTGCGGTTCCGAGTGCGGTCTTTTTGTCCATGAGATTGCCTTTCGTAAGACACACCGATTGGCGTGATAGGGCAACCATGACGAACGGTCGCTGAAGGTCTGCTGAAGGCCGTGTCCTCGTTCGACCGAGGCCTTCAGCGAATCTTCAGCACCTGAACGTCACACTCCTCTCATGAATCGCGTACTTACCTTCTTCCTTGGTCGACGCAGCGACTGGCACCTCACGGCTCCCAGGATCAGCGCACCAACACTCTCACTGCATTGGCTTGGTCCGCTTGCCATGGTCGTCTCGGTCATCGCCAGCTGGTTTGCCTTCACCGGCACGGCCGGCCTCGACCAAGCCAGCACCTTCTCCATGTGGTTTGGGGCATCCTCGATCTTGCTGATGGCCTGGAGCTTCATCTTGGCGCTGCGGGTCTCGTTCCTTGAGCGCTTCTGGGGTGGTCTCGACTCGATGTACCGGGGTCATCGTTGGGCTGGCGCTCTCGCCATCCCGGCAATGTTCATGCACACCTCGATCGAGCCGGCAGTCAAAGGCGCTCAGCTCATCGCTGGCGCCAACGCCAACGTTGCCGACGCCGCCGAGGAGTTAGCCGAAACCGGCGAACTGATGTTGTACGGCCTCATCGGAATCAGCCTGCTCCGCCTCATCCCCTACCGCTGGTGGAAGTGGACCCACAAGCTCTTTGGGATTCCGTTCGCCTTCGCAAGTTGGCACTTCTACACGGCACAAAAACCCTACGACAATGCCTCGGGTTGGGGCATGTGGTTTGCCGGGTTCATGCTCGCTGGACTGATTGCTTGGATTGCTCGAGTCGTCGTTCGCGACGCCGTCGCACAAGGCAGCTCGTACACGGTCGTGGACGCTCAGCATGTCGGTTCGCTGACTCGGATCGAGCTCGCCCCAGATGGACGGTCGTCGCTCGACTTCGATCCGGGTCAGTTCGCGTTCTTGCGCTTCGGCGCAAAGGGCATGCGTGAACCACATCCCTTCTCAATTGCGAGTGGACCAAGCTCAAAGAACCTCACCTTCTACATTCGCCACCTCGGTGATTGGAGCGACCGGCTGCCAGACACCGATCTGTTGGGAACCACAGTGCGAGTCGAAGCTCCGTACGGAGAATTCACGCCAATCTCCCGTCATCACACCGACACGGTGTGGATTGCCGGTGGAGTCGGCATCACACCATTTCTCGCGTCGCTCGACGAACTCACCACGGCCAACGTGCGGCCTACGGTGTTGTATGCGTGCAAGACGGACGACGGCGATCCGCTCGTAGAGCTCCTTCGTATCGCAGATGAGGAAGGGAAAATTCGTCTCCACCTCTACACGAATGGTTCTCGACTCACTCCCGATGCTCTCGACGACCTGTTCCCGCACGGCATGTCGGACTGTCACGTTGCCCTGTGCGGCCCAGCAGGCCTGGTGAAAGACATGGCGAGCGCGTCAAACGAGCGAGGTGCTCGATCCGTTGAAACCGAAGACTTCGACATTCGACAGGGTTTCGGCCCCGACCGCTCACGCGAGATCGACGCCGCAACACGCAAAGTCATCGAGGCTCGTTCGAACCCCGTCACCGCTCACTAGACAGCTGTCACCGAAGCGACTCGATCGTGGATGTGTTCCACAAGTTCCATCCACCGGGCGTCGAGCATGATGTCGTGGCCACAATCGATGACTTCGAGTTCAGCGCCGTACGCGGACGCAAGGGATCGTTGCTCATCGAGCGTGAAAATTGCGTCGTGCTCGGCGGCGACGACCGAGATCTTCGTCGAGCCGTTCGCAAGGCGCGTGGCCCGCGGCCAACGCGTCAACATCGAGAGGAAGGCGACATACGACTCGTTCTGCATCTTCGAACCGGCATTCGAGACCACGGCCGAGTCGGTATCTGGCGTGAAGAAATGCTCCCGTACTCGCTCATCGTTTTCAACGAGCGCCCACAAGCTCAGCGACATCGTGGCAAGAAATTGCTTGGGGTGATTCTGAATCAGCCGAACAACAACACCGGCAACTCCTCGCAACGGCACCGATGCAACCAATACCGCAGCGGCTACAGAACGGGTCTCAAGAACGCGCTGGCTAACGAGCCCGCCCATCGAGTGGCCAACGAGCACAACATCACCGTCGATGGAATCGATCACGGAATGCACGTGGTCGACATAGGACGACAGGGTGTTCCACTTGCGCTGAGACTTGCCAGCAACCTCATGACCGGGGAGATCCACGGCGATCGCGTCGATGCCAGCGGACCCCAGCGCAGCGACAACGTTCGACCAGCACCAGCCACCATGCCAAGCACCATGGACGAGCACAACGGTTGGAGTGGCCATACGCGACCCTACGTCAGCGGTGAGACACGTACCTCACGAAGTTGTGCTGCTCAGGCAGAAACGCCGACCGAATCGAGCACGCTCTGGAGGAGGACGTTGCCGTCTGTCGATCCAAGAAGCGCATGGCTTGCTCGTTCCGGGTGAGGCATCAGTCCAACCACATTGCGACCTACGTTGCAGACACCGGCGATATCGCCCACCGAACCATTGGGGTTCGGTGTGTACGTGAGAACGATCTGGTCGTTCGCCCGGAGCTCGGCCAACGTCTCTTCGCTGCAGGTGTAGTTGCCTTCGAAGTGATTGATCGGGATGTTGAGCGACTGGCCAACCTCTGCCGCTGACGTCAACGCCGAGTTTGTCGATTCGACCCGCAGCATCTGCCAGTCGTTGATGAACTTGAGGCCTGCGTTCTTTTGCAGCGCGCCAGGGAGCAGACCAGCTTCGGTCAGAACCTGAAAGCCATTGCAGATACCAATGACCGGCATCCCATCCTTGGCGGCGGCAATGACCGCATCCATGATGGGGCTGAAGCGGGCGATCGCTCCAGGGCGAAGATAGTCACCATGGGCAAAGCCGCCCGCGATAATCACCGCATCGGAATTCCCCAGGGTGGAGTCGCCGTGCCAGAGGATTTCGCCCTCACCACCGAGTGCGTTGACCGCCTCGACAGTGTCGAACTCGCAGTTGGTACCGGGAAACCGAACGACACCGATCGTTGGAGCCATTAGCTGGCCTCGATCAAGTTGATGGTCGCACCCTCGATCACGGGGTTCGTGAGGAACTTCTCACACACCTCTTCGAGCTGGCTCTGCGCTGCAGCTTCGTCTGCAGCTTCGATGTCGAGGTGAATACTCTTGCCCGACCGGACGTTGCTCATGCCGTCAAAGCCGAGCGTGGGAAGCGCACGCTCGATCGTCGAACCCTGCGGGTCGGCGATGCCAGCGTGCAACTGAATGTCGAGTACTGCGTGGAACTTCATGTGTTGAACCTATCTATTCAGAAGAGATCTTGGGTTGAACATTGGCGCTAACCGGACCACTCGGCGAGGGACTTGCCGGTGATGCGCTCGTAGCCTTCGGTGTATCGGGCGACCGTGTCGGCGATCACCTGGTCGGGGATGGTTGGTCCCGGTGGTGTTTTGTCCCAGTCGAGCGTTTCGAGGAAGTCACGGACCGGCTGCTTATCGAAGCTTGGGGGCGTTGTGCCCGGAACCCACTGGTCGGCTGGCCAGAAGCGCGACGAGTCGGGGGTGAGCATCTCATCGGCGACGACGAGTTTGCCGTCGATCAGTCCAAGCTCGAACTTGGTGTCGGCAATGATGATGCCGCGCTCCGATGCCCACTCGGCCCCGGCGGTATAGAGCGAGAGCGACAGGTCGCGGGCTTGAGCCGCTAGGTCTTCGCCAACGAGTTCGGTGGCACGCTCGTAGCTGATGTTCTCGTCGTGGAGGCCGTCAGCTGCCTTTGTGGACGGTGTGAACACCGGCTCTGGAAGCTGCTGGCTCTCGAGCATTCCTTCGGGAAGCGCGATGCCGTGCATGGTGCCAGATTGCTTGTATTCCTTCCATGCTGAGCCGGTGATGTAGCCCCGAACAATGCACTCGATCGGCAACATCTCGGCTCGGCGAACGTACATGGATCGACCCGCGAGCTCGGGGTCTTTGGCGCCTTCGGGAAAGTCGGCAATGTTGGTGGAGATCAGATGATTCGCTGCAATGTCGCGCAGATGATCGAACCAGAAC
The DNA here is from genome assembly GCA_938002955.1 of uncultured Acidimicrobiales bacterium. Classification (GTDB taxonomy): domain Bacteria; phylum Actinomycetota; class Acidimicrobiia; order Acidimicrobiales; family SHLQ01; genus SHLQ01. The sequence goes on from CALLAA010000157.1 coordinate 4,945, forward strand.
GCCGAGATCGCTGTCAGCACTCGTCCCTTGTTTGGGACCGGCTCATCCATGACGACGTCGAATGCGGAGAGGCGGTCAGTGGCGACGATGAGCAAGTTGCCGTCACCCGCGTCGTACATCTCGCGGACCTTGCCGCGATAGAGGTGGGGAAGATCGATGGCCACGTGCCAAACATATTCGCCCGCAGCATCGAAGGCCGTCACGAGCGCTGTGACATTGAGCAAGCTGTGTTCGTGAGCAAATTGTTCGGCTACGCCTCGCGAGATCTAGTCCTCGCGAACAAACCGTGTCGTGTGTGGTCCAATAGCAAAGTCGACTAGCTCGATCGAGTAGCCGTTCTCGAGTAGCAACGCCTCTGCGAAGAGCGGTCCCTCTGCGCGAGCCCGCCAGACGACGTCGACCAGCACCACTGGCTGACCGCGATCGATGGCTGGCCGCAACGTGTCACGAATCGACTGTTCGTCCTTCGTACTCAAATCTCGGGGGATTGCGTTCAATGGCTGTTCCACACCGTGCCACCTCAGCGGCGCGTTGAAATACTCGTTGAACTCCGGTGAGGGCGGAAAGGCGGCGGAATCCGCAAGCTCGATATACCCCGACATGGTCACGATGAATGCATCAGGAGAGTCGGCGATAATCGCTGCTGCTGGGTCCCAGTTTGGCGACACCGCTGGCTCAAGGCTGCCCGGCAACAACGCAATGAAGACCACCAGCGCGGCAATTACTGCTCGGCCGTGATGGAACATTGCGAAGAGGAGGCCCATCGATAGCGCAAGACCCGGATATGCGCCGTTCATGTAGCGGGAGACAAAGATGCTGTCTCCCGTCAGGTGTGATTGCGCATACACCGCTGTCGCCGGTACGGACGCCCACAGCACGACGAAAAGCAGAGGTCGGCGGTATCGAGAGGGGACTTCGGGCAGACCGACATTCCCAACAATCCCAACGACGAGCGCAATCGCGAGGATGACTGGCATCAACTGGTCGACGTAGATCCAAATCGTTGGTAAATCGACGATCACGAGGGTCGACTGGCGAGCGGCGAGTTGGAGCACCTGTGGCACCATCGGCAGGACGAACAGTCCAGATGCGACAACGACGTTGGCAATGTCTCGAGCCGTCGCCCCGTTGCGCTTTCCAGACCAGAGAAAGATCGCCTGCGGTATCAGGGCGTAGATGGCGAACGGGTGCATATAGAGGACGAATGCTGCAGCCGCTGCCCATGCAAGACCGCCGCGCGTCGATGGCTGCTCGGACCAAGAGATGGCGAGTCGGGCTGCGACGATGATGCCGAGAATCAAGAACGTGTAGGGGCGCGCATCGCTCGCATTCGGAATTATGCCGAGCAGCAACGCTGCCGCCACGAGCCCAGCACGCCGGTTTGCGAGAGACTCGCCCAGCCGTTGTATTTGCCACGCAGAAGCAAGGTGGGCAACGAGCGACGGGATCCGCAAGACCGTGATCGACGATCCAAAAATGTTGCTCCACAGCCACAGGCCCATGAAGTAGAGCGGACTCTGTCCTTGATGTCTCGCACTCCGAATGATCGAGTCGAGAAAGCTATCGGAGATGATCCAACCGGTCAGGTTCTCGTCGACACCGATCCGGCGGGTCAGCGAATCGAATCCGTGCAACCAGAAGTGCAGGATCCAAACAACGACGGCACCCAAGACGATCGCACGGTCTACCCAGTTCCACGAGTCGTCGCGCGGTTCCGTTGTGTTGTCGGCCTCTACGAGGTCAGCCTCGAGTACCGGCGAGATCGTCATTCGTACCAATCGGACCTATGCCAGCGCACTTGAGATTGGTCGAGCAGCCAGACGTTCGGTGCTTTTGTCGACGTATTAGAAACCAATGGTTCGCTGATCGTTGTACCGACGGTCGTAGAGCACGAGTGCTGCACCACCGATCAAGAACAGGGCCCCAATCGTGACGAGGCCAGAGATGCTCTGACCGGTGAGTGCGAGCGGGACCGAAGGCGATGACACGCTCGCAGCTGCCGCAGCGCTCACTTCGCGGTCCTCGCCAAGACCGGCACCACCGACCGATACCACGTTGACGATTTCGCCAGCGAGCGTCGACGTTGTCTCCAGTTCGAACGTCAGCGCTTCGTCAACAGCCAACGCTTCCACCGAACAGGTAATCGTCTGATCGGCGTTGATGCATTCGGCAGGACCATCTTCGGTCACGCTCTCGAATTGCAGGCCGCTCGGCAGTACGTCTTCCATCTGGAGCGGAACGGTGATGTCTTCAGGGCCATCGTTCGTCACAACGATGGTCCAACGAATCGTGTCACCAACGGTCACTCGCTCGTCCACCGTCGATTTTTCGACTCGGAGTGTCGCGTTGTTCGGCTCGACCGGAACCGTAACCTCGTCTGCGGCTTCGCCACCCTCTTCGGCAATGACCGAGGCACGGTTCGTTACCTCGCCCAATTCCAGGTCGACGCTGGCCATCGTTGTGATCGCGAACGTGGTGGTGTCGCCGACCGGTAGCGAACTCGTGGCACAGGTGACGATCTGTCCAGCGTTCGTGCAGCGAGGGTCAGACCCGTTGCTCATCCACGCCAATCCGTTTGGCAGGACGTCCGTCGCGGTGACGTCGGTGGCGATCGATGGTCCGCTGTTGGTAACGGTGAGAATCCAGTTCGCCGGAAGGCCAGGGGTAACCGCGTCCTCGACGAGCTCCTTGTCGATCGATAGATCGACCGATCGGTCGGCGGGGATGGTGGCGTCGGCTTCATTGTCTGTGAGGTCCGAATCGCTGGTGTCTGCACCTGCGGTCGCGACGTTGGTGATCAGTGTTCCGGCGGGAACATTTGGATCGACGAGGAAACCAACGGTGAACGTCTCTGTCTGGGTGGGGGTGAGCAGCGCGGTGCCGCATGCAATCGAGGTTCCCGAGACATCGAGCACGCACTCCGGGCTCGATGTCGATGGACTGAAGGTCAATCCGGTTGGTACCGGATCCGAGACCGCGATATTGACGGCGTCCGATGGGCCGTTGTTGGTTACCGAAATCTCATAGAGCAGGGGCTCGCCCGCGACGACGTTGGTCGATGTGCCCCGCTTGTCGATTTCGAGGTTGGCATCGGGAACAACGCTGACCGTGATCGTGGACTCATCGTCGGCCGGGTTCGGGTCAGGCACGCTCGAGGACACGATCGCTCCGTTGGTCAGTTGCCCGGTGAGCGATGGGTCGATGTCGGTGCTGATCGTGAACGTCACCGATTCGCCGTTGAGCAGCAACGCCTCTGAACAGGTCACCGTCTGACCGAGGGCGGTGCAGTTTGTGGAGCTTGTTGTTGCATCGAACGCCAGTGCTGGGTCGAGGACGTCGACGACGGTGATACCCGGTGCCTCCGATGGACCGTTGTTGGTCACCACCACGTCCCAGACAGCTTGTGTCCCAGGTATTGGTGTTCCGCTCGTAAGCGTTTTCACTACGGCGAGGTCTGCCTCAGCGCTCACGGTCGTCTCGTCATCATCGTCATCATTCGATGGGTCGGGGTCGACGCTGTCGGAGCTCACGGTGATGTTGTTCCGACTCGTGGGCTGCGCCGAGTCGGCGACATCCACGGTGAGGTCGAAGGTGAACAGCCCACCGGCCGCGAGCGTTGGGCGGGTGCAGGTCACGACTGGTCCGGTCGCCGAGCACGTTGGATCGGTGGCACTGGAGAACGTGAACCCGGCTGGTAGTAGGTCGGTGACCACGACGGTGTCGGCATTGGATGGACCAGCATTCGACACCGCGATTGTGTAGGTGTGTTGCGTGCCGGCGATAGCGGCCCCATCGGACGTCTTTGTGATCGAGACGTCGCTGCGACGCTGCACCGTCGTGTCTTCGGTGGCGGTGACGGCCGAGCTCGATGGGCTATCCGCGGTGGCGCTGTTGTTGAGCAGGGTCGCATCGGCAAGGGCCGGGTCGACGTCGGCTCGGATGACCACCGTTACCGAATCGCCGGCGACGAGTGATGCGATCGCGCACGACACCACACCTGTCGACTCGCTGCACCGAGCGTCGTCGACGGAGCTGAACTGTACGCCCGACGGCAAGGTGTCCACGATGGTGACATTCGCGGCGTCGGACGGGCCACGGTTCTCCACGGTAATTTCCCAGGCGACTTCCTGTCCTGCGATCACCGGGTCGACCAGGTCGCGCTTGGTGATGTCGAGATTGCTCACCCGCGTCGCTGTGGCCGTGTCGCTCGAAGAATTATCGCCTGGGTCGGGGTCCGACGTGGAGCTCGAGATCGCGGCGGTGTTGTTCAACGGTGCCGCCTCACCGACTCCCGAGGCGACATCGACAACGATCAGGAGCTGATCGGTTGCGCCAGCTGCGAGCGTCCCGATCGTGCATGTAATCGTGCCGGCACCATCAACGCAGCGCGGGTCGGATCCAGCGGCGAACGTCGTGCCCGATGGCAACGTGTCGACCACCACCGTGTTGATGGCATCGGACGGGCCGTTGTTCGCAATATCGAGCGTCCAGGTATAGGTGTCTCCAGCGGTGGCCGCGCTATCGCCATCCTTCACGATCGAGAGGTCGGCGATGTTCGCAACCGGAACGGCTTCGTCATCGCTGTTGTTCGCCGAGATCGGATCGTTCTGGTCACCCGACGCTGACGCAGTGTTGGTGAGGGTCGAGGCATCGGCGTGGTCGGCGGGCACATCGACAACGATCACGAAGGAGACGGACTCTTGGTCGAGCAAGGTCCCTACCGTGCAGGTGGCCACGCCCCCCGATTCGGTGCAGCTTGCATCGGAGAGCACGGCATTGAAGGTCGTGCCTGCCGGGAGCGTGTCGCTTACGACGACGTTCGTCGCAGTCGACGGGCCGTCATTTCCGACCGTGATCGTCCACGGTTGAAACTCGCCGGCGACTGCGGTCGGCTTTGTGGTTGTCTTGATAATGCCGAGGTCGGCGGCAGCGTCGATGGTGGCAGTGTCGGTAGAGGTGTTGTTGGCCATGTCAGGGTCGGTCGTGGACGACGTGGCCGTTGCGGTGTTCACGACGTCAGAACCGGACGCGAGCCCAGGATCGACGTCGGCGATGACGGTCACTGTGGTCGTAGCACCTGCGAGTAGCAGCGTGGCGTCGCAGTCGATCGATTGGCCTGCCGTCGTGCACGTCATGTCCGGCGAGGACACGGTGTCGATGGTCAAGCTCGATGGGAAATTGTCCAGCACCTCCAGGGTCTCGGCATTTGACGGGCCGGCGTTGGCAATGGTGAGTGTGTACGTCAGCTGATCGCCAGCGACTGGTGCGGCTGGGCTACTCGTCTTCACGATCGACACATCTGCTGACGCAGTGAGGTCCGTCGACGCGGTAGCGGAGTTGTTCGCGGGGGTCGGATCGGATTCGTTCGCGGTAACCGCAACACTGTTCACGATGGTCGCACCGTCGGTTGCATCGAGGCTGATGTCAGCGTCGACGGTGATCGTGATCGATCCTCCCGGCGCAAGCGTGGGTGTCGAGCACTCGAACGACCCACCCAGGTTCGAACAACTGGCTCCGATGGCGACGACACTGGTTGCGGTCGTGTCGGCTGGCATCGTGTCGGCAATGATCACCGCGGTTGCGAGCGATGGGCCGCTGTTCGTTGCCGTGATCGAGTAGCTAATCGGCGTGCCCGGAGCTGCCGTAGCAGGTCCGGTTTTCGAGACTTGCAGGTCAACCTCACGCGTGACGTCGGTATCCACAGCGGAGCTGTTATTCGAGGGGTCTGTGTCCGTGGCCGCACTCGTCACCGAGGCGTCGTTCGTCAACGTCGTGTTGTCGATAACGTCGTCGGCAATGTCGACCACGATCGTCAGGGTCTCGGAATCACCAGGGTCGAGGGTCGCAATGGTGCAGGAAACACCAGCGGAGCATTCCGGACTCGACCCGGTCGAGATGAACGACATCGCCGATGGCAAGACATCGGAGATGACGATGTTGTCGGCTCGGGATGGTCCAGCGTTCGACACCGTCACGCTGTAAGAGATCTGGTCCCCGGCTCGTGCGGTGGCTGGACCGTTCTTCGTGAGTGAAATGTCGGCTTCGGCGAGGACCGGCGTTGATTCGGTGGACGTGTTGTTGCCCGGGCTTGGATCGGGAGTGTCGGTCGCAACGGTGGCGGTGTTGTTGACCGGCCCGGTCGTCGTGGCATCGACCGATGCCACGAGGTTGATGACGAGCTCGGCTCCGGGCGCCATGTCACCCAGGGTGCAAGTCACGCCTGCGGCGCACTCCGGTGAACTGGTATTCGAGAAGGTCAACCCCGATGGCAAGGTGTCGGTGATCACCACGTTCTCCGCGAGCGACGGGCCGTTGTTTCGAACAGTCAATGTCCACGTCTCGTCCGTACCCGGTACGAGCACCGCGTCGTCAGCGAGCTTGACGATCTGCACGTCGGCTTGTTGCTGGATGTCGATCGTGGAGGCATCGGTGTCGTTGCCGGTATCGGGGTCGGTCTGGTCGCCGGTCGCGGTGGCGGTGTTGGTCCATGTGCCGTCAGCGACCCCGGCGCCAACATCGGCCACGATCGTGAACGTGGCCGTCTCGCCAGGAAGCAGCGTGCCCGCCGAGCACGTCACGCCGGCAACACACCCGGCCGACGATCCCGTCGCCGTGAACGTAAAGCCAGGGGGAAGTGTGTCGCTGGCCGCGACATTGGTTGCCGTGGACGGCCCGTTGTTGGTGACCGCAACCTGAAACGTCGCCGTCGTGCCGGCGAGGATTGGTGTGGTCAGCGTGGTCTTTGTCGTCGAGAGGTCGGTGCGGGCAATCACGTCGGTGTCGGCCGTGGCGGTGTCATTGCCAGAGTCGGTATCGAATGTTGTCGTCGTGACCGACGCATTGTTGGTGAGCCGCGAGCCGTCGGCGAGCGACGGGTCGACGTCGACGGTGATGTCGATCGTGGTCGACGCGCTCGCTGCGAGATCGCCAAGATCACACGTGACCATTCCCGCGGACTCGGTACATGCGGCGGCACCCGAGGTGACCGAGTAGCCCGAGTATGTCGTGCCGACCGGAATGGCATCGGTGACGATCGTGCTCTTGGCATCGGATGGACCAGCGTTACTCGCGGTGACGGTGTAGACCAACGGTTCGCCAGCGATGACCGTACCGGCGGCGCTCTTCGTCAGGCTCACGTCAGCTTCGGTCGATGCCGTGGTCTGTTCGCTGTCGTCGATGGGTTCGCTCACGTCGCCATCACCAAAGATCTGATTGGTGAGGATCGTGCCATCATCGAGCGAGGTGTTGATTCGGGCGACGACGTCGGTCGTGAACACCTCGCCCGGTGCCATCGTGCCAACGGTGCAGGTGACTACATTCGATGCAACCGAACAGGTGCCGGTGTCCGTGACCGAGACGAAGGTCATCCCCGCGGGAAGTGGATCGCTCAGAACCGCGTTGGTTTCGGTGGACGGACCGAGGTTCGTCATCAGGAGCGTGTAGGTAACGGTCTCACCGGCGACCACCGGATCGGCCAAGTCAGACTTTTCGACGTTGAGGGTCACCGTACGGTTGACGTCGGTCGTGACCGAGGAGGTGTCGTTCGTGCTCACCGGGTCGGTCTCCGTCGCAGAGACTGTTGCGCTGTTGCTGATCGACGCAGGTTCGATCAGGGCACCGTCAACATCGACGACGAAGGTTGCGGTTCCGGTCTGGCCGGGCGCGAGGTTTCCAACCGCGCACGTCACGGTCGAGGGAGCGCTGAACGTGCAGTCAGCTGAGGAGTTGAACGTGACGTCACTCGACAACGTGTCGACGACGGTCACGTTGGATGCAACGGACGGGCCATTGTTTCCGTAGCTCAAGGAGTAGGTGAGTTGGCCGCCGGCATCGACTGTTGTGGTGTTGTCGTCCTTCACTACCCACACATCGATCTGACGAGCACTGGGATCGATCTGGGTGTCGCTGTCATTGGCGGACACGTTGTCGATGGCATCGCTCGTGACACTCGCAGTATTTGTGATGTTCGCACCGTCAGCCACGCTCGGATCGACATCGAACACGAGCGAAAAGCTCTGCGTGCCGTTCGCTGGCAGCAACGCCGAGGTGCAGGTGATCGTGCCGGTGTTGAGCGTGCACTCCGAAGCGGAGAGTGCCGCGTCGAAGGTCAGATTCGTTGGAACTGCATCGGTGACGACGACGTTCTCCGCGCCTGATGGCCCGAGGTTCGACACCACGACGGCATAGGTGACTTTTTCACCAGCGATGATCGAACCGCTCGCGAGTTGCTTGTCGATCGACAGATCGGCTTCGTTGGCGACCGTGGTCGTTGCCGTGTCGCTATTGTCCGCGGCGTTGGCTTCGGGGTCATCACTCGTCGCGGATGCCGAGTTCGTCAATGTCGTTCCGGCGACAAGACCGGCGGGAACGTCGACAAGAATCGACACCGTTTCGGTTGCTCCTGCTGCCACTTCGGGCCACGTGCATTCGACACCACCGGTGCAGGAGCCAGCGCCGCTCGGCGTTGCCGACACCAGGACCACATCGGTCGGGAGGGCATCGACGAGCACGGTGTTTAGTGCCGCGGACGGGCCGGCGTTCGTGACGCTGATCGAGTACGTGACCTGCTGACCCGCAACCACCTGGGTCGGGGCGGTCTTTACGACGGTCAGATCCACTTCTCGTTCGATTGCCGTCGGCTCGCTATCGGTGTTGTTGCCGAGTTCGTGTTCGTGAGTCGAGGAAGAAACCGTTGCGCTATTGGTTACCGACGCAACCACGACGTCACCGCCAACGACTGCGTTGATGGTCGTACTTTGCGACCCGGGCGCGAGCGCTCCCAGAAGGCAGGTGACGACCTGTCCTGCGGCGCTACACCCAGGATTTGAACCGGCCGACGTGAACGTCAACCCCGGCGGCAGCGTGTCGGCGATCGTGACGTCTTGAGCGGTGGACGGCCCGGCGTTGCTTGTGGTGAGTGTGTAGGAGATCGTGTTGCCTGCGAACACGGGGTCGGGGGTGTCGGATTTCGTGAGCGAAAGATCGACGAGTGGTTCCACGACGTGTTCGACCGGCGCTGTTGTAGCGGTGAAGTCGTCGCCGAGAAACTGCGCGGTGTAATCGATACGACCAACGTTGCTGATCGTCGAACCTTCGACACCGTCGTCGACGGTTACCCGGAACGTCACCTCGTACACGCGACCACCCTGGCTGAGCGGATCGACCTGGCCGCCATTGCTTCCGTCGGCGCCGACGCCAATATTGAAGTTGACCGCAGTGCCATCGAACCAGGCGGTATCGCCGTCCATGGCATCGGTTCGAGAACCAACAGGGCTGTCGTCGGACACGACCATCAGACTTCCCGGCACATACGTGGTGCCGGCCGGGATCGTGTCGCTTACGACCGTGTTGATCGCTGGGTCCTCACCCGTGTTATCGAACGTGATGGTGTACTCGATCTCATCGCCTGGATGTGCAAGCTCCCCGTTGAGATCCACTCCGGTCTTTTGCAGATTCGTCGTGAGGTTGGGTACGTAGATCTCAATCGCTGTGGTCACGACGGTCGGGAAGTACCAGTCGCCAACGGTCCCAACTCGAACAGTCGCCGACGTGGCGCTGGTGGGCACCAGCCCCGACGTCGCAATGATGTCGGCGTCGAAACCCAACGTGTTCGATGGATACGTGGGGTTGGTTCCTGACGCGAGCACGCCGCTCGACGTCACGCTCGAGTTGAAAAAGTTGTCGGTCGGATTCGAGCCGTTCGTCAGACGCGTGCCGTTGAACTCCGCGTAGTCGCCCGTGAATGGAACGTCGCCCTCACCGGCGATGATGCCGATCTTCGCGTTGACCGGCCCCACCGGCGGAGCGGTAAATCCCGAAACCGTGAGATCGACGAACGGGATCGACGACGTGACAGCGTTGAACCCATGGTTGACGGTCAAGTTCTTCCACTCGGCCGATGGATCCTCGTGAACCACGACGATGGACCAACCACCGAAGGTGTTACCCGACGCCGGGGTAATCGCCGCGTCCGCAACGGTGTAGGTACCAGTCCCCCCAGCCTGCACGAGCGACGTCACGTCGACGAAGCCCATATAGAAATCGTCGTTGTTGTCCCAATCGTCGAAGAATGTGGCGGTCAACGGTACGTAGCCGCCACTCGCTGGGGTCTCGAGCAGAACGTCGTCCTTGTCAGCGGCCGCCCCCGTATACCAGCCCGACCAGTACAGGCCCGCCCACAACACCGTGCCGCCGGCGGGCAGGTCATAGGTGGCCGAACTCGAGTTGACGGTGGTCCCGTCGGCGTCGACATCGACATAGGTCATGTTGCCGCCGAAGCTGTTGTTGCTGAAGTTGCCTCCGGCTTGGGCGGCAGCGCAGTTGGCAGAGCCTGTGGCACAGGTCGCCAACGTGTTGGTCACGTAGACAATGTCGCCAGGAGCGTTCGTCGAGAAAACGGGCGCAAACGGAGTGTTCGCAGCCGCCGGTTGTGTGTTCGGAATCAGAACGGCGATCTGCAGAGTTAGGAGCGAAATCGCGATGAGCAGCGCAAGGGGTAGTTGAACGCGTGAGCGCGAGAAAGGCCGCATAGATCGACCTTCGACGTACCGCCAAATCCCTTGAGACGGCCTAGCAACATTGACCGTCAAGTCCGTGCTCCAGGCCCCACTTTCGGGGGTCTCGCGATGGTTAGCCTGAAGGAATGCCAACCCTTCCACAACCGCCGTACTACACCGTGATCTTTCCGAACCAGCGAACAGAAGCGCACGACGCCGACTACGCAACGATGGCCGCCGACATGGTGACGCTCGCAAAGCAACAGCCCGGGTACCTGGGGATTCACTCTGTGCGCGGTGATGATGGCTTTGGTATCACCTGCTCCTACTGGCAGAGTGAGGACGCGATCCTCGAGTGGAAGCAAAACGTCGACCACCTGGTTGCGCAGCGCAATGGGATCGAGCATTGGTACTCGTACTACGAGGTATTGGTCGCCAAAGTCGAACGCAACTATTCGGGACCAACCGGGCGCTAGCTACAAGATGCCGCCGGGTCGATAGGCGGCCGCGTCGGGATTGTTCGCAACGAGGACGGCAACCCGCCGTTCGATGGCTTCCACCTGTTCACGAGCGAGACCGGACAAGCTGATCGGGTCCGACACGGCGGCGTGAAGGTCGGTGTCGGCGACGGGGAATCGGTCGTCGGCGGCGAGACGGGCGAGCAGGTCGTTATCGGTTCGCCCTGCTTCGCGCATATCGAGAGCGACGGCAACGGCGTGTTCCTTGATCGCTTCGTGGGCTTCTTCGCGACCAGCACCGGTCTTGACCGCGGCCATCAGCAACTTCGTTGTCGACAAGAACGGCAGGTAACGCTCGAGCTCACGATCGATCACGGCCGGAAATGCTCCGAACTCGTCGAGGATCGTCAGGAAGGTTTCGAACATGCCGTCGAGAGCAAAAAACGCGTCGGGCAGTGCGACCCGTCGTACGACCGAGCAGCTGACGTCGCCTTCGTTCCATTGGTCGCCGGCGAGCGAACCGACCATCGTGACGTGGCCTCGAAGAATGGCCTGGAACCCAGTGACCCGTTCCGAGGACCGTGCGTTCATCTTGTGCGGCATCGCCGACGAGCCGACCTGGCCTTCTTTGAACCCCTCGGTCACCAGCTCTTGGCCTGCCATAAGGCGAAGCGTGTTGCAGAAACTCGACGGACCTGACGAGACCTGCAGCAGTGCGGACACGACATCGAGATCGAGCGAGCGTGGGTACACCTGGCCGACACTGTCGAGGCTGGCCTCGAAGCCGAGATGTGCAACGACGCGTTGTTCGAGTTGATCGACGGTTGCTGCATCACCGAGCAGGTCGAGCAGATCCTGCTGGGTGCCCATTGGACCTTTGATGCCGCGCAGCGGATAACGAGCAATGAGCTCATCGACGCGGGCGTGCGCCTGGAGAAGTTCTTCTGCAGCATTGGCGAACCGCTTGCCCATCGTCGTCACCTGCGCAGCAACATTGTGGCTGCGACCGGCCATTGCGACATCGGAGTACTCGGTTGCACGTTCGGTGAGACGAGCGAGCGTCGTGACGATGCGCGATCTGATGAGTTCGAGGCTCCGACGAATCTGGAGCTGTTCGACGTTCTCGGTGAGGTCCCGCGACGTCATGCCTTTGTGGATGTGTTCGTGGCCAGCGAGCGCGCTGAACTCTTCGATCCGGGCTTTGACGTCGTGGCGCGTCACGCGTTCGCGCTCGGCAATCGACGCGAGGTCAACCTGGTCGATGACCGCCTCATAGGCTTCGGCCACACCGTCGGGCACATCAACCCCGAGCTCGGCCTGTGCCTTCAAGACAGCAATCCACAATTGCCGTTCAAGGATGATCTTTGCTTCGGCTCCCCAAACACCGACCATGTCGGCGCTTGCGTATCGGCCAGCCAAGACGTTCGGAATCATCACGATTTCGATCGTACTCACCACGATGTCACCCGCAACCCCGGGGAGACGCTACTTCTTCGTTAGTGGGTTGCCGTCAATGTCGCACTCGCCAGCCTGGTGAAGTACGTCTATCAGTTCACGCTTGCGTGCCCGGAGAGCGGCAGTCGATTCCGACTCGCCGAATACCTGATTCGTGCCGGTTCGGGCGTGGTGTTCGCCGCCGCCGCCGCGCATCCAGAAGAAAATCGAAAGTCCCTTGCGCGCTGACCCGCGACCAAGCTTCTTGTTGATTGCCAACAGCTCACTCCATGCATGTTCTGAATCAACTGCGGCGACTCGTGCTTGATTCCGAAGCTCACGGCGTTCCCGTGAGAGTTCGGCGAGTCGCTGGCTATCTCCGGTGGCCTTCGCCACCTCGATCTCGGCTGCGATGGCCTTCGCTCGTTCAAAGGAGTCCTCAGCCATCATTCCCCATAAACGACAATCGGCACGTCAGCACCATACGTGAGACCTCCCTCAGGAGCTACTTAGCCTGGTGGGCAATGTCGGTGCGATGCTGCATACCAGGCCACGAAATCTTGGCGACACCGGCGTATGCACGAGCAACCGCATCATTCATCGTGGGCCCACGACCCACCACGTTGAGCACTCGACCGCCACCGGTAACGAGCGCGCCATCGGCGTTGGTCTTGACTCCTGCCGCGTACACCGAGACCCCATCGAGATCGCGCGCGTCATCGATGCCTTCGATGAGGTCTCCGGTTCGAGCCGACGCCGGATACCCCTCGCTGGCACACACGACCGTGACGACAGCATCGTTGGAAAACGTTGGTGTCGATTCGATATTGCCCGCGGCAGCTTCGCTGAGGAGCTGCACCAGATCGGAATCGATTCGAGGCAATACGACCTGGGTTTCCGGATCCCCGAACCGCACGTTGTACTCGAGCATCTTGGGCCCGCTCGGTGTGAGCATCAGGCCAGCAAACAAGGTCCCTCGATAGTCGATACCGCGTCGTTGTAGTTCGGCGAGCGTTGGTTCGATCGCGTTGCGCATGATCGTGTCGACAAGTTCGGGGTCAGCCCACGGGAGTGGGGTGTAGGCGCCCATGCCTCCCGTGTTTGGACCACCATCACCGTCGAAGATTCGCTTGTGATCCTGCGCTGGTGCGAGCGCAACGGCCTTGGTGCCATCACAGATCGCAAACACCGAGACCTCGGGGCCGACCAGTCCTTCTTCGATCACCACGGTCGATCCAGCTGCGCCAAAAGCGTCGCCGGAGAGGTATTCGTGAATTGCAGCTTCAGCCTCGGCTCGATCATCTGTGACCAGCACGCCTTTGCCGGCCGCCAGTCCATCGGTCTTGATCACGAACGGTTCGGTCATCGTGTCGAGAAACGCAATCGCCGGGCCGGCTTCGGTGAACGACCCGTGCGCCGCTGTGGGAACACCCGCGGCCACGAGCAGTTCCTTCATGTATGCCTTGCTGCCTTCGAGCTGTGCTCCGTCAGCGCCGGGTCCAAATACCAACTTGCCTTGTGCTCGAAGCTCATCGGCGAGGCCGTCGACGAGTGGGACTTCGGGGCCGATGACGAAGAGGTCCGCATCGAGTTCGGTCGCGGGTGTTGCGACCGAACCAGGGATGCCGGGGTTTCCCGGGGTCACGATCACATCGCTCGCCGTGCGCGAAAGCACGTCGGCGAGCGCGTGCTCACGTCCACCGGATCCAACGACGACAACTCGGGTCATCGAGACCAGCTCCTATTGGTTGAAGGTGAGGACTTGCTTACGGCCTGGACCAACACCGACCATCGTGACCGGCATACCGCACTGTTCTTGCAAGAACGTGAGGTAGTCGTCGGCTTCCTTCGGAAGCTCGGAGCGGTCGGTGACCTCGGTGAGGTCGGTCTTCCAGCCGGGAAGGGTTTCGTAGATCGGCTTCACGTTGTGCAGCACCGTCTGGTGATACGGGAAGTCGTCAAGACGCTGGCCCTCATGCTCATAGCCAACGCACACCTTGATCTCATCGAGCTGATCAAGCACATCGAGTTTCACGATGGCGAGCTCGGACAACGAGTTCACGCGACGGGCGTACCGCATCATGACGCAGTCGAAATAACCGGGACGGCGCTTACGACCAGTGTTCGTTCCGTACTCGTGACCAACGTCGACGATGTGATCGCCAACCTCGTCGAAGAGTTCGGTCGGGAATGGCCCGGCGCCGACGCGGGTGATGTATGCCTTGGCGACACCGACGACACGATCGATGTACATCGGTCCGACGCCAGAACCTACGCAGGCGCCACCGGCGGTCGGGTTCGATGAGGTGACGTACGGGTACGTGCCGTGGTCGAGATCGAGGAAGGTGGCCTGAGCACCTTCGAGGAGCACATCGTCGCCGGCTTCAAGACGCTCATGGACCAACGCAATAGCGTCGGTGACCATTGGCTCGAGCTTTGGCTTGTACTCGGTAAGGAACGTGTCGGCGATCTCGTTGATGTCGAAGCCGAGCTTGTTGTACACGCGGCTCATCACCGGATTGAGCTGATGAAGAACGACCTCGAGCTTCTCGCGGAAGATCTTCTCGTCGAGGATGTCCTGCACCCGCAAGCCCGTACGCATGGCCTTGTCGGCGTATGCCGGGCCGATGCCGCGCTTGGTCGTGCCGAGCTTGTTCTTGCCGAGATGACGCTCCTGCAGTGCGTCGAGGCTCTGGTGGTACGGGAAGATCAGGTGTGCGTTACCGCTGACCCGAAGGCGTGACGTGTCGACACCTTTCGACTCGAGCATCGCCATCTCTTTGAGCAACACGCCCGCGTCGACAACGACACCGTTTCCGATGACCGGGGTGATGTGGTCGTACAGGACGCCGGACGGCACGAGTTGAAGTGCGAAGCTCTCGCCTTCAACAACAATCGTGTGTCCTGCGTTGTGTCCACCTTGAAAGCGAACAACGGTGGACATGTCGCGGGCGAGCAAGTCTGTGAACTTGCCCTTTCCCTCGTCACCCCACTGGGTACCAACAATGACGGTCGCGCCCATGATGGCGTCCTCTCAGCCGAAAATCCGACTGGCTAACCATACCGGCGTCGCGTCATTGCCCCTTCAGTGGAGGACCGATGCCACTCCAACACACCCCAACCCCCGTAACACGGGGTCTGACCCGCTGTTATGGGGGTTGGCCAAAACGACGTTCGCCGGCATGTCGACGAATCGAACATGCCGGCGGCGTCCTAGAGAACGGTGAGTGCTAGCCGGTGAACGCTGGCTGACCGGTTTGTGCGGTTGCCGCTGGAGCGGTCTCAACCTGTCCAGCTACCTCGGTCGAGGGAGCCGTCGTCGTAGTGGTCACGGCAGGAGCAGCCGTGGTCGTTGGCGATGGCGTGGCCACCTGTGCCTCGACACAATCGATCGTCACGACGACATCGAGATCACCCGATGCCGGGATCGTGATGTTCTGGATCCCAGCAGACGCCGCAGCGCGGGTTCCGGCCGGGTCAACGGCGAGTGCGCAATCGAGGTCAGCTGGGTATTCGACGACACAGCCGGTGTTGCCCGGGATGGCGTCGATGCCGATGGAGATGTCGGTTCCGAGAGCGGACTCTTGGAGATCGCCACAGGTGATCGACACGTTCGAGCTCGCCGAAGCGGTCGATGTGAAGTTCACCGTGACCGAGCTATCCGGGGCTGGAGCAGCGGTGGTTGTGGTGGTGTCGGGGCCACCGATTGCACCGAGGCAAACCGGACGAACCGAGTTCACGCTCGACGAGCCGGGAGCTGCGTGGACAACACGAACTGCCGTTGCGGTGTCGGCAAGGGTTACCGCGCCGAGCGAACCAGACCAGGTGTCTTCGGTGACCTCATCGGCGAGATCAGCGGTGATGCCCGACGTGGCGAGAACCGAACCATCGGATGCCAAGAATTCGGCGTACCACTGCTCTTGTGGCTGTGGCGAGATGGTCTCGCGTTGCTCGTACCCGTCGTAGGAAACGCCGTTCAGGTCGTAGTCGCCTGCCGGGAGAGGTGTCGGAAGGGCATACTCGCGGCTCGTGGGTGCCGTCGAAAGCAACCGGTTGCCGCCGTCTTCCAGACCGAAGTACTGGGTTCCGAAGGTCACGGTGTTGCCGCTGCATTCGTTGGATGGGCCAGCCTGCGCGGCGACTACTCCAGCGATGCTGAGAATCAAGGTGGCGACGACGAGCGCAACGCCCATCTTCTTTTGGGTGGTGTTCGATGAGTTCGGCATCGAATTCTCCTCATTGGTTAATCGCCCGGGTCCACAAACGTAGTCCGAGCCGATAAGGCGAGAATAGATCCCCACTATTCGGGGCTCCAAAAGCCATTCGGACCATTTTTGCGGGCCGATCGGCCCGAACGATGGTCGTCCGGGCCGAACCGACTACGAAAATACGAGGGAGGATCCCTCTGCGTCACGGTCGACCGTAATCGTTGCGTCCTCGCTAAAGGACCCATCGAGCAGTTTCACCGCAAGTTTGTCGGCAACTTCACGCTGCACAACACGCTTCAGCGGACGCGCACCATAAGCGGGGTCATAGCCCTCTTTGGCGAGCCACATCTTTGCCTCGTCCGTCACGTTCAGGTCGATGTGCCGATCCGCGAGCCGCTCACCGAAAATCGCGAGTTGGATGTCGACGATGCTTCGCAGATCTTCCTCGGTCAATTCACGGAAGCGGACCATGTCATCGATTCGGTTGATGAACTCGGGCCGGAAGAACGCGAGCGGGTCTCCCGGCAAATTGGACGTCATGATGAGCACGACGTTGGTGAAGTCGACGGTCCGTCCTTGCCCATCGGTGAGCCGGCCGTCGTCGAGCAACTGCAACAGCACGTTGAAGACGTCGCTGTGGGCTTTCTCCACCTCGTCGAGGAGCACAACGGCATATGGCCGACGGCGCACGGCTTCGGTGAGCTGACCGCCTGCGTCGTATCCGACGTATCCCGGAGGTGCACCGATGAGGCGAGACACGGAGTGCTTCTCCATGTACTCGCTCATGTCGATGCGGATCATGGCTCGTTCATCGTCGAACATAAAGTCCGCGAGCGATCGGGCGAGCTCGGTCTTGCCAACGCCGGTTGGGCCGAGGAACAAAAAGCTGCCGATTGGCCGGTTTGGGTCGCTAAGGCCCGCGCGGCTGCGGCGGATCGCGTTGGCGACGACCGTGACCGCGTCCTCTTGACCGATGACACGTTCGTGCAAGACCTCTTCGAGACGAATGAGTTTCTGCACTTCGCCTTCGAGCAGTCGACTAATCGGCACGCCGGTCCAGGCGCTCACGACTTCGGCGACATCTTCGGCGTCGACCTCTTCCTTGAGCATCACGTTGTCGCCTCCGCCTTGGAGGTCGTTCAGGCGGTCGGTGGCTTCGGTGATCTCATCCTCGAGTGTCGGAATGAGGCCGTAGCGAATCTCTGCGGCCTTTGCGAGGTCTTCTTCGCGTTCGACGTCGAGACGGAGCCCTTCGAGTTGCTCCTTGCGCGACCGAATCTCGTCGATGGCGTCCTTCTCGCTCTGCCAGTGCACCTTCATGGCGCTGAGTTGCTCGGTGAGATCGGCAAACTCGCTTTCGAGCTCGACCAGTCGATCTCTCGACCCTCGGTCGCTTTCCTTTTCGAGCGCAAGCTTTTCCATCTCGAGCAGGCGAAGCCGACGATCGACGATGTCGATCTCTATCGGCACGGAGTCGATCTCAATGCGCAACTTCGAGGCGGCTTCATCGACGAGGTCGATGGCCTTGTCAGGCAGGAACCGTCCCGTCAGGTATCGGTCCGAGAGCACCGCTGCACTCACGAGGGCTGCGTCCTGAATACGAACGCCGTGGTGTACCTCGTACCGCTCGGCGAGGCCTCGGAGGATTGCGATGGTCTCCTCGACCGATGGTGGTTCGACCAGGACCTGCTGGAAGCGGCGTTCGAGCGCTGGGTCTTTTTCGATGTGCTTACGGAACTCGTCGAGGGTCGTTGCACCGACCATACGGAGTTCGCCGCGAGCGAGCATGGGCTTCAACATGTTGCCTGCGTCCATTGCGCTGTCGCCGCCGGCACCCGCTCCAACCACGGTGTGGAGCTCGTCGATGAAGGTGATGATCTGACCATCGGCATCGTCGATTTCTTTCAGCACGGCCTTGAGACGCTCTTCGAATTCACCGCGGTACTTTGCGCCCGCGACCATCGACGCTAGGTCGAGCGACATGATCGTCTTGTTCTTGAGCGACTCGGGTACGTCGCCTTCGACGATGCGGTTCGCCAACCCTTCGACGATGGCTGTCTTGCCGACCCCGGGTTCGCCGATGAGCACCGGGTTGTTCTTCGTGCGGCGGCTAAGCACCTGAATGACTCGACGGATCTCGTCGTCTCGACCAATGACGGGATCGAGCTTTTGTGCTCGAGCATCAGCGGTGAGATCGCGGGCGTACTTCTCGAGCGACTGGTATTGATCTTCGGGGTTCTGGCTGGTGACTCGGTGCGAACCGCGCACATCACGCAGCGCTTCGATGACCTCGCTGCGATCGAGATCGAGTCGATCGGCCATTGCGAGGAGCAGGTGTTCGGTCGAGAGGTAATCGTCGTCGAGGTCGACGCGGACCTTGTCGGCGTCTTCGAACGCCTTGATCAGATCGCGGGACTGTCGGACTTCCCCGCCGTAGGCGTTGGGTAGTGAACCCAGCTTCTCGGTGAGCCGGTTTCGAACGCTGAGTGGCTCGTGTCCAAGTTTCTGCAGGATCGGCAGCACCACGCCGTCGGCCTGACCAACGAGCGCGAGAAGCAAGTGTTCTGGTGTGACCTCAGGATGCGACTCGGCCGTCGCCAGCTCTTGCGCGGCGGTGAAGCCTTCCCGCGTCTTCTGTGTCCACTGGTTTGGATCGATTGCCATGTCACCCTCCTAATCGATGCACGAGCATCCGTCGGGGATCCGGCGGTCCGGGTCCCAAACTTGAGTACAGGTAACTCAACTTCTCACGCCGCTGAATATTCCCGACTCCGGGGCTCAATCGCCGTACCCCGACACCTCATCGAGAGCCGTCACCTTGGTTGGGGTGAGCCGGATCACCAACTCGCCCGGCACGCCGTTTCGTGCGCCGAATTCCTCGGCTCGATCGGCCCCCATGTAGCGCCCACCAATGGTCGTTGCGACGGAGCGAACCCGATCGAGATCATCCTCGATCGATACCGTGCCGTCGATCTTCACGAAGGCATATGGGGGTTCTTCGAGGTCGACCAGGAGACAGGCTCGGCCCTCGCGCCGCAACGACTTCGCCTTACCGCTGTCGGTGTGGGTGTTGAAGATGACGTCATCCCCATCGAGCGTGAACCAGACCGGGGCAACGTGTGGAGCACCCGACCGGGACACCCATGCAAGCTTGCCGGTACGCGTGCCCTCAGACAAAAAGGCCATCGTCTCGTCATGGGTCATCTCGCGCATTGTCGCTCCTTGGCCGTTCGTCGAACGACAGGAGACTACATCGCCGGTGACGAGTGGCTTGTGGTCGTCGCTGCGCCCAGCGCTGCTGCCAGCGAATCGATTTGGTCGTCGGAGAGATTCGCAATCGTCACGCGCACAGCCGGTTCCGACTCAACCCGGTATGGGTCTGCGGCGCGTATCGCGAAGCCTGCAGCTCGAGCGGCTTCGACGGTCGCTTGCTCATCACTGGTCGGAATCCACACGTTGATACCCGACGACCCCGACGCCGCAATCCCATGGCTGGCCAACGCGTCGATCAACCGGGTGCGACGCTCGGCGTAGGACCGTTCAGCGTTCGCCACCAGCTTCTTGGTTGCTGGGTCAGTGAGTAGATAGGCGGCTGCGCGTTGCAATACATGACTCACCCACCCGGGCCCGTTGCTGACCGCGAGCGCAACCCGGTCGATCGTCGTGATATCTCCAACGGTCACCGACAGTCGAAGATCCGGACCGAGCGACTTGCCAAGCGAACGAATGAACGCGTAACGAGGGCCAGGCGGTATCAGCGGAACCCAGTCGACACCACTGATCGCTCCCGCGTGGTCATCTTGGATAAGCAAAAGATCGGGCTGCGCAGCGAGGATCTCCGACAGTTCGGTGGCTCGCTCCGGCGTTAGTGCAGCACCGGTCGGGTTGTGCGCTCGCGGTGTCACGATAAGCGCTGCGAGTTTCTGGGTCATGGCCTCACGAAGCGCATCGGGACGAATGCCTTCAGCGTCGATTGCGAGAGGCACCAGTTGCAAACCTGCAGCTCGAACGAGCTGATGCACCGGGACGTGACCGGGATCCTCGACGCCAACGCGATCACCAGGCCGCAGATCATTCGCCGACAAGATCTTCTCGATCGCATCCATGGCACCCGAGGTCGCGGTGAGGTTTCGAGCATCGATCCCATCTCGTTCGAACATCTCGCGCGCCGCGGCCGCAAATGCGTCATCGACGAGTTGGTCTCCATAGCCAACGTCGTCCCCTGCGGTAGCCGCAGCAAATGCAGGACCCAACTCCGGCAACAACGCAACATCAGGCGAACCGCGCAATGCGTCGATCGCGCCGTCTGGAACCGACGTCAGTTGGCTGAACGTTGGGCGGCTCAATGGCGCAACGATCGTCCCCTGACGGCCGCGGCCAATCACCACTCCCCTGTCACGCAGCTGCTTGTACGCAGCGGCGACCGTGTTTGGGGAGACGCTGAGCTCGATGGCGAGCGCACGAACCGGAGGCAACCGCTCGCCGGGTTTGCGGACGCCAGCGTTGACGTCGGCCTCGAGCTGATCTCGGATGCTTGTCGCAGTAGTCGCCATGATCTACAATTGTACCAGAAAGTACTTCTTTTGTACTAATACAAAATACCACCTCGTGGAGCATCATGTCAACCGAATCAACCACCGGACCCTCGCCTCGAACCACGGTGCGGCGCGGCAAAAACCGAGCCGAGTACGACCAGGAGCACATCCGCTCGATCCTTGCTGCTGGTGTTGTTGCCCACGTCGGGGTCACCACCGACGACGGTCCCATCGTCTTGCCGATGGCCTACGGCGTCCGCGGCGAAGAGATCCTCATACACGGTGCCGTCGCCAACGCCATGATGAAGGCAGGCCGCACGCTCGATGTCTGCCTCACCATGACCATCGTCGACGGACTGGTGATAGCGCGAACGCCATTCCACAACTCGATGAACTATCGGTCGGTTGTCGTCCGAGGAATAGCGACCGCAATCGACGACCCCGCCGACAAGATGGCGGCGCTCAAGGTCATCAACGATCACGTCGCACCGCTGTGGGATACCGCGCGTGCGCCAAGCGAGTCCGACTACCGCAAGACCCTCGTGCTGTCGGTGCCGCTCACCGAAGCTTCGGCCAAAGTTCGTGGCGAGGGGCCAATCGATGAGGACATCGACATGGAAGGCCCCCACTGGGCAGGCGTCGTGCCATTGACGAGCACGTGGGGTGAACCCGAACCGGCCGCCGACCTTCGCGGCACACCAGCAGTCCCCAACGCAGTCACCGCACTTGCTGGCACGATCGCACACCAGCCGTAGCATCGTTCGGGCTAGGCGGCGGCCGTTACCAGAATCGGGTGTGCGATAACCGCATGCCACAACACGCCATTGCGATGCGGAGGTTGCACGGTGGGCTGAGTGTTCCCGGCGGCATCGGTCGCTCGTGTTTCAATGACGTGATCGCCCGCGGTGAGGTCAACCTCAATCGTGAAGGGGGTCCACGCCCACCGGTGCTCGGATTCATCGAGCTCAGCGCGTTGCCAGCCACCATCGTCAATACGCCACACCACCTCGACAACCTTCGCTTCGCCGGAACGAGCAATGCCGGACAGTCGGTACTTCCCGGCGGCCATTGTTGCGGGGTAGTCGAGCGAAAGGTTGCTCTTGACGGGGTGCGTCGTGGCGGGCCCGATGTTGTTCCCGTCAGCATCACGAAGCACGTAGTACTCACTGCTTCGCCACGTCGACACCCACGTCTCTGAAACGTCGATCGAGTCAAGCCACTTCACCGAGTATGCACCGACCCAACCGGGAACAAGCACTCGTGCCGGAGCGCCGTGGGCAACACCGAGTGATTCACTGTTCATCGTGAGCGCAATGATCGTGTCGTCGTGGATTGCCTTATCGAGAGGCAAGCACATCTGTGGTGCCTCGGGTTCGGCGATGTCATCGTCGCGGCCCTGAGGTGCAATCCATTTCGCGTCCGGGGACATCCTGGCCAGGGAGAGCACATCGCGCAGACGTGGGCCTGACCATTCGGCGAGTCCCAAGCCGCTGAGCGTCCACGGTGTCTGCATGAACCTGTCTGGGATTTCGTGGCCAGCTTGCTCATTGAACAACCGGCGCCCGTTACCCGCACACTCCAGCCATGCCGTGACCGTGTGTTGTGGCAACCTGCGCAGTTCGTCGAGACCGACGTCGACTTCGTCGTGAACCGAGCCGTGAATACGCACCGACCATGTCGACGCGTCGATGTCAGCGTGGTGCCCGGCGCTATAGACGAAGAACCGGTCATTGGGGGTTGGTTCGTACGGGTTCGGAACGACGAGGGGCTCGAGCCCACTGCCAACCCGGCGATAGCCGGCGCGATCCTTGCCGTAGCGCCAATTCGTCGTAGGCCTGCTCACGTCCAGAGCGTAGATGCCGGCTGTCCAAGCGGAACTGACCCGATCGGATAGTCCACACTGGAGACATGACCAAAGCGCATCGAACGTTCGTGAGCTACATCGACAAATCTCGCGAGTTCTACGCAGCCCAGGGATACGACGCGCCGTATCGGTGGGCGACCGCGACCACCGCTCCGTTCACACCGCTCACGAAACCACTGGCGGAATGTCGAATCGGCGTAATCACCACGTCCTCCCTCACGTCGGATTCGACGTTGGAGCCATACGTCGCGCCATCGCTACCAGCGCCCACCGCCATGGCAACCAATCACCTGTCGTGGCACAAAGACGCAACCCACACCAACGACCTGGGCTCGTACCTACCACTCGATCATCTCAACGCCCTCGCCAGCGACGGAGTCATTGGTTCGCTCGCACCTCGATTCGCCGGAATTCCCACGATCTACAGCCAACGCCGGACCAACAAGTGGGCCGAGCAGATCCGAACATGGTTCGCCGACGACGACGTCGACCTTGCGCTGCTGATTCCCCTTTGACCGGTGTGTCACCAAACGGTCGGTCTGACCGCACGACACCTCGAAGCCAACGGCATCCCGACCGTCATCTTGGGATCAGCTCGCGACATCCTCGACGAAGTCGCCGTTCCACGCTTTGCCTTTACCGATCTCCCGCTCGGCAATCCCGTCGGACCAGCCGACGACCCAGCACAACAGCGCGACATTCTCACATCGACACTTCGTTTTGCTGAAGCTGCGCCGCTGCCGCAATCGAGCGTGGTCCTCCCGGTCGTTTGGTCAGGAACCCCCGACTGGCGAGAGACCTATATGTCCCTCGATGATCCCGAAGCACTCCGAGCTGCCGGCGACGCCCGTCGAGCCTCTCAGCAAGCCCGAAAGCAGTAATTCGAAAACTGCGCTGCGAATAAGTCGTCGGACCCATGGGGAAACCAATGACTCTGGTCGATCCACGGGCATGCTCAAGAAGTCTTCCGCCCTGCTATGTTTCAGCGTGCTCGCCCTGATCGGGTCCACGGCCGCTGCCGGCGCGCAATCGTCAGCCTCCGTCCTCCAGATCGAAGAAGGCACGACGGGTGCTGGATTCTGCGGCGTCGACGGCTGGATCCACAACAACCACCCAGGTTTCACGGCCGACGGTTTCGCCAACACGCAGAACACCCTCGGCAATGGCGTCGACTACGCGATCTATGTCGACACCGCTGGAACCTATGACTTCGAATTCGGTTACGCCTTGGGTGGCGCTGCACGCCCGGCCGAGATCCAGGTCGCTGGCGTTGCGCAGCCCCTCGTGTTCGCCGGAACCGGTGGCTGGCGCAACTACGCCGTTTCGGATGTGCAACGCATCGAACTTCCTGCTGGCATCCACACCCTTCGCCTCGAAGGCACCGGTAAGGAAGCCCTGCCAAACCTCGACTGGATGACCATCTCCGGTGCGAGCGTCGACGTCGCCCCATGCAACGGCGACTTCACACCAACAATGCTTCAGCTCTTCTCACCAACATCGGTCGACTGGGTCGCTGGATCGACCGGA
>CALLAA010000158.1 GCA_938002955.1 uncultured Acidimicrobiales bacterium
GTGGGCCCGGCGGGACTTGAACCCGCGACCGAACGATTATGAGTCGTGTGCTCTAACCAACTGAGCTACGGGCCCGGCGTGAGTCTATTGCTCAAGGCGGCAGTGTCGACATCCGATCAGAGAAGATCACTCGATCGGGGCGGAACGTTCGTTCCGCTTGCTAACATGCATCGAGTCAATCCGCGGTAGCTCAGCTGGCAGAGCATCCGACTGTTAATCGGCAGGTCGTTGGTTCGATCCCAACCCGCGGAGCAAAAACGCTGACCGCCCCTAGGGGCGGTCAGTGTCGTTTTGCAACGAACCCACGCAATTTGCCCGAACCCAGGCAAGAACAACGAACCCAACCCGGACAACGCAAGTTTCGAGCCCCCAGGCGAGAAACTTGAAGAAACCCGGAGGGTTTCAGTCGACCAGGTAGCCCTTTAAGTGCTCGCTGCGCTGTGGGTGCCGGAGTTTAGCGAGCGTCTTGGACTCGATTTGGCGAATGCGCTCGCGGGTCACGCCGAACGTACGGCCGACCTCCTCGAGCGTGCGGGGCCGGCCATCGTCGAGGCCAAAACGGAGTCGGACAACTTCTTGCTCGCGGGGGTTGAGCTGTCCGAGGACCTTTTCGACCTCGACGCCGAGCATTTTGCGGGTAGCGGCGTCGGCGGGGCGCACCGCTTGGGAGTCCTCGACGAAGTCGGCCAGGCTGGTGTCGTCCTCAGCTCCGACGGGTGTGTCGAGCGACAACGGGTCCTGAGCGATCTTCAGGAGCTCCTCAACGCGCTGTGCGGAGAGGTCGCAGCATTCGGCGAGTTCATCCATGGTGGGCTCTCTGCCGAGCTCCTGGGTGAGCCTGCGCTGCTCACGGCGCACGCGGCTCATGATCTCGACCATGTGCACCGGGATGCGAATGGTCCGGGCTTGGTCTGCGATGGCACGAGTGATCGCCTGGCGGATCCACCACGTGGCATAGGTTGAAAACTTGAAGCCCTTTTGGTGGTCGAACTTCTCGACGGCCCGCATCAACCCGAGGTTGCCCTCCTGGATGAGATCGAGCAATGGGATGCCGCGACCGCCATATCGCTTCGCGATAGAGACGACGAGGCGAAGGTTCGCTGAGGTGAGGTCGCTCTTTGCTGCGTCGCCCGCTCGGACGTGGCGCTCGAGGAGAGATCGGCGTGCGGGCTCGATCGAGTCGAGGGTCTCCGCTGCGGCGTGCATGGCCAGCTCTTCTTCGGCCTTCATTCCCTTTGCGACCCGCTCGGCGAGGCGGACCTCTTCTGCGGTCGTCAGGAGCGGTACTCGGCCAATTTCTTTCAGGTATACGCGGGTCGAGTCGGTCGACCGGGCGGTGCGGTCGCCGCTGAGCGCATGGGTGCGTGCGCGCCGTTGTCGTGCGGCGCCTACCTCATCTCGTTCGACTGGCTTGGCGGCGTCACTCATCGTCATGCCTCGGCGTTGCGGCTCTCATTGCTATCCATTCGGCAAGTGGGGCCAATTCCGTGAGGTCGGATCTCGGTTCTCGGAGATCGATCACCCACTGACGCAAGAACTTTACGTCGGGCAGAAGCTCCTCGATGTTTCCCGTAAGGCGAGCTTCGGCCTCGAGCTCTCGGGCGAGCCGGTCTGCAGCTTTGCTCACGAGACGAGACGCGACGGCCGAGGCATCGAGATCCTCATCCGACGTCGCCGCGAGTTCGATGAGCAAATTGCCTTCGTCCGCTCCAAGCATGTCAACAGCTTCGCGCACGGACGGCGCCTGGATGAGCGCAACGTAAACATCTCGTCGCATCGGGGTGACGAACAGCGGCTCAGAGAACAGGCCCATAACCGATTCGTCGGCGTTGATGACCAGTTGTAACGCCTGGTCCTCGACATGGTCGCTGCCCTTCTGAGGCATTGGAATCGTCGGCGCATCGATAACCGGTTGTCCCCGATTTGCTCGCGGGTTTCGAACCATTTCGCGGAGTCGATCCGCGTCCATTCGACACCGGTCGGCGATCGTCATGACGTATTGGTCTCGGACGAGAGCGTTCGGGTGTTCGGCCACGATCGCGAGTGCTTCCTCAGCTGCTCGGGCGCGATGTTCGATCGAGTCCATCGAGTGCTTGGCGAGCTCTCGTTCGAGCCGGAACTCGAGGAACGACAGCGCCTTGGTGACGGACTCAGCGAGGCGTTCGGGGTCCTCACGCGAGAGATCGTCTGGGTCTACGCCGGTCGGAAGGTCGGCGACCATGACCTCGATCTCGTACTTTTGCTCCCATTCATACACACGGTCGGCTGCAGCTTTGCCTGCGTCATCGGCGTCAAATGCCAGGACGATGCGGTTGGTGAATCGCTTAAGCAACTTCAGGTGGTCGTCGGTGAGCGCGGTGCCACAGGTGGCAACGGCGGTGTGCATGCCCGCCCGCCCAAAGCCGGTGACGTCGGTGTAGCCCTCGCAGATGATCGCCTCGGAGCTCGCGACGATATGTTCCTTCGCCCAGTTGAGGCCGTACAGCACTCGGCTCTTTGAGTAGACGGCACATTCCTGGCTATTGATGTATTTGGCGCCCTCTCCCCCGGGCATGATGCGACCGCCAAAGCCAACCGCGTCGCCGCGTTCGTCGAACACGGGGAAGACGATGCGACCTCGCTGCCAGTCCATCTGTTTGCCGATGCTGTTCATCTTCCCAAGCCCGGAGTCGACCAAGTCCTTGTCGCTGATCCGGAGCTTCTTGGCGAGGAAGTCCCAACCTTCGGGAGCCATGCCGACCTTGTAGCGGCGCACCATTTCGCCGTCGAACCCGCGGTTGCGCAAATAGCTGCGAGCCTCGCCGGCAGCAGGGGCGGTCAGCAGATACTCGTGGTAGATCTCGGCTGCCTTGCCAACGTGCGCCATCAGTTGCTTCTTGCGATTGCGGACCGCTCCCTCGTTCGCGTCGGTGTAGCGCAGCGTGATGCCCGACTTGCGTGCGAGATGCTCGATCGCCCCTGGGAAGTCGAGATGTTCAAGCTCACGTACGAACGTGATTGCGTCACCGGACTTCTTGCAGCCGAAGCAGTGATAGAGCCCTTCTTCTCCGTTGACGGAGAACGAGCCGGTCTTCTCATTGTGGAACGGACACAACCCGCTCCAGCGTCGGCCGACGCGCTTGAGTTGGGTGTGTTCGGACACGAGTTTGACGATGTCCGTCGCTTGACGGACCCGCTCCACATCCTCATCGACGATCCCCATGTACCAAACCTAGTGCGCTACCCCGTCATTTGGTTAGGCGAGC
>CALLAA010000159.1 GCA_938002955.1 uncultured Acidimicrobiales bacterium
GCAGGCCCGTCGGCACCGATGAGCGCGTTGACGCAGGAGTACGTGAACGTATCGAGATGGGCGAGCTGCGTCACCGCATCGGACACGTCGGCGTCGAGCTCCTCCATCAGACTCTCGACCAGCTCGAGCATGTACGGCCCCGTGGTCAGCAGCTCGGCGAGATGCACCGGCGCCGAGTCGGCCGACGTCGGGTTCGACGCGAGAGCACCGAGCGCTGCAGATGTCGCCGCAGGCCAACCGTCGAGCGTCGCTACCAGAGCGTCGCCGAGGGTCGACGGGTTCGAGAAGCCACGAGCATGAGACAAGGTCGCGAGGTCATCGCGGCCGATGCGAAGATCGGAGGCGCCGAGATCGAGCTGTTCAAAGCCAGAGAACAGACGTCTCGTCTCCCGGCCGATCCGGCGATCAGCAACCACGAGCGCCTGCACAACCGGTGAATCACAGATCGCAGCGATCAGGTCTCGCCGACGCTCGGC
Source organism: uncultured Acidimicrobiales bacterium (assembly GCA_938002955.1). GTDB lineage: Bacteria > Actinomycetota > Acidimicrobiia > Acidimicrobiales > SHLQ01 > SHLQ01. Next base: position 477 of record CALLAA010000159.1, read on the forward strand.
GTCGTCCACCAGCGCGACGATCGACAACGGAGCCGCATGCTGCGTGAGCTCACGCCACACCTCGATGTCGTCGACCACGGCAACCCGGTCGTCCAATGCCACGAGCTGGCCGAGCAGGGTTGTCTTGCCATACCCCGACGGCGCGTCGATAACCACAACACCCGAGAACGCAAGAATCCGTTTGACGAGAGCCGCACGCGGCGCGATCTGCGCGTCGCCGCTGCCACGCCTACGCACGTCGACCACCGGTCGGAGTACCGCCGTGGTACCCGGCCCCGGCACGGTTGTGCCAGCGGTTGTATTGCCAGCCACAAGATCGGATGCACGTGATGATCGCCGAACAGCCAGACCCCATATTTTCTCGATTCCAGCGCCTCGTGGCCGGGGTGCGACCGTCCGTGGGCTGGATCATCGGACTCGACGGCCCCGGAGCCGACCTGCTCGACATCGACGGACGCGCCGGCTGGCAGGTCGCCTGTCGCCAGTTACAAACCGAGCTCGACACCTTCGACGATGACTTCGTTGGGGCCGATCGGTCCGCCGCCAAGGCGTTACAACGCTGGCTGCGATACGACGAGTCTCTCGAGGCGGCGCGCTGGGAAACGCCGCAGTTGCTGATGGAACACTTCGCTGCAGTCGCGTTCGTCACCGTCGACGGCGAGCCCATGTTCAACCAGGACATGTTCATCGAAACCTGGACTCGTAACTTCCAGTGCGCGGCTGCGTCGTACGATGGCCGTCCGTGGCACATGCCCAACAACCTGAGCGCATCGGTCTCGCTCATCGTCGGTGAGCTCGCCGGCGACAAGACCGCCGCCGAACTGACCTCGTTGCTCTTCGAACTTGCGTGCGCCGCCTTTGCCTCCGGCGGCCAGGCGGGGCCCCAGCTCATCGGACCAGGCTTTCGTCCAGAGCTGACGAGCGTGCTCCGACACTCACGCACTGCGCCGACGCGCACCAGCTCCCGCTAGAGCGTCGCAAACGACGGCAGATCTCAGCAGAACAAGGTGTCGGTGTGCCTCGCATATGGTCCGCTCTGCCTTCGCCCACCAGGGAGACCGCAATTGTCGAATAGGTACGTACCCGTTACAAATATCGCAACTTTGGTAGCTGGCACCAACCGAACAGCCGTTTAGTTCCCATTGATCGTCTCGCAGCCGGAGAACATGGCGTCGACGCCGACGTCGTTGCACACATCCTTTGTTCCTTCTTGCCCGAAGAGACGATCCAACGGTCCAGGCCCACCGACGAGGAAGTCCGGACCGAAACCGCCGAGAAGTACATCGTTGCCTGCGTCGCCGAAGAGCTGGTCAGCCCCGTAGTACGCACGAAGAACATCGTTGCCAGCGCCACCGCGCAGCACGTCGTTGCCCCAACCGCCGGTAATGCGGTCATTGCCAGTGCCACCGTCTACCCAGTCGTTGTGCTTGAAGCCTCGAATGAAATCATCACCAGCACCTCCGAACACGATGTCATCGCCCCAACCCGCTCCAACCCAGTCGTTGCCCGCGCCTGCGTCGATCCAATCCAGGCCAGCATTGCCAAAGATCCTGTCGTTGCCATCGCCACCGCAGATGATGTCGTTACCACCAAGACCACGAATCGTGTCGTTGCCACCGAGACCTGAGATCACGTCATCACCGGCTGTACCAACAAGTTCATCGTCGCCGCCCGAACCGCGAATGGTGACGTCTTGGTCGTTGCAAGCGGAGTACTCGGCGGCAAGTATCTGCATGCTGTCGAGCGGTATCTCAAAGAACTCGCCATCAACGACGATGAGCTGTCCAGCCGACTGGGTGAGCGAACTGCGATACCAAACCGTTGTGATGCCCATATCGAAACAATCCGATACCCGAATTCGGTAGTTGCCGTTGTTAGCAACCGCGACATAGTTGTCGCTGGCCCATTCCACGACGAGCGTTCCAACAGCATCGTACGCCTGAATGCACTTCGGAATCTCATACGCATCGGGCGAATCGAACGTCAACGATATGCCAGCACCCGTCGACTCGTTGAACCGATCGTTCAGGTCGAAGTTGATTCCTGATCGAGTCTGATTGTGGCCGACCGCAACCAGGTCTGCCTCGCCAGCTTTGGCCTTGTTCGGCCACGCTTCGTAGGCCGACCGCAAGAAGCAGGACACCTCGACACGGTACGAGCCAGGAGCGACGAGGGCCTCATATGACCCATCGTCTTCGATGGTTATCTGGGCAACGGGTCCCTCGTACTCGCTGTAGGCGTGCTTGCCCCAGACCGTACCTCGGCAGCGGTCTGCGGACTCGTGGACAACGGTGCCAGAGATCGTGCTGCGCGCAACCGTCACCTCAACAGCGTTCGATCCCGGAACAGCAACGATCGCATCTCTTGCTGCAATCGCCTCAGAACCAGTACCAAAGCTTGGGATTCCGGTGTGCCATGTCCGCGCAATGGGATCGCCGGCGCCACCGGTGCATCCGTGAACCTCAAAGGAGTAGCGGCCACCCGAGTCGACAGCCAAGGAACGGTCAGCGCCGCCGGGAATCGAGTTGCTGCCGGCAAAACCGGCCCTGTCCCCGTTCTCGGAGTACGTCCAGAACGAGTAGCAGATATCACTGTCGGTTACGAGCGATCCGTCGGGATAGCGAACGGTAATGTCAAGAGTTGCATCTTCGTCTTGGGCGCCGGCTCCGCTGCTCGACGCAATTAACAGCGTGAAGGCCGCTATTGCAAAAACTCCAATGAGTCGAACAAGTCTGTTCGCTGACAACCGCACGTTCATGACATCCACCTTTTGTCTTGTGGCTATTCATCGGTGTGAACGTCGTCTTCTTGAGCAGAACACCTGTAGTTCGGCGCCGTATCGGACTGCCTGTAGGCAGCAGCCCGGAGAGCTCGTCGGCTATGAGCCGATGAAGACCAGGCCCTCGTTCTCCGCTGAATCGAAGGCAGCCGGGTCGAGCGCAACCTGACGTACGCGCCATCGGCTAGTCGGTGACTCGATCATCAAGAAGTGCACGTTCGCCCCCAGGGTTTCGGACTTCGCCTCGACAACGGTCGCATCCACCTCCTCGCCAGGTCGCTCGCTCCAGCGTGTCGACGAGGTCCCGATGATTTCGAATGGACCGGACAGGTCAAGGATGTGATTGCCGGTCGCTTCGGCCTCGATCAGCAGCGACGCAAAGTTGCCAACGAGTAGATGGAAGTGAGCCTCGTCGACGACGCCCTCCCATGTGGCCAAGACATCGGGGTTTGCGATGAGCGATACATCCAGATTGTTGATCGACCGAATCAGACGTCCCTGGGCTCCAGCATCCAGGCTGAACAACAACGTCATAAACGCATCGTTCGTGAAGAGCTCCGTGAACGTCAAAACGCCAGCCTCGGGAGTCGACAAGTCCAACCGGCCATACACAGTGCTGTCGAGAATCTCGGCCTCCGACGGTGGGACCACAGGTGGGTCCGTGATGATGTCCGTCGAGCCTGGACACGTGCTGGCGATGAGCTCCTCAGCCCGCTCGATCAACGAATCGGTGATCCCCGCATCAGCGAGACGCAGGTTGCCCTGAACTGCTGCGCAGATTTGGGCATCGGTCGCGCCTACGTCGGCGCCAACGACGATCTCGGTCGACGGACACTCCGACCCGTCGTATACGCGCACGCGATACGCCCCGCACGAATCGTCGACGACGAGACGGTCCGAATCGTCGAAGTCGACGCCATCGATCGCAATCTGGCGCAGCCTCCAACGTTCCGTCGGCGAGGTCATCATCCACAGTCGCGCCGACGTTCCGTTGGCGAGCGTGACAGCCACGACCGCTGTCGGCAGACCGTCGAGCGGGTCCCCGTCCTCAACCGACTCGATTTCTGCGCCGGCAAGGTCAGCTCGTAGGTATCCGGTCTGGGCGGCGTCATCCAACAACCGAGCAATCATCGCTAGCCCGTTCCAGAAGGGGTGCTCGCCGGAACCCTCGATCACGTTGTTGGGAATGAAGACACGCCCGTCGCGGAAATAGCCGAAGTTCAGGTTGTTGAGCGACCGGGCCAGTTGTTGCTGGACAGGTGAGTCGAAGACGTACCACGCTCGCACGAAGTCTCGTTCGCTGTAGGCATCGATCAACGTCGCTGCCGCAATCTCTGGCGTATCGAGGTCAAGACTCTCATAGACCGGCGCGGTCGGCTCCAGATCCGCGACGTCTGCGGAGTTTCTACATCCGGCAGCGACTAGAGCGAGAGCGACCGCCATGCATACTGCTCGTCTCATGCGTTTCCATCCGGCACAGTCGACCGTCGAGATGAGGCAGCGGCCCACGCTTCGATCGCTATTGGTTCAACACAACGGTCGTCGACGTTCGGTTGGGCATTCCCGGCGCGAGCTCCTCAGCCTCGACCGAAACCACGACCACCGTGTTCGCTTCGCCAACGACCGGCACGCCGGTCACGACGATGCGCTCATCGCACCTGTCGGTCGCGGTCGTCTCTCCCAAGAGTTCACCCGCCTCTTCGTATGCGACAACCGTTGCCGTCGCGCAGATGTTGGTCGCCACGATCAGCGTGGCAGTATCGCCCTCGACCACATGCTCGATCGACTCGATCGACACAGGCTGCGGCGGATCGGCGTTCGGCTCGGGTGTCGCCGCGGTCGTTACCGTGATCGTCTCGGTCGCACTGTTGCCCTCACCACTACCCGGGCCGTCAGCTTCGGCGGTGATCACCACCGTGTAGCTCGTATCCGGCTCGAGCGGCGGCGTCCACAACCCCGGGATCGCCGAGTGCTCGGATGCGCAGCCACGCGGGAAACCGTCATGGCGTCCAACCTCGTCACCGCCAACTTCACGCACGACGAACGACGCGTTCGTGCAGACGTTGGTGGCGAAGTCGATTCGCACCGTTGACTCGTCGGTTTCCATCTGTGCGACCGATGTAAACGCCACCGGTGCAACCTGCCGATTCGCCGGGTCGTCGGGGATGTCACGCGGGGGAGTGGTCACGATGAGCGATTCGGTCACCATGTTTCCGTACTGGCGGCCGCGGAATTCCCCGTTGGCTTCCAACGTCACCACGACGACGTAGGTCGTCGACGGCTCGAGCGGCGGCGACCATCGGCCAGGCACACCGAGATGTTTCCCGACACAACCGTTGGGGTGGCCGTTGTTTCGCCCGACCTCAACGCCCGTCTCCTGATTCACCACCCGGAACGAGCCATTGGCGCACACGTTCGACAAATAGTCGAACTGCACATGAAACGGACCAAGTTCCGTCACGCGCAGGTTCTGCATCTCTACCTGAGCGGTCTGTGCATCGGCTTCTGGGTCGGCGGTCGCCCCCGTTGTACGAAATAGCACTTCCGACGACTGCACCGCGGGCGGGCCAATCAAGGTCGCCTGAGCGCGGTAGACCGTGCCGGGCTCGAGCCCCTCAACCCGTTCGGTGAACACTTGGCCAGCGGCGAGCACGCCATCGGA
>CALLAA010000160.1 GCA_938002955.1 uncultured Acidimicrobiales bacterium
GGCGATGGTTGGGACGTCGAGAGCCGAACGCCATCGCCAATACGTTCATAGAAGGTGGCCGCGGTGATGTCGACGCCATCGGCGTACTCAACGTCGTCGATGACGATGGTGATCGGCACAACGATCGCATTGCACTGTTCGGTTTCCTCCGGGCTCAGCTGACAGCTCGAGTCGGTGACTATTGCGATGCTCATGTGTTCGCGTCTTCCGACGGTCCGCCAGTAATTGGGCCGGCATCGATGGGTTTGCCATCCTCGAGCGGTTTGTCCACGAAGCGTTTCGCGATGATCGCGCTCGACAGGGCGGCGCCGATCGGTAGAGCTGCCGGGGCTGGTGCGTCGGTTCCCGTGGCCCATCCGCGACGGTGCGCCAACAGCGATGACGCAACCCACACGACCGATGCCGTTGCGGTACCAACCCATGTTCGCTGTGTCCATCGGGGAATCGCTGCTGTTCCTACGGCGACGGCGACGTCGAGCGGCAGATAGTAGGGAAACGTACCGAGCACTTGACCAACGCTGGTCGATACGCCCTTTCCTCCCGAGCGTCCGGGAGGGTAGCAATGGCCGGCGACCGCGGCAGTCGATGCGAGGTTCGCTCCCGTTGGCCCTGCGATGCGGCGGCCAATGTGCGCCGCAACCGTTCCTTTGAGCACGTCGGCTGCGAACACACCCGTGCCCCAACCCGTGCCGATCGACTTCGCCGTGTTCATCGCTCCAGGGTTCGTCGAGCCAACGTTGCGAATATCTACAGAGGTTTCGTCAGAGCGTGTTGCGAGGCGGACTGCGTAATCGGCCGAAGCAATGGTGCCCAGCACATATCCCACGCCGACCGAGATCGCCGAGCGGCCAACGTTCGTAAGCACAGACACGCCTTCAGCTTCGCACAATCGCCACGAAGAGCCGGGGCAGATTCAGAGGCGTCGATAGGCCCAGGAGCCGGTGATGAGCCCAAGCATTCCTCAAGGTGGAAGCAGCAAGCTCCGGAAACGCGCCGATGGCACAGTTTCCCCCGATGGCACAGTCTCATTGAAACGACGCTCGAAGACACGAGCGACAGACAGGCGGTCACGAGAGAACAGGCTCGCCAGCTTTTGCTGAAGCTGAACTAACGATCGTGCTCGACGACTCCATGTGGAATAACAACGGAGCAGGCGCTTATGCAGACTTCTTGGGTCCAATATCGGTCGAATCCAAATCGCTGAAGGCCACATTGGCTACGTCTGGACTACCAAAGCTTCGGCATAATTGGAAGATGTCCGCGACAACGACACTCTGGAGACCAGTCGGCCAACCCGAGCTAGACCTCATCGAAGCTTCGGGATGGTCGGCGTTTCCGCCACGTCTCGATTGGCAGCCAATTTTCTACCCCGTGCTGAACGAGGCGTACGCCACTCGCATCGCAAGTGAGTGGAACACGAAGGACGCCGAGAACGGAAATGTCGGATACGTGCTTCACTTCGAGGTCGAAACGGAGTTCCTCGCCAAGTACCCGGTGCAGATTGTCGGGGATGCGCAGTGCCAAGAGCTATGGGTGCCCGCTGAAGAACTCGACGAGTTCAACAAGCACATCATTGGACCAATCGAGGTCGCTTCGGAATGGCGAGATTCGTGAGCGCCAACCCGCCCCCGACCTTGCAGCCCTGGGAATATCAGATCGAATCCGCTGGTCATGGGCCGAGCCGATTGGAACCGCCGAAATTCCTTGGTGGCTCAACGGTCTCCAGCCCTCGGAGACCGAAAACGAAGATTTGGCACCCCCAACGGGATTCGAACCCGTGTTACCTGCGTGAAAGGCAGGCGTCCTAGGCCGCTGGACGATGGGGGCCAATTACCAATCTGTTCACACAGATCGACCCGCAATGGTAGCGCAGACGCGATCAATCCACTCTCGCGGGCAACTCGATGTGACGGGAGGCCTCTGAAATAGGTATCGGTTACGACCTGGTCGGTAGCCGATTGGAGTGAAACGGACCTGGCCGACACAAGGGTCGCTATGGCAATCTTGGCGACTATGAAGATCGAGGTAACCGGAGAGCACCAGCCGCGTTGGCGCAGCGATGCATTTTGGTCGGGCACCCGCGCACCGTTGGGCGCATCGACCGGACTACAACCAGCGGCGTACACCGACGATGCGTTCTTCGACGACGAGCAGCAGCGCGTCTTTGAACGGGCGTGGGTCTGTGTTGGGCTCGCCGCCGACGCAAGCCAAGGTCGGGTCCTCGTCCGGTCGGTGGGCACACGTTCGATCATCATCACACGAGATGGCGACGGCGTTCTGCACGGGTTCTTGAACAGCTGCCGACATCGTGGCACCGAGCTCTTCGAATGCGACGCCGATGTCAACACGACGATCCGCTGTCCGTACCACCGATGGGGCTACAACCTTGATGGCTCGCTCAAATCGGCGCCGCGCTTCGACGATGTCCCACGAGATACGTTCGACAAAGCCGACTATGGACTCGCACCGGTTCGGGTGGAGACCTGGGGCGTCCTGCTCTTTGCGTGCCTCGACGACGACACCATGCCACTGCTCGAATGGCTCGGCGACCTCCCCGAGCGGATGGCCGGATACGGACTCGACGATTGGCAACCGCGGCTGAGCCAGGAGCTCGAGATCAACGCAAACTGGAAGCTGATCTCGGAGAACTTCCAGGAGTACTACCACCTCACGTGGGTACATCCGGAGCTGTCGAAGGTCAGCCGGGTCGAGGACCACTACCGATACCAAGGCCCGGGGATGTACTGCGGCCAAACAACGACGCCGGTCAGCGGGGACGAGCGCGACGACTGGCTGTCGCTGCCACCCGCCGATGGTCTCGACGAGTCCGACGCGGTGTCTGGACGGTTCGCCGCGATCTTCCCGAACGTCTTGCTGTCGGTACTTCCAAATCATGTGTTCGTCATGCAGCTCGACCCGGTGCGCCCGGGGGTCACGAAAGAGACCTGCACGTGGCTGCTGCCCAAGACCGGAGCCGACGCGAGCGACGAGGCGTTTGAACCAACCCGCACGTTCTGGATCGACGTCAACAGCGAAGACATCGACATCGTCGAGCGAGGCCAGCGCGGCCTTACTCGAGGAGCGGTTCCTGCAGGTCCGCTCGCGCCACGGTTCGAGGAGCCCCTCCACCGGTTCCAGGGAATACTCGCCGACATGATGACCGCCGAATCATCATCGATGCTGCAGGTTCCGTCAGGCGACGACGGTTCTCTCGAGCACCAGTACGGGGCTGGTCAGAACCCAACACCTCCGGCGATCGAACGCCGCTAACCGCGCCGTTCTCCGAACGCGCACCGAACGGTTCAGTTTCGGCGAACCACGAATGTCTCGTCGTGGAACCACAGGCCACCGCGACGCTTGAGGACCTCGGCGGTCGCATCCAAATAGCTGCCATCGAGCGCAGCGGCTTCTGCACGTTGATCCTCGATCTGGGCAACGTAGATAGCCGCGTTCCACGCTGCGAACAACGTCGATGTGCCGATGCTCAACCCGATCTCGCTCGGCAGCGTGTGCATCTCGTAGGTCAGCTTCGACTGATCATCTGGCATGGCCATCAGGTCGAACTGGCGAACATCGTCTCCCAGCTCAGAATGCAGCTTGTGGAGCAACTCATGGCGATCGACCGGGAACGGGTCCTCGTCGGGCCACACCCCGTGCACGATCTCGATGCCGGGATCGTCACCGCTCGATTGGATACCCAACATCACGCCGTGGGATCGAAGGCTCCTGCTGAGTGGGCAAAGAATCTTGTTGACCTTGAAGTCGGCCCCGGTCCGCGACCGCCATGGCTGTGACGCGATGATCAGGTCGAAGTCGGCTTTGTAGTCGTCGCGACGCGGGATCACATTGTCGAGGGCGAACTTCTGATCTTTGCGATAGATGACCATCGCGGTTGGCGTGACGTAGAGCGGATTGCCGGTCTTCTTGCTCGGAGCGACAGCCCAGTTTTCGACGAGGAAGTCCTCCATCGACCGAAGCTGTTCGCCATAGGTGTAGCTGTCGGAGCCATCGAGCTCGACGTACTCCATGACCATCCGCTCTTGCTTCTCGGTCGTGCTTGGACGAAGTGCCGGGGCCTCTGCGTAGTTGACGTTGGTGATCACCACAACGGATTGGGGGTGCTCGACAAAGCGGTCGGGCAGCTTCTCGAGCGTCAGACGGACGTCTTCGAGACTGATCTCCTTGCCAACGACGTAGAACGGAATGGTCGGGTACTCCTTGTGCATGGCACGAAGCAGATACGCAAGGACGGTGCCGTCACCGATTCCAGCATCGAACAGACGGAGCGCCGGCGGTTCTGGGCGCAGATTCGACAGCTCTCGAGCCGAGCGTTCAGCCACGCGCCACTTCTCGTTCGTCGTCGTGACGAACTGCAAATACTTTTGCCGGTTGTCGTAGAACCGGAACGGGGTTTCAGTCGAGGACACGTCAGAAACCTATCCCGAAGCACATCGACATCGATGCTCGTTATCGACGTTCCACGGTCAACTGGTACTCGCCTGTCGACATGTAGGCGAACGATCCAATCTCGATCGTGTACGTACCCGTCTCGCCTACGGTTACCTCGAGTTGGCTGTCGAGGCTGCTCGCCAAACCAGCCTCGAAGTCAGCGTCGTCGTTGAACCCAACCTCCTGGGACGAGTCGTCGAACATCGTCAGCGTCGTGTCGAGGAACGATGAGGGATCGGTCTGCACGGTGATCACCACCGTGTCGCCGGCATCGAGGTCGATATAGGCGAGGTCGTAGGCGCCAACCTCGAGTGAGTCGTCGACGATGTAGACATCACCACGGGGCACGTCGATTTCGAAGATGCCCTCTTGGACGGGGTCGGCCGACTCGATTACCTCGAAGTCTTCGTCGTCCATCATGTCGTCGAAGGACTCGTCGAAGAGGCCCTCGTCGTCGAGGTCGGCGAAGAGGTCATCGAAATCGTCGCCGTCGGGACTGATCGAATCTCGGCCGATCGCCTCGTCGATCGCGTCGTTGAATGCGTCCATCGTGTCGAATTCCTCGACGCTGGTCAGGAACTCGTTGAGTTGGTCGTCATCGAACGAAGCGAGGGCGTCGAGATACGCATCGAACGTCGTGCCGATCGGCGAGATGAACCACTCACCATCGGTACGTCGGGTCGACATGGAGATGCCAGGAAACTCGGTTGGCCAGTCATCGAAGGAGTTCTTATAGAACGACAGGGCGAGCTGGTCTTGGTTGGTTGGAAGTGAATCTTCGAGGCAGCCGGATTCGTCGGTACCATCACTTGCGCTCAAGGAGTATCGGGAACACTCTCCGTCGAAGTCGAAGGTGATCGAGCCTTCGCCAGACTCGCCCGCGGCGCTACCTGATCCAGAGATGGTGTAGCTGTCGGGGTCGATCTCGATGAGCATGTTGAACGACTCGCCGTCGATCACACCCTCGATCGACCACCTCGTGGTCGTCGCGCTGAGCGACCCTCGACCACCAAAGTCATCGGCGATGACCTCGGCGGAGAGTTCGTCACGAGCGTAGGTCATGGTGATATCGACATTGTCGGCTTGGACGTCGATGGTGAATCCTCGCACGTCGACGATCGCATCGTCACCGTCGGTCTCGACGTCAAAGTCAAAGTCGCTCATACTCCATCGATAGTTGTCCGCACGAAGGTCGGCTTCGATGCCGTCGAGTTCGAACTGCGCATCCGTGAGGAACAACGGGGAGTAGCGGTACAGCGCTGCCATCTCGTCGGGGTCCATCCGGCCGATGAGACCTTCGAGGTCCCATTCAACGAGCTCGCCGAACATTGCTTCGACAGCGGCTTCAGGCGATTCAGAGCCGAGTGCCGGCGGTGCTTCTGACGCTCGTGGCAAACGCGCGTCGGTTTCGAGTCGAGCAGCTTCGGCCACGCTGAACCATGCGGAAAAATACCAACGGCCGTCGCGCTCAACGAACGTCAACGGAATGTCCGATGGTTCGATCTGCTCGGTCTGATGAGCCTGATCCTCCATCTCGGCACCGAATTCGTCGCGCATCAGATCGCTAAAGGGGAACTCTGCCGAGTTGAACTCACTCGCGACCTCGCCGCCAGTGAAGTAGACGTGGACGATGTCGGGGTTCTGCGCCAGCGGCTCGACGCGATAGGTGACATCGGTGAACTCCCAGTCGACACCTTCGACGTTGGCTGGGTCGACCTCGTCGTCGAGCAGACCGAGCCGCACGAGCTCGGGAAGCAGTTCAGTGATTGCGGGTTCGACCATCGTGCGACGTTCGCTCGGCTCGATCAGTTCGCCGATGGTGACGAAGTCTTCGTTGCCGAGTGCCTCGATCATCGCGTCGACGGCAGCTTCAGGGCTCTCGGCACCACCCGATGCGCTAAAGGCCGTGAGGGCAAAGAACCCGCCGCCACCCAGAAGGACGAGTGCGCCGAGAACTGCGGCGACCCACGGAAGTTTGCTCGACCGCTGCGGAGCTTCTGGGGCGAGCGGAGGTTCGGTCAGGCCGTAGTCACCGGACAACACCGGACTCGCCGGTG
>CALLAA010000161.1 GCA_938002955.1 uncultured Acidimicrobiales bacterium
CGTGTTGTGGCGTCCATGTCTGCGGTGCCTTCGAGGCCTGAACCCGTCGCGGCGACTGCAGCGGGGTCGACGATGTCGGCTCCGGCATCGCGAAGTGCATCGATGACCTCGCTCAACGCCATATCGGTGGTGTCGACCGTCGGGAACTTCGCGAGCGTTCGGGCGCCCTCGTCCACGAGACCGCGCAAAGTCTTCGAGGCATCGTCGGCCTCGGCGAGCTGGGGACGTAACGCAATACCTTCATCGGTCATGCGTTCGAGGAGTGTGGAGGTGTCCGCGGTCAGGTTGTAGACCTCCGAGCCAAGGAACGAAACCACATTGTCCGGGTTGAGCATCGTCGTGGAAGTCGTTGCGATCACGAGGTCACGGCGCGGCGTGAGTTTCTCCACCATTTCGCGTTCGACCATGTTGCGCTGCGCCGTAGCGTCCTCTCCCGAGAGGTCGCCGTGCAGGCCAACGATCTCGGCATGCATGTCGACGAACTCTCGACCGGTGAGGGTCGCAATTCGTCGGCCGACAGCCGTTTTTCCCGCGCCGAGCGGGCCGGTCAGAACGATGTTGGGTCGATTGGTGGTGGCCACGCCGTACAGGCTAGGCCAGGGCGTTCATCACTTCGGTGACGATGCCGGTCGCGTCGAGTCCGTAGCGGGACAAGATGACGGCGGGCTTGTCGTGAGGAACATAGGCCCGAGGCATGCCGAGGACCCGGATCTCGCAGCTCTTGGAGCCTTCGCCCACTGCGTGCAGGTGCGATTCGATCTTGTCGCGGAAGTTGTCACCAGCGCCGCCGTTGCGGAGCCCGTCTTCGATCGTGACGATCAGCGAGTGGCTCGCTGCGTCGGCGATCATCGCTGGATCGGGCGGCGAGACAACACGGGGGTCCCACACCGTTGCCGAGATGCCCTTCGCGTCGAGCTGGTCGGCTGCTTCGAGCGCATCGGCGAACATCTTGCCGACACCGATGATGCAGACGTCCTTGCCCTCGCGCGCTTTGCGGGCGTGCAGGCCAACGCCCACCTCGGCTTCGCCAACGGACGGGGCTGCCTGCTTTGACCAGCGGATCATGGCTGGACCGTCGGTGCAGAGGTCGACGGCGTCGCTCAGCTGCACCTGAAGTTCCTGGTAACTCGAAGGCGCAAAGACGGTCATCCCTGGGACCTTGGTGAACAGCACCATGTCGAGCAGGCCATGGTGAGATGCGCCATCGTCACCGGTGACACCGGCCCGGTCGAGACAGAAGATCACGGGTTGACGGTGCAGGCCAACGTCCATGTTGACCTGATCGAACGCCCGCGACATGAACGTCGAGTACACGGCGACGACCGGGCGAAGCCCGCCCATGGCCATACCGGCCGCGGCGGTGACCGCATGCTGCTCGGCAATACCGACGTCGTAGGTGCGGTCGGGGAAGCGATCACGAAAGGGGAGTAGGCCAGTCGAGTCCGGCATCGCTGCGGTGATCGCGACGAGTTCCGGGTGCTCTTCGGCCTTCTTGATCAGCGTTTCAGTGAAAGCCTGGGTGTACGACCCGGCTTTGACACCGGACGTGTCGTGCATGTTCTTGATCGGGTCGTTCTCGGCCGGGGCATAACCGCGGCCCTTCTGGGTCAGAACGTGGACCACGGTTGGGCCGTCGAATTCTTCGGCGTTACGCAGCGCTTCTTCGAGACCCTCGATGTCGTGTCCGTCAAATGGGCCGAGGTAGTGAACGCCGAGGTTCTCAAAGAACGCTGGCGGCTCCCACATGTGGCGGATTGCGGACTTCGTGGCCTGAATGCTTCGTTCGATGTGGTCGCCGACCCACGGAATGTTCTCGGCGATCTTTTCCATCTTTGCTTGGCGACGCATGTACACCGGGTTCGACCGGATCTTCACGAGCGAATCGGTCAGCAACGAAACCGTCGGCGCGTAGCTGCGGCCGTTGTCGTTCAAGATGACGGTCACGTTGCTCCTGGAATGACCGAGGTTGTTGATTCCTTCATAGGCCATGCCGCCCGTCAACGCTCCGTCGCCGATGATCGCAACGATTCGTCGACCCGAGCCAATGTCGGATGCTTCGGCGGTGGCAAGACCGTGGGCGTAGCTCAGCACGGTCGAGGCGTGACTGTTCTCGATCCAGTCGTGAGCGCTTTCCTCGCGAGACGGATAGCCGCTGATGCCATCGGGTTGGCGCAGATCGTCTTCGAAACGCGGCGCACGACCGGTCAGCATCTTGTGCACGTAGGTCTGGTGGCCGGTGTCCCACAACAAGATGTCGCTGGGAGATTCATAGACCCGATGCAACGCAATCGTGAGTTCTACCGCACCCAAATTCGATCCGAGGTGGCCTCCGGTTTTGGAGACCGACGCAACAATGAGCTCACGGATCTCTTCCGAGAGCGCGTCAAGCTCTTCGAAGGAGAGGCCAGCCAGATCTTCAGGGCCGCTGATAGTCGACAGCAACATCACCGGTCACGTTATCGCAGAGCGGCGGATCGAGAGCGACGCGGCGGCCCATTCCGCACACGTCACAAAGGACGCCCCGTGATCGCTATGCCGAAGTCGAGTACCGGGAGCGTTTGATGGCCGTCCGGATCCCACGGCTCGCGTTCTGTCGTGGTTTTGCTATGGTGCCGCTGTGGCGAGACGTTGGGGTCTTTGGTGGACGGGATGCATGGCGGCCCTCGTCGTCGCGCTCGCAGCCACCGTGCTTCCAGCCAGTGCGCAAGGAAACGATCCCGTCGAACCTGCTGAGCCGGTCGACGTCGCCGATCGCCCGTCGATTCTGTTGGTCGTTGGCGCACCCGAAGGTGGCCTCCTCGGGATGATTGCAGGAGCCAACTTTGCAGAGCAGCAGCTCGCCGAAGCCCTCGCCGATCACGGTGCCGTCCGGACGGTCGCCGACGAACAGCTGACCGCTGCCGACCTCGTCGGAGCCGACGTGTTGGTCATCACGGCCGCGACGGACAGCGCGAACTTCCAACCGTTCCTCTTCAAGGCAACCGTCCCGATCGTCGCGATGAAGCCAGCGAACTGGAACGCACTCGGACTCGCCAAGCGCAATGCCGACGAAAGCACCCCGCTCCAGCTGCTCGATGCCGTGCAGCCAGATCTCGATCATCCGATCGCCTCGAGGCTCGATCCCGGCGCGGGCGCTGATGTTCCTCTCTTCTCCGGAGGGCCATTCCGGGTCGGCCGCGGCTGGGTTTCCGGTAGCGAACCCACCGGCGATGCGGTCGCCGATGTTGTGGCCGCCGGACCAGACGGCGCCGCGCTGATCGCCTACGAACCCGGCGACGTGTTGGGTTGGCCGTACATTGATGCCTCTGACACGGCCGCTGCGTGCCGAGTGGCCTTCCCCTCGCACAGCTCATCGTGGGCGCTGCTGTCGACAGCCGGGCTCGCCCTATTTAACGGTGCGATCGACTGGACGCTCGGCGACGCATGTGCCGTTCCAGCAGGACCGACGACCCCATCGCTGCACAACGGCCTGTGCCTAACCGAGGCAGCGAACGAGGACGAGATTGCCCGAAACGGCGAACTCGTACCCCGCGAAATCCTCGACGAACCCAACCTGTCGTCGCTGTGGGTTCGAGCGATCGAATTCGCCGAAATCGATGACGAACCCATCGTGTTCTTCGGCGGACGCTTCCGCACCGCCTTCGATGCCGACGCCGATCGCGACGATGCTGGTGCGCTGGTCGGTGGCCTCGACCGACACGGTGTCTTTGGGTGCAATGTTTCGACCGGCATGGTGACCGCGCTGAACGCGCCGATCCTGATCGACCCGCTCACGCCCGTTGGCGACGGCGTGAAGAACGAGCGTGTCCGTGCGCTCGCCTTCGACGGCACGTGGCTCTACATCGGCGGCAAGTTCGCCATCGATACCGATTCGCTCGACGACGAAACGCTTGCCGCACTGCCAGAAGGCCTTCGGCGCACGACGATCTCGCTGATCCGCGTCGACCCCCGAACCGGCGAGCTCGACCTCTCGTGGCGTCCAAATATTCGCGGAAGCGTCTCCGCCCTCACGATCCACGACGGTTGGCTGTATGCCGGCGGCGGCATCCGACTCGCCGACGAACAGCCGGTCACTCGACTCATCCGCCTTTCGATCGCCGACGGCGCCGATGGCATCACCGATCCTGATTTCGCCCCCGAGATTGCCGCCGACGTTGCGGTCGGCGGAACCGACCCGTTCGCTGCGGTGCTCGCACTCGAAGTCGTCGACGACACGTTGTACGCGGGCGGTTCGTTCCAGACGGTCGATGGGCAACCACGCAACTCGATCGCCGCGTTCGATCTGACGAGTGGCGAGCTCACCGAGTTCGCACCGAGTCTCGGCGACAACAACGTGGGCACCGATCCCATTGCCCAAATCAAAGACATCGCCGTGATGAACGACGGCTCGATCCTGGCCTGTGGCGACTGGTGGCTCGTCTCGCCAACGCCCAACCGAACGTGGACCGCCTACGACCACGACGGAGGTGCCGCCGACCCCAACGGCGACGGCTGGTTTGGTCAACGGTCAAAGATTCAGCCCCGCCCGAATCAGTTCAACCACGGCAAGTTCGACCCGGTCACCGGCGCTGCTGTCATGGTCGACGGAGCACCGTGGGGGCCGGTCACCGACGGCGGCATCCAGGCGTGCGCAGTCGACCCGCAGACCGGAATCGTCATCCTCGGCGGCCACTACGAGTCGATTGGTTCCTACGAGCCAACGTTCGAGCCAGCCGACCAGAACGACTACCCCGAGTCTCACGTCGCATACGAAAAGCTCACCGCAGTCGACGGCGTCACCGGCGAGATTCTTCGCTGGGATACCGACATCGACTCGATCCGAGGACTCGACGCAGTCGCCGTGATTCCCGGTCAGGAAACGACGGGGTCGGAGATCATCGTCGGCGGTGCCATGACAGTCGCTGACCGCATGGCCCACGAAGGTATTGCCCGCTACATCATCGAGAACTAGCTGGCGGGTCGAGAACGAGCCGGGTACTACAGGTTGGAGAGGAAACGTTCCTCGTCGATCCGGACGCGAATGATCCGACCGATTCCGATAGTGCGCGAGCCGCTCGTCGCCTCACACTCGAAGACGAGCCGGCGTCCCTCGATGCGAGTGAGCGCAGCCGTTGCTTCGACGACCGCACCGACCGGGCTGCCGTGCAGGTGATCGAGGTTGACCCGAAGCCCAGCGGTAATAACGCCGTCGGGTAGATGGCCATCGAGCGCGGTCATCGTCGCCTGCTGCATCAGCTGGAGCAGGCGAGGCGTACTCAGGACGGCAGCGTCGCCGGTGCCGTGAACCTTCGCAGTGTCGTCTTCTGCGACCGTCATCGATGCGTTGCCAGAAAGGCCGAGTTCTATTGCCACTCGGCCACCCTAGAACCACGACCACATGAATAATGGAACCGGCCGATATTCGACCGGACCTCAATCGGCAGTGTCCGGACATTGGATGGGGCCCGGGTCCGTTGGGTCACGTAGTGGCGGTTGTGGTCGATACATTGGGGTAACCGCTCTTTTGGAAAGGTTGTTCGACGTGCTCGACGACTCCCTCGTAGCTTCAACCCTCGATACCGCACTCCTCGGTGGCGCAGACTTCGCTGAAGTCTTCGTTGAGGACAAGCGCAATTCTTCTGCGTTCCTCGACGACGGCAAGATCGAAGAGCTCACGTCCGGCCGCGACCGCGGCGCGGGCATCCGCGTCGTTTCAGGTGACACCACCGGTTTCGCCCACACCGCCGATCTCAGCGAGAACGGCCTGCGCAATGCAGCCGAAGCAGCCGCTGCGGCAGCACGAGGTGGGGGCGGCGGCGTTCGCAAGGTCAGCCTCGAACGCCAATTCGCCAGTCGCGACATCGAGGTCGAGACGTTCCCCGAGACCGTCGCAAAGGCCACCAAGGTCGAGCTCTTGCAGCGTGCCGATGAAGAAGCACGCGCTACCGGCGACGCCATCTCCCAGGTCAGTGCTCGCTACGGCGATAGTCGCCGCCGCATCCTCGTCGCAAACTCCGACGGCCTCCTCGCTGGCGACGATCAGGTCCGCACGTTCTTCTCGATCAACTGCGTCGCCCAGGGCGACACCGGCATGCAGACCGGACGTGAAAGTCATGGCCGCACCGTCGGCTTCGAAATGTTCGACGACCACGATGTTTCCGAGATGGCACGCACCGCAGCCAACCGTGCGATCACCAAGCTGAGCGCACGCCCCGCACCAAGCGGCGCCCAGACCGTGGTCGTTGGCCCAGGTGGCGGCGGCGTCTTGTTCCACGAAGCGTGTGGACATGGCCTCGAAGCCGACCTTGTCGCAAAGTCAGCATCGGTCTTTGCCGGTCGCATGGGCGAACAGGTAGCAAGCCCGCTCGTCACGCTGATCGACGACGGCACCATGTCGGCCGAGTGGGGCAACTTTGCCATCGACGACGAGGGTCGCCCAGCGCAGCGCAACGTTCTGATCCAGGACGGCATCCTCACCGACTACATGTACGACCAGATTCGTGCGCGCAAGGAAGGCCGTCCGTCATCTGGTAACGGCCGCCGTCAGAGCTACCAGCACCTGCCAATGGTGCGTATGACCAACACATACATCACCGCAGGCCAAGACAACCCGGCCGACATCATTGCGTCAACGCCCAACGGCATCTACGTCGCTCAGCTCGGCGGCGGTCAGGTCAACACCGCAACCGGCGACTTCGTCTTCGGTATGACCGAGGCCTACCTCATCGAGGACGGCAAGATCACCGAACCAATCCGCGAAGGCAACCTCATCGGCAATGGCCCCGAGGTGCTCAACCGCATCGATGCGCTCGGCAACGACTTCGCTATGGGCCACCCAGGCACGTGTGGCAAGGACGGCCAGGGCGTGCCGGTTGGCGACGGAACCCCAACGCTTCGCGTGACCAGCCTCACCGTCGGCGGCACGGCAGCGTAGGGCGATCATCTATGGCTGACCTGCTGTCCACGGCTCAAAAGGTTCTGAGCTGGGCCAAAGATAACGAAGCGGTCGAGGTTGTAGCGGTACACGACCGCGACACCGAGATCCGTGTGTACGAAGGCGAGATCGAACAGTTCACGGCGAGTGAGTCCCAAGGTGTCGGCGTTCGGGTTATTGCCGACAACCGGCAGGGCTTTGCCTACGCTGGCTCCCTCGACGAGGACGTTCTCGCAGAGACACTCGCCGAAGCACGCGACAACGCCGTGTTCGGAACCCCCGACGAGTTCCTCGGACTCGCCGAGCCCGACGGCGTTGCCGTTCCTGACCTCGGTCTGTACGACGAGCGAGTCGCCCAAATGGCGACCGACGCAAAGATCGACCTGGGCATTGCGCTCGAGGCAAAGACCCGTGCAGGCGATCCTCGCATCACGGGCATCGAGTCGGCTGACTATGTCGACAGCATCAGCGAGTCGGCATTGGTGTCGACCGCAGGCGTCGAAGTCACGTCGCGCGACAGCGGCTCTTACGTTGCGGTGACTGCGCTCGCAGAAGAAGACGGCGATACCCAGATCGGTTTCGGATTCAGCGTGAACCGCAACCCCAACGAACTCGATGTCGAGCGTGCCGCCGCCGATGCCGCCGAGCGGGCAACCCGTCTGTTGGGTGCAACCCAACCGGCGACCGAGCGCGTCACGATCGTGTTCGATCCATTCGTCACCGCACAGTTCCTCGGGATTCTCGGCGGGACGATGTCTGGCGAAGCCGTCATGAAGGGCTACTCGCTGTTCGCCAACCGGTTGGGTGAAGAGGTGGCCTCGCCGCTGTTCACCCTCGTCGATGACCCAACCAACCGTGACGCGTTCACGGCGGGGGAGACCGACGGCGAAGGCCTCGCCAGCCGCCGCAATGTACTGGTCGACCACGGGCGCCTCAACACGTTCGTCCACAACGCGTACACCGCACGTCGCATGTCGGCGGCGTCGACGGGATCTGCGGTTCGCAGTTACTCGTCGGTTCCTGGCGTTGGTACTCGTGCGTTGTTCTTGGAGCCAGGCACCCAGTCGCAGGCCGAGCTCATCGCCGGGATCGACAACGGCGTGCTCATCCAAGGTGTGGCCGGCATCCATTCGGGTGTGAACCCCGTCAGCGGTGACTTCTCGACCGGAGCCGAGGGGCTCCGCATTCGCAATGGCGCCTTGGGCGAACCGCTGCGCGAGATCACCATCGCCTCGACATTGCAGAAGATGCTCGGTGACATTCAGGCGGTCGGCAACGACGTCGACTGGTTGCCCATGTCGGCGGCCGGGGTCAGCCTGGTCATCGCCGACGTCACGATGAGCGGCTCCTAGCGAATTTGCCCTATCTGGGCCGCTCGACCTGTCAGAGTTGCGTCGGCCGGGCCGATATGGGCTATATGAAACGCGTGAAAAACGCATCACATTTGATGCACCGCCTCAAGAACCGTTCGCCAAAGTCGGGAGCTGAACCGCTCCTGGCACAATCGGTCGTCGTTCGAGAGTCCATCCTCGCTGCCGATTCGGTTCAGGGACTCGTCGACCTGGTGGCCACGGCCGGCGTCGACTTCGCCGGTGCGTCCGGCACGTTCGTGACGGTCGATGGAAAGGAGAGCTCGGCTGGCCGGGACGTCGACGTTCCCGTCGAATTGGTCGTCGAGGCGAACCGCGAACGGTCGATGGTCGCACACGGCACGACGTCGGCGATTCCGTTGCAGTCGGCGGGCACCGTCGTTGGCTTGGTTGTCGTCGAGGGTGGCGATCCTGCCGCGTTGGAGATTCTGGAGCGGGCGGCGGGCGACGCATATGTTCGCCTTGCGGCTCGTTCGAGCAGGTTTGCGTCGGCCGATGCCTCAGCGACCCTGGACGTGGACGGACTCACCGGAGTTGGGAATCGCCGTCGCCTCGACGACGACATCGCCCGGGTCGCGGGAACCTCGGCTGGTGAAGCCGAACCGATCTCGCTCGCAATGTTCGACATCGACAGCTTCCACTTCTACAACGAGGCTCACGGCAAGCACGCAGGCAACGACATTCTTCGGTCGATCGCGGATCTCATCGCGAAGAACCTTCGCGAGACCGATGTCGTCTACCGCTACGGCGGTGTTCGGTTCGTTGCGTTGTTGCCAGGAGCGACAGTGGAGAACGCATTCCAGGTCGTCGAACGTATCCGGTACGCCGTGGAGCACACCGCGTTTGTTGGCGAAGAAGTCCAACCCACGGGCCGAATCACGATGTCGATCGGCGTCGCCGAGGCCCCAACCGACGAGTCCGCGACGTTGCTTTCAGCCGCGGACGTTGCGCTGGAGTCAGCAAAGAAGTCGGGCCGCAACATGGTTGTGGCACAACCCGACCAGGGTTGAGCCGGAGACCCTCCGAAAAGAAATCTTTGTATGTAACAAAGAGTGTCTTGTCGTGGAGTTGTCTACAACATAACTTGCGTCCATGACGACAAACGCTGAACTTCTCGCGCGCTATCGCAACGCTCTTCCTTCGTTCTGCAATCCGCTCCACAGCGAACCGATCTCGATCGACCGTGGCGAAGGCAGCTACGTCTACGGAGTCGAGGGCGACAAGTACCTCGACTGGTTCGGCGGTGTGCTCACGACGATGATCGGACACAGCAACCCAGAGGTCGTCAAGGCAGTGCAGGACCAAGCGGCAAAGGTCATGCACACCTCGACGTTGTACCTGTCCGAGCCAATGATTCGCTTTGCCGAAGAGGTGGCTGCGGTCTCGGGCATCCCCGACGCCCGCGTCTTCTTCACCGCGTCGGGCACCGAGGCCAACGACACGGCGATCATGATGGCAACCCAGTACCGCAAGTCGAACGAAGTTCTCGCGATGCGCAACAGTTACCACGGTCGCTCATTTTCCTCACAAGCAATCACGTCGCACAGCTCGTGGACCGTCCAGAACATGTCCGGGCTGCACGTCAATTTCGTGCAGGGCGGATACCGCTTGCGCAGTCCGTTCCGTTCGCTCGACAACGACGCATACACCACCGCGTGCGTCGAAGATCTCGTGCAGCTTCTGCACATGAATACCGCCGGCAATGTCGCCGCGATGATCGCCGAGCCAATCCAGGGAGTCGGCGGCTTCGCCACCCCACCCGACGGATTCTTCGGCGCGATGAAGAAAGAGCTCGACAACCGCGAGATCTTGTTCATCTCCGACGAAGTGCAGACCGGTTGGGGTCGCACCGGTGAGAACTTCTGGGGATACCAGGCCCACGGAATCGTCCCGGACATGCTCACGTTCGCAAAGGGAGTGGGCAATGGCATCACGCTCGCGGGTGTTGTGGCCCGGGCCGAGATCATGGACAGCATCACCGCGCTGTCGTTCTCCACGTTCGGCGGCAACCCGTTGTCGACGGCGGCGGGCAGTGCAACGCTCAAGTACGTCCTCGAGAACGACCTTCAGGGCAACGCCAAGCGGATGGGCGAGCGCCTTCACGCCCGTTTGGCGCCCGTCATTGACGAGACCGATTGGATTGCGGAGTTGCGCGGCCGGGGCTTGATGCAAGCAATCGAAACAGTGCATCCGGGCGGAATCGAACCAGATGCTGCGGCGTCGGCCCGTCTGCTCGATGAGTGCAAGAGCCGAGGACTCCTCGTCGGCAAGGGCGGCCTGTACGGCAACGTCATCCGAATGGCGCCGATGCTCACGATCACCGAGACCGAACTCGACGAAGGCATCGACGCCCTCATCGCCTCAATCCAAGCACTGTCAAGCTAGTGGTGTCAGATCTCATCTTTTAACTACAAAGCTCGGTCCTCCCGCCGCGATGCGTCAAGCATGATCCGGCGAGACGTCTTGGTGTCAGATCTCATCTTTTAACTAGTGCGGGCCATAGAAGATAAAAGATGAGATCTGACACCGATGGCGGCGATGTCCGCCGAGGCGTTGGTGTTGCCTACGATGGCGACGTGTTCAAACAGCCATGGTCCGTTGTTCTTCTCGCCGTTGCGCTCTTCGCCGCGGCGTGTGGGGGTGACGGAGTGGAGTCGTTCGACGGCGAACGTCTGCCCCAGGACGCCGCATCGTTGCAGGCGACGAGTGCTGAAGCCATGGGCAACGTGTCGAGTGTGCGATTTCAACTCACACGCACCGGAGCACCCGTGTACATCGATCAGGTCGAGTCGATCGCGCTCGATTCACTCGAGGGTCGTTTCTCGCTGCCGGGTTCGGCCGACGCGATTCTTCAGGTGACGGTGAACGAGTCACTCGGCACCAAGCTGGGTGCAGTGGCGATTGGCGAGGAGGTCTGGCTGTCGAACCCGGTCACCGGCAAGTTCGAGACATTGCCTCCAGGCTTCGACCTTGACCCGAGCCTTTTCTTCGATCCGAAGGACGGTTGGCAGCCACTCATTGAGAGTCTCACCGACACGACGTTCGTTGAGGAGCTGACCAACGGTCGCTACGCCCTCACCGCAACCGCACCCGCTGAACGGATGCAGTCGATCACCGCTGGCCTCGTCCGTGGCCAAGACGTCGACCTCGATCTGCAGCTGAACCCGGTTACTGCCGAGGTGCTCACTATCGAGTTCTCGACCGACTTCGATGGCGAGACCAGCGATTGGGTCCTGGACCTCCTCGACTACGGCGAAACCTTCGAGATCACCCCACCAGAAGAGTGAACGCTCCAACGTCTCCGGCTTCTGCCGGATCTCGCTCGGCTTCGCCTGGGCCTCGCTCGGCTTCGCCGAGGGCAATCCTGTGGGTTGTTGGGTTCGCCGTCTTCGTTGCCGCCGACGACCTCACCGTCGTCACGACCATGCTGCGGCCGATCATCAACGACCTTGGCCTCACCCTGCCCGACGGGCTCGACGATGCCGCATGGATC
>CALLAA010000162.1 GCA_938002955.1 uncultured Acidimicrobiales bacterium
CACCTTGAAGGACTCTGGAATGCCAGGTTCGGGGATGTTTTCACCCTTGACGATTGCTTCGTAGACCTTGACTCGGCCGAGGACATCGTCGGACTTGATGGTGAGCAGCTCCTGCAAGCAGTATGCGGCTCCGTAGGCCTCAAGGGCCCACACTTCCATCTCACCAAAGCGCTGGCCACCGAACTGGGCCTTACCACCGAGCGGCTGCTGGGTGATCATCGAGTACGGACCGGTGGAACGTGCATGGATCTTGTCGTCGACCAAGTGGGCGAGCTTCAAGATGTACATGTAGCCAACCGTGATTGGGTTGTCGTACTTCTCACCGGTGCGACCGTTGTACAGGATCTGCTTGCCATCGTCCTGGATCAGGCGCTTGCCCTCGGTTGTCTCCGGGTTGATGTTGCGCAGGATCTGTTGGATCGTCGGGTGCTTGCCAGCGAGTTCGACTTCGTCCCACTTCGCACCGTCGAACGATGGTGTTGCCACCAAGGTTGCGGGGCGAGTCGTTGGACGAGTCTTGAGCTCGGTGCCATAGATCGGATCGAGGCCAACCTGCTCTCCGTCGATCTCCCAGCCCCAACGAGCCGCGTAACCGAGGTGCGTTTCGAGCACCTGGCCAACGTTCATTCGAGACGGAACTCCGAGCGGGTTCAAGATGATGTCGACGGGGGTGCCGTCGGCCATGTGCGGCATGTCTTCGACAGGAAGGATGCGAGAGATAACGCCCTTGTTGCCGTGGCGGCCAGCGAGCTTGTCGCCAACGCTGATCTTGCGCTTCTGACCGACGTAGACACGAACCAGCTGGTTCACACCAGGTGGAAGCTCATGGTTGTCGTCTCGGCTGAAGACCTTGACGTCGATGACCTTGCCGGTCTCGCCGTGTGGAACCTTGAGCGAGGTGTCGCGAACTTCACGAGCCTTCTCACCAAAGATGGCACGGAGGAGACGCTCTTCTGGGGTGAGCTCGGTTTCGCCCTTCGGCGTGACCTTGCCAACCAGCACGTCGCCTGGGTGCACGTCGGCACCGACTCGGATGATTCCACGCTCGTCGAGGTCGGCGAGAATGTCGTCGGAGAGGTTCGGGATGTCCCGGGTGATCTCTTCTGGGCCGAGCTTGGTGTCGCGAGCATCGATTTCATGCTCGTGAATGTGGATCGACGTGAGGACATCGTCACGGACCAAACGCTCCGAGAGGATGATCGCATCCTCGAAGTTGTAGCCCTCCCAGGTCATGAAGGCGACCATGAGGTTCTTGCCGAGGGCAAGTTCGCCATGATCGGTCGATGGGCCGTCGGCGAGGATCGTGCCCTTCTTGACCGCTTGGCCTTCTTCGACTCGGGTCTTCTGGTTGATCGAGGTGTCCTGGTTCGAACGTTCGAACTTGAGGAGGCGGTAGACGACCTTGCCGAGCTTCTTGTACTCGAGGGTCATGGTGCGACCGTCGAGTTCGGTGACGACTCCGTCGTCTTCGGCAATGATCATGTTCGCCGCATCGCGAGCTGCACGACCCTCAACACCGGTACCGATGTATGGCGCTTCGGCTGCGATGAGTGGAACGGCCTGACGCTGCATGTTG
The DNA here is from genome assembly GCA_938002955.1 of uncultured Acidimicrobiales bacterium. Lineage (GTDB taxonomy): Bacteria > Actinomycetota > Acidimicrobiia > Acidimicrobiales > SHLQ01 > SHLQ01. Next base: position 1,577 of record CALLAA010000162.1, read on the forward strand.
GCGCCCATGAGCGCACGGTTTGCATCGTCGTGCTCGACGAATGGAATAAGCGCCGTCGCGATCGAGATGATCTGCTTTGGCGAAACATCCATCATCTGGACTTCGGCTGGCGGAACGGCCGAGATCTCGGTGGTTGCACCGAAGAACACGTCCTGTTCGAGCTGGAGACGGAGGTCCTGGAGCGATGCTGCCTGCGGCGAACGACGGACGAGCACGCGCTCATCGGTGAAGTTGCCCTTGTCATCGACCTTGGCGTTGGCCTGAGCAACGACGTATTCCTCTTCCTCATCAGCTGCGAGGTAGACGATCTCGTCGGTCACGCGACCGTTGATGACCTTGCGGTATGGCGACTCGATGAATCCAAATGGGTTCACGCGACCGTAGGTGGCGAGAGCACCGATCAGACCAATGTTCGGTCCCTCCGGAGTCTCGATCGGGCACATGCGTCCGTAGTGCGAGAAGTGAACGTCTCGCACTTCGAAGCCAGCGCGCTCACGTGACAGACCGCCCGGACCGAGCGCCGACAGACGACGACGGTGGGTAAGGCCCGAGAGCGGGTTGACCTGGTCCATGAACTGGCTGAGCTGAGAGGTTCCGAAGAACTCCTTGATCGCCGCAACGACTGGACGAATGTTGATGAGCGTCTGCGGCGTGATGGCCTCGACGTCCTGGGTGGTCATGCGCTCACGTACGACACGCTCCATACGGGAGAGGCCGATGCGGACCTGGTTTTGAATGAGTTCGCCCACGCTGCGGATACGGCGGTTTGCGAAGTGGTCCTGATCGTCGAGGCGGTAACCGGGCTCGCCCTTTGCAAGATGCAGCAGGTAGGAGCAGGTTGCGAGAACCTCGGCCTGGGTAAGGACCGACTGGTCGATCTCGGGGCGCTCAAGGTCGATCTTGAACAGTTCTTCAAGGCGGTCCATCTCTGGTCCGAGCTTGCGGTTGAGCTTGTAGCGGCCGACGCGGCTGAGGTCGTAGCGACGGCTCTCGAAGAACGCGTTCTTGAAGTAGTTACGAGCGGACTCTGCCGATGGCGGTTCGCCTGGGCGAGCACGCTTGTAGATCTCGATGAGTGCTTCTTCTTGGGTCGGAGCGAGTTCGCGATCCTTCTCCCACTGACCTTCGAGGAAGTCAAAGTGGTTCACGAACTTGTCGAGGAAGCCAGGAGCGTTCTCTTCGTCGAACCCGAGGGCGCGAAGCAGAACGAAGAGGCTCAGACGACGCTTGCGAGCAACACGGGTGCCGGCGGTGACGTCCTTGCCAGGCTTTTGCTCAACGTCGAACTCGATCCATTCACCGCGGTACGGGTGGATGGTGCCGGTGACCAGCTGGTGCTTTGCGAGGTTACGCAAGCGGTAGCGCTCACCGGGCTGGAAGATGACGCCTGGTGAACGGACGAGCTGAGAAACAACAACACGCTCGGTGCCGTTGATCACGAACGTGCCGCGATCGGTCATCATGGGGAAGTCACCCATGAAGACGGTTTGTTCCTTGATCTCGCCGGTGTTGGAGTTCATGAAGCGAGCGCGCACGAAAATCGGCGCGCTGTACGTCATGTCCTTCTCTTTGCACTCCTCAACCGAGAACTTCGGCGGTGGGCGCAAGTCTTCATCATTGGGATCGAACTCGAGTTCGAGCTGAAGCGTCTCAGAGAAGTCCTTGATTGGGCTGATGTCGCGGAAGGTCTCAGCGAGACCTTCCTCGAGCAGCCATACAAATGACTTACGCTGAACGGCAATCAGATCGGGAAGTTCAAGAACTTCTTCGATGTTTCCGAACGAGTAACGATCGAGGGCAACAGAACGTGAGGACACAGAGTCTCCTGGTGCGACGGAGGGCGACGTCGGGCAATGCCTTCACGTAGCGGGCGCCAAAACAGTGCCCATTGCAGCAGGTAGACCACAGCAACATGTGAGCACAGCAAAAACACCCAAAACGCGACGACAACTAGGCAGCCTAGCGTCAACGTCCGCAAATCGGCAAGCGCGCACGCAGAATCAGCACCTCACAGGGAGGCGCTCACCCAAACGGTAACGAATTGCCTACGGGTTGGTCAAGGGTAAACGCAACGATCCGGCGACATCCCCTCTCGGAAATGCCACCGGATCGCATTAAGAATTCTCGCTTCATCAGTGCGTTAGCTGATGAGTTGAGGGTCCGCGCCGGGGCGGACAGTAGCGGAACTCGCCGAGGCGAATTCCTTGGTGCTACTTAAGTTCGCAGACGCCGCCTGCTTCTTCGATTGCAGCCTTTGCCTTCTCTGCGTCTTCCTTCGAAGCCTTCTCGAGAATGGTTGCCGGTGCGCCGTCAACCATTTCCTTGGCGTCCTTCAGGCCAGCGCCGGTGAGCTCACGCACAACCTTGATAACGCCGATCTTCTTGTCGCCAGCGGCGGACAAGATGACGTCGAATTCAGACTGCTCGTCAGCAGCAGCAGCTTCGCCGCCGCCGCCTGCTGGCATTGCGCCCATCATCACTGGCGCTGCAGCGGTGACGTCGAACTTTTCCTTGAATTCGTCGATGAGTTCCTTGAACTCAAGAACGGTCATGTTCTCGATGCTCTCGAGAATTTCTTCCTTGGTAGCCATTTCAGCTCTCCTCTTTTTCGGTCTTGCTAGATAGATGGGTGGGTACGAACGGGGGTATTACTCTTCTTCGCCGCTGTCGGCCGCAGCCTCGGCGGGTGCTTCGTCAGCAGGAGCCTCGTCGGCGCTTGCTTCCTCGGCTGGGGCGTCGGCTGGAGCTTCGCCAGAGCCGCCCGATGGGCCGCCCTTTTCGATGAGCGCATCCATAACACCGACGAACTCTTGAAGCTTGCTGTCGAGCACGCCGGCGAAGTCGCCAAGGATGCTCTCCATTGCACCAGCGAATTCGCTGAGCATGACCTCGCGAGATGGGAGATCGGCAAGAGCCTTGATCTCGTCAGCGCTGATGGCCTTGCCATCGAGCACACCACCCTTGATCACGAGCGCATCGTTGGTCTTGCTGTACTCCTTGAGCGCCTTTGCAACCGCTGCAGGATCACCCTTGGAGCCGTCGGCCTTTTCACCCACGAACGCAAGTGCGGTCGGTCCAACGAGCAGCTCGTCGAGGTCGATGCCAAGTTCGTTGGCAGCGAGCTTCACGAGGGTGTTCTTGTAGATCTTGTATTCGCCGCCAGCAGGGGTCAGCGTCTGACGAAGACCAGCCATCGCAGGCACGTTCAGACCGCGGTACTCGGTGAGAAGGACGCCATCAGCGGCTTCCATCTTTTCCTTGACCTCTGCGACCACTGCGACTTTGTCTGCTCGTGGTTCTCCCATTGTGTGACTCCTCAGATTTGGCCACTTCGGTGAAAACCGAAACGGACGTTCAACCGAAGACACGGCGAACGTCCGGACACACGCACCCGTTTCGGGGCGGAATCTGTAGGTCACCTACTCAGGACTTATGCGACATGGCCGCACCTGAGGTCTTCGGATAGATATGCGATTTGTAAACCTCAGCAATGCTAGCGAGGTTCCTCACGAACCCCCACACCTACCCCGCGAGAAAACGAAGAAACGCCGGACCGTCAGGCCCGGCGTTTCAGCAGATCTCGTTGCGTCGCCGCAATCTTCGACTCTAGAAGTTACCGTGCTCCAGCTTGATGCTTGGACCCATGGTGGTAGAGATGCTGGCCTTCTTGATGTAGACACCCTTGGCACCGGCAGGCTTGAGGCGCTTGAGCTCCTCGATGACCGAATCGATGTTCTTGGAAATGTCGTCCGGGCTAAAGCTGACCTTGCCAACGGGTACGTGGACGTTCGCGAACTTGTCGGTGCGGAACTCGACCTTGCCGCCCTTGAACTCCTCGACGGCCTTTGCGACGTCTGGGGTTACGGTTCCGGTCTTCGGGTTCGGCATGAGGCTACGTGGGCCGAGAACACGACCGAGCTTTCCGACGATCGGCATCATGTCCGGAGCGGCGATGGTGACATCAAAGTCGAGCATGCCGCCCTCGATCTGCTCGGCGAGGTCGTCGGCGCCGACGAACTCTGCGCCAGCGTCACGTGCAGCCTGAGCTGCGTCGCCCTGGGCAAAAACGGCAACGCGCACGGCCTTGCCGGTTCCCGCAGGAAGCGAAACGGTGCCGCGAATCATTTCGTCAGCCTTACGTGGATCGACTCCAAGGCGGACAACCATGTCGACGGTCTCGTCGTAGTTGCGCTTTGGAAATCCAACGACGATGTTTGCCGCATCGCCTACGGAGTGCAGCGCTTCACGGTCGTAACCGCGAGCTGCGTTCTGGTACTTCTTACCTTGCGCCATGATGGCTCCCTCTATGTTCGGTCCCGCACCTGAGGTATTGGCTACGGAGACGTGTGGTTTTTGTGAGCGATTTCGCGGGCTGAGCCTGCAGGATCGCTCACAAATCTTTACTTGACTTCGATGCCCATCGAGCGGGCGGTGCCCTCGACCTGAAGGATTGCACCTTCGATGTCGTTGGCGTTGAGATCTGGCATCTTGGTCTCGGCGATTTCCTTGACCTGAGCTGCGGTGACCGATCCAGCAACTTCACGACCAGGATCGTTCGCTGCCTTTTCCAAACCGGCGGCTTGGCGGATCAAGAACGCCGTTGGGGGCGTCTTGGTGATGAAGGTGAACGAGCGATCTTCGTAGATGGAGATCTCGACCGGAATGATCTGTCCCCGCTTGTCTTCGGTCTGAGCGTTGTATGCCTTGCAGAAGTCCATGATTGCCACACCATGTGGACCGAGTGCGGTACCAACGGGTGGAGCTGGCGATGCCTGGCCAGCTGGGATCTGGATCTTTACGACTGCGGTGACTTGCTTCTTTGCCATTATGAGTTCCTGGAGTGAGGATCGGTATCGAGAGTTGATTGACCGACGGACTATTCTGCCGGTGAGTTATTAGCCGCGCAACCTGCGAGCCGAGTTAAGACACGGAGCTGCGCAGGTGTTGCTTCAGCCCCGGGTGGGCTTCGCAAACTCGAGTTTCTCGCCCCAGGGGTTCGAAACGTCGGCGGTGGGCCAAATATGGATGGAGCTACAAGCGCGCGATTTGTGAGAACTCGAGCTCGACTGGGGTCTCGCGACCAAAGATGTTCACCAACACCTTGACCTTGAGCTGATCCTCGTTGATCTCGACGATCTCGCCAGAGAAGTCCGCAAATGGGCCTTCCTTGACTCGCACTGTTTCGCCCATTTCGTATTCGAGGCGAGCGGTCTTGCGCTTGTTCGGTGTTGCCGGTGCGCCTTCTTCCTTGACCTGCAGGAAGTTCTCTACCTCGCGGCGAAGCAGCGGCGATGGCTTGCCACCAGAGCCGACGAAGTTGACGACCGATGGGGTGTTACGGACCACATACCAGGCGTCATCATCGAGATGCGCACGCACGAGCAAGTAACCCGGGAACATCTTCTTTTGGACAACGACCTTCTTGCCGTTCTTGAACTCGACGACGTCTTCCATGGGGATGACGCTTTCGAAAATGCGGTCCTCCATGTTCATCGACGCGGCGCGAGCGGTGAGGTTCTGCTGCGCCTTCTTCTCGTGACCACTTTGGGTGTGGACCACGTACCAGCGGCCAGGACGGTCAAAGGCACTCTCGACCTTGACCGGAGCTTCGTCAAATAGTTCGTCTTCGTCGCCAACGTCGGCGGTCTCGACGTCGAGCTCCTCGGCTTCCTCAGCCGATGCTTCCTCAGCCGGAGCAGCGACATCTTCGATGTCAGCGACGGCCTCGGCGGCTTCCTCTGACGCAACATCGCTAGGAGCGTCGTCCGCAGCAGACTCGACCTCTGCAGCGTCTACCTCTACAGCGTCGACATCGGCCACAGCGTCTTCTGCCGGTGCTTGTTCGACGACCTCTTCAGCTGGTGCCGTCTCGACTTCTGGGGATTCCATGCCTGCCTCGGTGGTTGCAACCTCCGCCTCGACGGCGTCGGTCATCTCTTCTGGTGTCAGATCGGTGTCGCTCATTGACGTGGCTCGAAGAGTTCGAGAACCAAGGTCGAGAAGACCCAGTCGATCGCGCCGATGAACAACGTCAAGATGACCACCGTGATGAGCACGACGATCGAGTAGTTGATGACCTCGGTACGTGTGGGCCACGAGACCTTGCGAAGTTCCGAGCGAACCTCTTTGGAGAACTGGACTGGACCGGTGCGTTCTTCGACTGCGACCGCTTCGCGCTTCTTGCCCGAGCCGCCACCATCGCCAGCGCCACCCTTGTTCGTGACACGGCCACCGCTACCGGATCCGCTACCACCGCCGGTCTTGGTCTGAATGACCTGACCGTCCTCGGTAACTTCCTGGCCCTGCTTCTTGAGCATGCGCCGTTGTTCTCGGTTCATTGGTTGGGACACGGTTGCCTCCGCTGAACGAATCAGCAGGTGATCTAGTGGGCAGGACTTCGTTGTCGTGTGGCCACACATGTGACCACACGACATTTGCAGGGCGTGAGGGACTTGAACCCGCAACCCCCGGTTTTGGAGACCGGTGCTCTACCAATTGAGCTAACGCCCTGGGTTGTTTGAACGTAAGTACGTTATCAGAGCATCTGTGGACATCCGACTCGCGGTATTGACTCAGCCCTAGCGGGCTTCCTCAAACTCGAGTTTGCCGCTGACGCGTCAAACGTCGCCCTGGACATAATGAAGCCCCTCTTCAAGGAGCCCAATGCTGTGAGATAGGTGCGTCTTCGCAAGCTCCAGTTTCTCGCTGGGGGCTCCCGCCGGTAGCTCGCAGCTGCGGAGCTGGTCGGGACGAAAAGGCGCTTGCGCCAACCGAGTTCGATCCGAGCTTGCTCGGTCGAACGGGCGGGGCCTCAGGCCAGCAGCCGAGCATCGAGAGCCGTCAGGCTCGGATTGCGACCGCTGGAGGAGCGAAGCTCCGGGAAAAGCAGTAGCGACGGTGGGACTCGAACCCACGACCTCCCGATTATGAGTCGAGCGCTCTAACCAGCTGAGCTACGTCGCCAAACGAATCGACAAGCGATACGTGCAGAGCTCCCTGACAGAATTGAACTGTCGACCTTCTCCTTACCATGGAGACGCTCTACCGACTGAGCTAAGGGAGCAAACGGACCTCGTAAGGTTCGGCTCTAAAGGATGCCAGAAACCGCTCAATATCAAAACCTCAGAAGTTTGTCTTAGGCCGAGCGATTTTGCTGCCGAAGTAACCTTTGTGTGGATTGACCGAATTATTACCGACTCCCCCGAGGGACCCCAGGAAGTAGACCTGCACCCTCGGTTGACCGTTATCTCCAGCACCGACGCCGCTCGACGGCGTGAGGCGTACGAGCGTGTTCTCGGTGCATTGGAAGCCCGACCGGGAAGCACCATCGAGGTGCGCACCGAGTTTGGCGACAGCATCACGGCGAAGCGCGGCCGCGAAGGCGGGACCGCGCTCTACGACACGAAGAACAACCTGCCCGTCCGATCCGAAGACCGAGGTCTCGGAATCGTAGGCCAGCTGAACTACAGCCAAGACATGGCCCAGCATCTCGAGCTCTTCCATGTCACCGCCGATCGAGTGCGTGCTCGTGTCACGTCTGATCAAGAGTTGATCGCCGTGGCCAAGGCACCGCTCGACCAACTCTTCGAACTCGCCGCGCAAATCACACAGAACGAACGAGCACTGAACGAAACCCAGGACCGACGCAGCACGCTGTCGGAGTCGATTCGCGAACGCGAGGACCGAGAAGCGTCGCTCACGAGTGCGCTCGAGGAACACACCGAAGAACGCAAGAAGATTGCGGCCTATGCGTACGCGGCGATTGCCGTGGTCGCCCTCGGCGTGGCGGCTGCGTTCTTGATGAACCAGGCGCTCGGGCTCATTCTCTGCGTCATTGGCTCGGTCATCGCAGCGGTCGGCCGAATCTACGAAAAGCAGAAGGTCGACAACAGCGAGATCGAGGGTCAGGCCCTCGAGATCCAACTCGGTCGTGTCGATGAGTTGTTCGACAACCACGATCTCAGCCGTAGCCGCCGAACCGCGGAGAGCTCGCTCGCCGACAGCCATCGCACCTGGCGCAGCCTCGCCGGCACTGCGAGCCCATCGGTACTCCTGAAGGACCGCCCTCGGATCGAAGAACTCGCCAGCCTCTTGCAGCTGATCGAGAACGAGCCGGTCGAGTTCGCTGGGGACACATCGATTCTGGTTGGCTTTGCCTCGTTGCTCGCTGAGCTGAACCGCCGTTTCCCCGCCGAGCGTGTCCCGCTCCTCGTCGACGATCTGTTCGCCGATGTTCCTCCCCAGTACCACGGCGTGCTCCGCGAACTCATCTTGCGTGCGTCGCATCGCCGCCAGGTCGTGCTCGAATCTGCCGACGTTGTCGTGACCAAATGGGCAGCGGTCGAGGCCGTCGGCGGTGACGCTCTACTCATCACCGATCACGACATCGATGTCGAGCCAATCATTCAGCAGGCAGTAGGCACGGAGTCCGGCACCACCGTGTAGCGTTCGCGGTGTGCGAGTACGTCCAGCCGAGCTCTCTGACGCTGAAGACATAGCCGAGATCTACAACCGTGAGGTCCTTGGCTCAACGGCGACGTTCGACCTTGTTCCCCGCTCGATCGAGGACCAGCGCGCATGGCTGATCGACCGATCCGGCGCCCACGCAGTGCTCGTCGCGATCGATGAATCCGGCGAGGTTCCAGCAATGGCTGGGTTCGCATCTCTGTCTCCGTTCCGGGCACGACCGGCGTACAGCACGACCGTCGAGTCGTCGGTCTATGTGCACCCAGATCATCGTCGCCGCGGGGTGGCTCGGACGCTCATGATCGACCTTTTGGCCACCGCTCAGTCGCACGGATTTCATTCGATCATCGCTCGGATTGCCGATAGCCAGGAGGCGTCGCTTGCGCTACACGAAGACATGGGCTTCGAACTGGTCGGTGTCGAACGAGAGGTCGGGCGCAAGTTCGGCCGTTGGCTCAACGTGTCGGTCATGCAGGTGATGCTCTGATGCGCGCGCTGATCGTTGGCGAAGGGAAGAGTGGTACGACCGCGTTGCTCCGAAGCCTCGCCGAAGCAATGGATGCCCCCGCCGAACTCTTCGAGCCTCCGCTGATGACCTCCGAAGCGCTCGAACCAGACCCGCTCGTGGTGAAAAAGTTGTTGCTGAGCTGGAAAGCGCCAGAGAACACGCTGCTCGAGCATTTCGACAAACGCATCTTCATCGTGCGGGATCCTCGCGACCGGCTTGTCTCCCACCTGCTGTACGACGCGTACAACAAGGCCGATGGCCTCGACGCAGACCAACGGAAGAAGTGGCTCAAGCTCCTTGCACGAAAGACGAGGAACCCACACAAGATCTCCATGGTCCACCTAATCAACGCATGGTGGCGCCTGTCTCGCTCAGATCTCACCTCACACTACGTCCGGGCCCTCGACCGCTCGACGGGTTTCAACCGGCGCATCGGATCTGAGTTCTTCACGTTGCGGTATGAGGACTACGTCGATGGCGAGTTCTCCGCAGTGAACGAGTACCTCGGGCTCACGATCGAACCGGGTGTCGTGCAATCGAGCGAGTCGCGCGTTGCACGGAGCAGCACGCACGGAGAATGGCGTTCCTGGTTCACACCTGCAGACATCGAGGTCTTTCGCCCCCTGAGCCATGACTGGCTCAAGAAGCACGGTTACGACCACCGTGATTGGGATCTCTCCGAGTCGACCGAACCGCTCGATCCCTCGACCACCATCGAGTACGTGGAGGGATTGTTCGAGCGCCGTCCGACCGACGCCTAATGCCTGCGACTGCTAGTCGCGGCGGTTCGTGAACTGGAGCGGGATGTCGTAGTCGCCCTCACGCAGGGCCTGCATGACCTCTTGGAGCGCGTCTCGCTTCTTGCCGGTGACCCGGAGCTGGTCGCCTTGGGTGGACGATTGCACACCCTTGATTCCCATGGCCTTGATGGCTTTGTTGAGCTCCTTGGCCTTCTCTGACGAGATACCCGATACCAACGTCGCCGTCTGACGAACGGTGTTACCCGACGCTTGCTCAACAGTGCCGTAGTCGAGCACCTTCATCGAGATCTTCCGCTTTGCGAATTTCTCCTCAAGCACTTGGCGCAACGCGATCAGACGATCTTCGCTCACCGACGCCATCTTGATGTCCTCATCGCCGAGTTCGATCGACGAGTTGGTGTTCTTAAAGTCGAAGCGGTTGGCGATCTCGCGGGCGGCCTGGTCGACCGCGTTGCGGATCTCTTGCATGTCGACTTCGGATACGACGTCAAATGATGGCATTGGGCACTCCTGTTACTTCCGTGAGACTCGCGCGGTCGAGGCTAGACCGAAACCAGAACCAGATCGAAAAAGATGTTTGCCCCGGGGGTATCCCCGGGGCAAATCGTTCGCGTGGGCCGAGATGGATTCGAACCATCGTAGGCATAAGCCGACGGGTTTACAGCCCGTTCCCTTTGGCCGCTCGGGCACCGACCCGCGAGCAAAGCATGGTATCGGATGACTCCTCAGACGCCACCCGCAAACACCAACCCCCATGACAACAGGTCTGACCTGTTGTCATGGGGGGTGGAGTGTTGCGTTAGAGCGCGAGGGCGAAAACGAGCATCAGGAGGAGGAGAATTCCGAGGCCCAAGGCGAGGGCTCGCATCATGAACAGACGCTTCGGTGACGTTGGGTAGACGTAATCCTCGTCGTTGGGATCCACGAGATCTACCGCCAGGTATCGGAGCGTAGAGCCGCGATACGTGCAGCCGTTGGCGGATGTGTCGAGAACATCTTGCCGAACCCGCCAAAGCCGCCGAGGTCGTTGCGAAGCTCTTCTTTCAGCGGGTTGATGATGTAGTTCGATGCTTGGGCTGGGTTCACGTGCATCTGTGGAGCGAGATGGTTACCGGCGGCGAGCTCGAGCTTTTCGAGCGCTTGTGCGAGCGGCTCACCGGTTCCAAGCAACCGAGCCGCCGACGCATCAGCTTGGAATTCGCGACTACGACTGATCGCGGCACGGATAAGCGAGGCGGCGAGTGGCGCCAAGATGATCAACGCGAGCGCCGCAATCGGGTTGCCGTCACGGTCGCTGCGACGTCCGCCATACATGCCGCCCCACATCGCCATGCGGGCAAGGAATGTCAGCGCCATACCGATGGCGGAAGCGACAGATCCAATGAGGATGTCGCGGTTCTTGATGTGGGCGAGCTCGTGGGCCAGGACGCCACGCACCTCGTCCCAATTCATGTTCTGCAAGAGGCCATGGGTAACAGCCACCGCAGCGTTGTTTGGGTTCCGGCCCGTCGCAAACGCGTTGGGCTGTGGGTTTGGAGAGATGTAGAGCTTGGGCATCGGCATTTCGGCGCGCGTGGTGAGATCTTCCATGATCTCCCAGTACTCGGGGAACTGATTGCGATCGGCGGGGACGGCCTTTGCCGAGGCGATCGCGATCCTGTCGCTGAACCAGTACGAACCGCCGACCATGACCAGGCCAATGATGAGGCCGAGCGAAGCACCCGAGGTGCCTCCGGCGGCACCACCGAGGACGACGAAGATGCCGCCGAGCAATGCCAGCAGGGCGAAGGTCTTGGTGGTGTTCTTAAATGATGCTTCAGACATGTAGAAACTCGCTTTCGAGAAGCTCGCAGTAGCCAACGACCTTCGGGCTAACCCTATTCCCCCAGGACGCCAACGTGCGCTAGCCCACCGCTGCCCACATGCGCGAACCGTTAGTCCTCGTCACCTGAGGCTGCACCGGTGCGGATTGCTTCGACGACGGTCTGATCAGCCAAGGTGGTGGTGTCTCCGAGGACCTTGCCTTCGGCAACATCTCGAAGCAACCGCCGCATGATCTTGCCGCTTCGGGTCTTTGGCAGGTCGGGCACAAGGAACACGTCTCGCGGGCGGGCGATCGGGCCGAGCTTGGTCGCGACGTGTGCTCGAAGCTCTTGGCGTAGTTCGTCGGATGCCTCGGCCGTGCCGACGAGAATCGTGTACCCCACGATGGCCTGGCCCGTGGTGTCGTCGGTGGCGCCAACAACGGCAGCCTCGGCGACCGCTGGGTGATCGACCAACGCAGATTCGACCTCGGTCGTCGAGATTCGGTGCCCTGAGACGTTCATGACGTCGTCGACTCGACCGAGCAGCCACAAGTAGCCGTCATCGTCGAGCTTGGCACCG
>CALLAA010000163.1 GCA_938002955.1 uncultured Acidimicrobiales bacterium
GTGAGCATCCGCAATCGCTTCGCCGCGATTCGACTCGCAACGATCGCCTCATCGAACTCGGCTGCGAGATCGCCGTTAGCGACCTTCCGTTCGAGAATCTCGAGTCGCAGGCACACTGCGTACGCATCCTGGAGCGCATAGTCGTGCAGCTCAAGTGCGAGGCGGCGGCGTTCACTTTCCTGGGCGGCCGTTGCGACAGCAGCAAGGCGTTGTTGCTCGGTTCTGCTCCGCTCGTCGCGAATTGCGGTCTGCACCAAGCCGGCTGCGCCGAGGAGAACGAGCGCCTCGAACTCGCTGAACGAACCGACCTTCTCGGAGTACTCCGCGGTCATAATGCCGAGTGGCGTGCCGTCGTCGGCGGAGAGCGGCACGAGGACCAGCCCGTTAATCTCTGCGATTCGGGCGACTTCTCCGAGCGCATCGTCGTCGAGCACGTCGTTCATAATCAGGGGCGCCTCGCCGTGTTCCATCTTCTGTGGAATGAGCTCGCTTCGAGCGACACGCCAGCGGGATAGCGCCTCGAAGATCGCTGGCGGCGTCCCCCAGTTGTACATCCACTGGTAATGATCGTCGAGGAGCAACAACACCGCGGATCGATCGCAGCCGAGCAGCTCGACCACTTCTCGGCACAGGAGCGGAATGGAGTAGCCGGTAGGAACCTCGCGACGAAGAATCTCCTGCGCTCCGAGCAACGCTCGCACGAGTTCGGCAGGGCGCAGCATCCTTCGATTCGGGTTCACAGTGAAGAACAGTAGACCAACCGGCTCCTCGAAGAATCAGGAAAGCGACGCGCATAGCGATTTACACAGACACATCTGGCTTCCGGCCCCTGGCGGTGTCATACACTTCGGCCATGAACGCATCGATCGGACCTGACCTTCTCGACGCCGCCCGCGGGTTGCAAGACACCACGATCGAACTTCGGCGTGCGATCCATGCCCAACCTGAAATCGGCCTCCAGTTGCCGATGACGCAACAAAAGATCGTCGACGCAATCACGGGTCTTGGCCTCGACATCACCCTTGGAGAGTCGACGACATCGGTCGTCGCCGACCTCGACAGCGGCAAGCCGGGGCCCACTGTTCTTCTCCGTGGCGACATGGATGCCCTGCCACTGCAAGAGGACTACGAGAGCGATTTCAAATCGATGATCGACGGCGCCATGCACGCCTGTGGCCATGACATGCATGTCGCCATGTTGGCGAGCGCCGCCCGTCTGCTGTCGGAGAACACCGACGAGTTCACCGGCAAGGTGCGCTTCATGTTTCAGCCCGGCGAAGAGGGCTACCACGGCGCTCGTTACATGATCGAAGAAGGTGTCCTCGATGGCGTCGACCGGGCCTTTGCGATTCACGTCACCTCGAGCGTGCCAAACGGGCTGATTGGCTCGCGAGGTGGCCCGCTTCTCGCCAGTGCTGACCGATTCGAGATCAACGTGTTGGGCGGTGGCGGCCACGCGAGTGCACCACACAACTGCATCGACCCAATTCCGCCAGCTGCCGCCATGGTCGGAGGCTTTCAAACGATTCTGACCCGGGACCTCGATCCGTCGCAGTCGGCGGTCATCACCGTGGCACATATCGAAGCTGGCACGACGAACAACATCATCCCGCCGTCTGCGTTCATGGAAGGCACGATCCGTACGTTCGACGAAGACGTCCGCTCGACCATTCACGACGGCATCCACCGGGTCTCCACGAACACCGCCGCATCCCACCGGTGCAGCTGCAACACCGAGATTATCCCTGGCTACCCGGTCACCGTGAACAACCAAGAGCAAGCCGAGCTCACCGCAAAGACCACCGAACAGCTCCTCGGGGCCGAGAGCTTTCTCTGGATGGATCAGCCCATCTTCGCCGCCGAGGACTTCAGCTACGTGCTCAACCAAGTGCCGGGAGCAATGGCGATGCTCGGGGTGTGCCCCGATGACGTCAGCCCCGCCGAGGCCGAGCCAAATCACTCCAACCTGGTGCGCTTCAACGAATCTGCGCTGTACAACGGCGTCGGCCTTTACGCCGGCATGGTGATGAACAACGGCTAGTGCAACGCACCAGCTCTACCTTTTGGGTTTGAGGCTGGCGGGTCGCCGTAGGCTGGCAGCATGACCGAACCAGTAGCACCATCGGAAGGGCGCGGCGTCGTCCACCTGTTCTGCAAGCCGTCCTCGTCATTCGACCAGGCTGCAGCAATTGCCGCCATCGAGAAGGCACAAGCCAACGATGTTCAGGTCGTGACCGTCTCGATGCTCGGTCACAAAGCCGACGTGGCCATCATGGCCATGCACCCCGACTGGTGGACGTTGCGCTCGTTCCAGTCCGCCATTGCCGGCGCCGGACTCGACATCGTCGACTCGTTCGTGTCGCTCACCGAGATCAGCGAGTACGCAGCTGGGGTTCCAGAAGAAATGCGCAATATGCGCCTCTATCCCGATCTCACCGAAGTCCACGAGGACAAGCCGGCGTGGTGCTTCTACCCAATGGGCAAGAAGCGCGAGGCACACGCCAACTGGTTCACCCTGCCGTTCGAAGAGCGCAAGGAACTCATGTATGAGCACGGCTCCTCGGGCCGGAAGTTCAAGGGCCGTATTCTCCAAGTCATCACCGGGTCTACAGGTGTTGACGATTGGGAGTGGGGCGTCACGCTATTTGGCCAGCACCCCGATGACCTCAAGGAAGTCGTGTACACGATGCGCTTCGATGAGGCGTCGTCGGTGTACGCCGACTTCGGCACGTTCTACACCGGCATAGCGGCAACCCCAGCGCAAGTCTTCAGCGCGCTCTAGCACCGCCTCCACACCCCCCGCCTCCACACAGACCTTCCCACCGGCCTAGACAAACCGAGCGGTTGGGAGAACACTGAACCATGGCCGTAGATGAGACAACGCTCGACACCCTGACCGAAGAAAACGCCGAACTGCTGCAGGCGATGATTCGAAATCAGTGTGTCAACGACGGTTCGCCCGAGTCTGGGCACGAGACTCGCAACGCGAACCTGCTGCGCGACGAGCTCGAGGGCTGTGGCGCCGACATCGAGATCCTGCCGGTTCTCCCCGGCCGCGACTCGATCGTTGCTCGCCTACCGGGAACCGACCCTGACGCTCCGGCGCTCATGCTGATGGGGCACACCGATGTTGTTCCGGTCTCTCCCGAAGGCTGGAAGGTCGATCCGTTCGGTGGCGAGCGAATCGGCAACGAGATTTGGGGTCGAGGTGCCGTCGACATGTTGAACGTCACCTCGTCGATGGCGGTGGCGTTCCGACATATTGCGAAGTCCAACACGCGTTATGCGGGCGACATCATCTACTTCGGTGTAGCCGACGAGGAAGCCGGCGGCGTCTACGGCGCTCGTCCACTGGTCGAAGAACGATGGGACGCATTGCAATGCGACTACGTGCTCACCGAATACGGGGGCACGCCACTGATGGGTGACGACGGCCCGATCGTGTTGCTCACCACCGCCGAGAAGGGCGCCGACGGACAGATCATCACCGTAAGCGGGGAGCCGGGACACGGCTCGATGCCATACCGCACCGACAACGCCATCTCGAAGGCCGCAGAAATCGTACGTCGTATCGAGGCCTACAACCCGGGGGCGAAGATCGACGAGCTGTTCACGGGCCGGGTCAAGGCTCAGAACTTCGACGCGGAGACCGAAGCAAAGCTCCTCGATCCAGGTCGTATCGAGGAAGCTCTCGCCGAGATGGAGCCGGCGCTCGCTCGCAATCTCCACTCGTGCTGCCACACGAGCTTTTCGCCAAACATCATTCATGGCGGCACGAAGATCAACACGATCCCCGACAAGGTCGAGCTCGAAGTCGACATCCGCATCCTGCCTGGCGAGACGACCGAAGATGTTCAGCGACACCTCCACGATGCGATCGGCCCGGAGCTGATGGGCTCGGTTGAGCTGCGTCCGTGGTCCGATGAGGAACGGGGCTCGACCTCGTCATCGACGGAGACACCGTTGTGGGGCGCACTCGTGGACTCGATCCAGATGACGTACCCCGGAGCGCGGGTCATGCCCTCGATGGTCACCGGTGGCACCGACGCTCGATTCTTCCGGCGCCGCGGCGTGCCGTCGTACGGAGCTGGCCTGTTGAGCGCTGAGGTGAGCCTCGGCGAATTTATGAGCCGCTTCCACGGCCACAACGAGCGCATCGACATCGAGTCGCTTCGTCTCACGACGAAACTCTGGCTGGATGTCTGCGACCGACTCTGGGTCTAACCCGAACACCAACGCCCCACGACCGCTCGTCCAGCGGATCTTCGTTGCGGGCATCATCTGGCCCATCGTCACGATGGCGGTTGGTGTCGACGGCGGCGACATCTTTCAGATCTTCGCGATCGACAACCTCGATCTGGACCCTCGGGCACTCGGTATTGCTCTTGGGCTCGGGACATTGTCGATTCCGATCCAGATTTGGGCTGCGCGGATACCGCTCGAGCGAGCGCGCCTGAACATCCGATTGCACCTGTGGTTCACCGGGTCGATGTCGATCATCGTTGCGGCGCTTATTGCCTTTGCCGAACCGGGTTCGATGTTGGCCGGTCTTGCGCTTGTCATCGCCATCCTGGCCGAGATCTCGGTCTCGGTTCTTATCGCCACGTCGTGGCAACCAGTGATCTCCTACACCCTTTCGACCAAGCAGCGGCAGTTTCTCAACGGCCAGGGACGAGCGACCCGCGGTGTGATCTTGTTGTCGTGTGTGTTGCTGTTCGGCCAGCTCGGTCAAACGGGACGGGCGATGTTCATGGTCGTGCTCGGCGCGGTGGCCATCGCGGCTGGCGTGTCGCTTCATGTGTTGCCTGCACCCAAAGGAGAGTCCGCCGTCGAAGACGCTCCTGCCGACGACCCGGGTTGGGATTCAAGTGCCGCGATCCGCAACATCTTCATCACGCTTCCTGCCATGGGC
Organism: uncultured Acidimicrobiales bacterium; assembly: GCA_938002955.1. Taxonomy (GTDB): domain Bacteria; phylum Actinomycetota; class Acidimicrobiia; order Acidimicrobiales; family SHLQ01; genus SHLQ01. The sequence goes on from CALLAA010000163.1 coordinate 4,913, forward strand.
CTCGCCTGGTGGCCGTTGATGCTCAGCTACCTTGCGCTCGTCGCGTGGCCGTCGGTCAACCTTGGTCTGATCGGAGCGGCCCTCGCGTTCGGTGGGATCGTGACCTCGGCGCTGTGGAGGGATCCGGGCCGTCATCTCGTCGCCGTGTTGAAGGTAGCGACGCTGGCGTACGCCGCCTGTTCCATCACGGTCGCGTTTCTGCAACCGGAGACGTCGACATGGATGGGTCTGCTTACATTGATGACGCTGTCGATGGGGACGGCTGCTCGGGCTGTGGTATCGATCGGCATCGAGGAGTTGACGCATCGGCGCGTCGATGAGGCCAACTCGGTCAAGGTCATGACCATGTCGGATGTCATTGGGTCGACGAGCTTCCAACTCGGCTTCTTCATCGCCGGATTCCTCGTCGCCGCGAGCGTTGGCTCAACGACCGCGATTAACCCGTACCAGGTATGGCTGATCGCCACTGCCATCTTGCTCGTCGCGACGGTTTCTCGACTCCGAGACAGATCGATGACCGCATCCTAGGCATCCGTCACCACACCCAAATTTCGCGCGTTCCGCGCGATGATTCGCGCCCTCCGCAGGGATTGTTACACGAATGTGATTCGATCCGCCGCGCGCCTTGTGAGCGCCCTTTTTGCCCTGTAGACACAGTGGCTGAAACCACCTGGAGGGGTCTGTTCAAATGACATCAACCAAGAAGGCGCTGCTCGCGCTTCTTACCGTGCTGGCGATGTTCGCCGCAGCCTGTGGCAGCGATGCCGCAACCGACACATCATCGTCCGATGAAAGCGATGCGAGCGATGAAGCTGGCGACGACGGCGAGGCAATGGCCGATGGCGGCGACGTCAAGGCTGCGTTCGTCATGGTCGCACCGGTCGGCGATGCTGGCTGGAACTTCATGCACAACGAAGGACGCATCGGTGCAGAGGCTGCAACCGGCGTCGAGACCGCATTCGTCGAGTCGATTCCCGAGGGCGGCGCAGAGTTCGACGAAGCCGTTCAGAACTTCATCGACGAGGGCTACAACGTCATCTTCACCACATCGTTTGGCTACATGGACGCCACCGAGAAGTTCGCGGCTGACAACCCCGACGTCATCTTTGAGCACATCTCGGGCTTCAAGATGAACGACACCAACTTCGGCAACACCTTCGGCCGCATGTACCAGCCTCGCTACATTGCTGGCATGGCTGCAGGTGCAGCGACCGAGTCGAACAAGATCGGTTACGTCGCAGCATTCCCGATCCCTGAGGTCATCCGTGGCATCAACGCATTCGCACTCGGCGTCAAGGCCGTGAACCCGGACGCAACCGTCGAGGTCGCCTGGACCAGCACCTGGTTCGGCATTGCCGAGGAAGGCGCTGCGGCGCAGGCACTTATCGACACCGGCGCAGATGTGCTTTCGATGCATCAGGACTCGACCGCTACTGGCGCTGCAATCAGCGATGCCGGCGGCACGTTCATTGGCTACCACAGCGATATGAGCGCTCAGGTTCCCGCATACCTCACCGCTCCGGTGTGGAACTGGACGCCTCGCTACTCTGCGGTCATCGAAGCCGCCAAGGCTGGCACGTACACCCCTGAGGCATGGTGGGGCGGCATGGCCGACGGCGTCGTCGACATCGAGGTACCCGCAAGTTCACCGGTCGCCGACGACATGCAAGCCGTCAAGGATTCGATCCTCGCTGGCGAGTTTGACGTCTTTGATCAGGGCACCATCACCGATCAAGAAGGAAACGTCATCATTGAAGATGGCGTTGTTCAGGCTGAGCTGCTCGACCCGTTCAGCGGCGACCCAGTAGCTGGACCGGGCGACGAGCTCCATGATGGCGTGCTCGCAACCATGAGCTTCTTCGTCGACAACGTGATCGGCACCGTCGAGTAGTTGGCTCTCGACGCCAAATCGATCTAACTTCGGGCCGCTCGCCCTCCTCACCAATGAGGGGCGGGCGGCCCGTCATCTTTTCTGGCGGGCTCGCAACGCGGCCGTGTACAGGCCCTTTAGTAGGACACGTGACAGCAGTAGAACTCGACGGAATTTGGAAACGGTTTCCCGGTGTCATCGCAAACGCTGGGGCATCGCTCACCGTCGCTCCGGGCTCGGTGCATGCGGTCCTCGGTGAGAACGGCGCTGGCAAGACAACGTTGATGAACGTCCTCGCCGGCGTCTACCGTCCCGATGAGGGAACCGTCCGTCTCGACGGTGTGGAGCAGAGTTTCTCGAAACCCGCCGACGCAATCGCCGCTGGCGTCGGCATGGTCTATCAAGAGTTCAGGCTCATCCCGACCTTCACGGTGACCGAGAACGTCGCGCTCGGCAGCGCCCCAGCCGTCTTGTCGAAGTCGTCGATGGAGAAGCAGGTCGGCGAGCTCGCCGAGCGCTTTGGTCTCCACACCGAGCCAGGCCGCGAGGTCTGGCAACTCTCGATGGGCGAACGTCAACGCGTCGAGATTTTGAAGGCGCTCTGGAGAAACGCCCAGGTGCTAATTCTCGATGAGCCAACTGCGGTTCTCACCCCAAACGAAGCAGCTGAGCTCGGCCGAATCACCGCCACGATGGCCGCCGAGGGTCGGAGCATCATCTTCATCAGCCACAAGCTCGACGAGGTCAAAACCTTCTGCGACGAAGCCACGGTGTTGCGCGGCGGGAAGACCGTCGCATCATCGCTGTCTGTCGATGACCTCGATGCTGGACGGATGGCCGAGCTGATGGTCGGCGAAGCAACGGCGGTCTCTCAGCGCCGCGTACGCACCACCGTCGTAGGCGAGCGGGTCCTCGACGTCGACAACATCATCGTTCATGACATTCACGGACGAGCGGTCGTCAACGACGTATCGCTCGTCGTGGGCCGCGGTGAGATCGTGGGAATTGCCGGCGTTGCTGGCAATGGCCAACGCCCGTTGGCCGACGCCATCGCTGGACTCCGACAAGCGAGCACGGGCACCGTGAGCGTTACGCACACCGACATCACTGGTATGGATGCCCGCACTCGTAACTCCCATGGACTCGCCTACGTACCCGAGGATCGCATCGGGGTTGGACTCGCCCCACGGATGAACGCCATCGACAACGCAATCATGCGTAACTACCGCACGTTGGGCGACGGTCCCCTCATCGACTTTGGGCAGGCCGAAAGCCGAGCAGCAAGCCTCATCGAGCGGTACAACATCAAAGTTGGCCGGGTCGATCAACCGCTAGCCGGGCTTTCGGGTGGCAACCTGCAGCGCCTCTTGGTCGGCCGAGAACTCGATGACGAACCCGTCGTGCTCATCGCTGCCCAACCCACCCGGGGTCTCGACGTTCAGGGTGTAAAGGCCATCCAGGACATCCTCGTCGAGCAAGCCACCGATGGTGTTGGCATCTTGCTCATCAGTGAAGACCTCGAGGAGCTCTTCGCCCTGAGCGACCGATTGCTCGTGATGCACGAGGGTGCGGTGGTAGGCGAGTTCGACCCCGACACCGCCACGAGACAAGAAGTTGGCGCAGCCATGGCTGGTGCTCACGCGTCTGAAGGGAGCGCTCACTGATGTTTGGATTTCGTTTAGCGAAACGCGACCAGGCGTTACCCGGTGGGCAGGTTCTTGCTTTCGGCATCGGGCTTATCGTTGCTCTCGCGTTCGGCGCCGTCCTCCTCGTCGTCGCAGGTCACTCCCCTGTCGAGATCTATCTCAAGATGGCCGACGCTGCGTTCGGGTCGCCGCAAGCATGGTCGACGACGCTCACGCAGGCTGTGCCACTCGGCCTGGCCGGTCTTGCTGTTGCGGTCGCTGGCTCCATGGGTTTGTGGAACATCGGCGCCGAAGGCCAGATCATCGCCGGGGCTATCGCCGGCTCCTGGGTGGCCCGGCTCGGTCCGGACCTTCCTGGACCGATGCTGATCACGCTGATGCTGATCGGAGCGGCCATCGGAGGCGGGCTACTCGCACTCGGCCCCGCCATTGCCCGTGCGCACCTCGGCGTCAACGAGATCATCACCACATTGATGCTGAACGAAATCGCGCTTCGGACGGTTCGGTACCTCGTGAATGGACCATGGAAGGATCCCACCTCGATCGGCTTTCCGGTCGCCCCCGAACTCCCCGAGCAAGCCGCGCTTCCAACACTTTTCGAGCGTGCCGACATCAGCGTGCTCATCGCCGCCGCGGTATTAATCGTCTTTGGCTTCTACGCGGCGCGCAGCAAGTGGGGCTTCGAGCTCCGTATCGCAGGGTCGAGCGAGAAGGCCGCGGAATACGTCGGCATCTCGCTCAAGCGCAAGATCCTCACCGTGCTCGTGCTGTCGGGTGCGATCGCCGGACTCGTGGGCGGTTTGCGACTTGGCGCCACCGACCGCATCGTCGAAGGCGTCGCCGAAGGGTGGGGCTTCGCCGGCATTATTGTTGCTGCACTCGCACTCATGCGTCCATCGGGTGTCGCCGCCGTCGCCATTGCCTTCGGCGCACTCCGAGTCGGTGGCGTCGCAATCAAAGGTCAGGGTGTCCCTGCGTCAATCGCCGAGATCATCCAGGCGCTCGTACTGCTCGGCGCACTCGGGGCCGCAGTCTTTACGACATACCGAATCGTCGGACCAAACTCGAACAGCGGTGGGGACGCCACATCTCGTGATATGTCGGAGGTGGCCTCGTGATCATCGCTGGAATCCTGGGAGACCTTCAGGTCCTGCTGACCGACACCGGAATGTGGGTCAACCTGCTCGAGTTCGGAATCTTGCTGTACCTCGCAGCCCTCGGCGAGGTCATTGCGGAAAAGGCTGGTGTCCTGAACCTCGGTGTCGAAGGCATGATGGCCGTGGGCGCATTGACCGGATATTGGGCCGGTATCCAAACCGGTTCACCATGGGCAGCCGCGGTGATCGCGGCGCTAGCAGTCGCCATTTTCGCGATGGTCCACGGCGTGGTCTCGGTCGTGATGGGGGCCGATCAAGTGGTTTCAGGACTGGCCCTCACCATCTTGGGCCTGGGCCTCGCAGCCTTCCTCGGCACCGACCTCGTCAGTCAGCCCTCCGGTGCAAAGTTCAGCGACCTATCGCTCGGTGCGCTCGGAGACATACCGGGCGTTGGTCCCACACTGTTCTCAATGGACGGCATGGGATGGGTTGCACTCGCCCTCGGCTTCATTACCTGGTTCGTCCTCAACCGAACACGCGTAGGGCTCAATCTTCGAGCGGTTGGTGAAAGCGCTGCGACCGCCGATGCCGCGGGCACACCGGTGGTCGCCACCCGACTCGTTGCTGTCGCAATCGGCGGTGCGTTCGCTGGCCTTGCCGGTGCGTACCTCACACTGAAGGTCACCCCCAGCTGGAACGAATCGATCGTCGGCGGCCTCGGCTGGATCGCGGTTGCGCTCGTCATCTTCGGGGCATGGCGACCAGGACGCGTGCTCATTGGCGCGTTGCTCTTCGGCGGACTAATCGCCGTCGGCCCTCGGTTCCAAACCCGACGCTGCAACGGTGACGAGATCACCGACTGCATCACAACGGAGATCAATCCGATCGTGGTCAGCATGCTTCCGTACGCGCTTACAATCGCCGTACTCGTGCTGCTCTCGATCCGATCGCGCAACCGTCCCAGTGTTGCGCCAGCGGCGATCGGCCAGGCGTACCGTCGCGAGGAGCGCTAGACGCTGCGGCGAAAGCCTCAAAACTCGTAGTCCTTTTGGACTAAAGGTTTTTCGACATCGTGGCGATCCCTTTTGTGCGGGTTCGATTGGAGACGACGATGTCAACACGGATGTTTAACGGGAGTTCGCTGCTGCTGCAGGATGATCTGCTGCACCAGCCGTTCGATGACTCCATTCTCGATCCAGGGGAGGAAGACTTCCCCCTCGGCCAACTGGCAGCGTCGATACGCCAAGCGTTCGCAGCGATGGACGATGAAGGTGCACTGCTCGTCATCGAGCTCGACAAGTTCATCCCGCTCGAGCCCGAGCGGCAGGCAGAACTGCTCGATCATGTCGTCGGCATCGCCCGGGTCTCGATCCGCCGATCGGACATCATCGAGAAGATCGGTCCATACACACTGGCGATCGCACTTCCCGGTTCGGGACGGATCGGCATGACGCGAGTCGCCGACGCCATCCGTCAACGGGTTGCGGCCGCAGTACTCGAGACGGGCGAGTTGTTGTCGACCACGGTGACCATTGGGGCCGTACACACGACCGAGTCCAAGTTGCTCGATCCCGACGACCTGTTGCTCGCCGCACGAGTGAACCTCGACAGTGCGCGCTCGGCTGGCGGCAACCGGACCAACTGGTCCGACTATCAGACGTCGTAGTTACCGTCTGGCGGGCTCGATCACGGTCACGTAGTCGACGAGCCTGCTCGCCACCTCAAAGGTGATCTCCGGATCGTCGAGATCCGGCTCGATCCACGTTTCAGAGACGCGACGCCAGTTGTCTGCTCCAAAGAAGGTCGCCGCCGTGGCCTCGTCGCCGAGCTCGGGCCTCCACTCCGCCTCCGAGGCGAGAACCCGATCGATGACGGCGTTGTTCTCCGATTCGGTTTTGTGCTCAGCATGGAAGCCAATTTCGAGCGCCATCCCATCTGTACCGTCGACGTAGCGGCGCGACAGCAACTGGGCTTCGTAGTGCTCCTTTGGGACAGCTTCGGAGTCGAACCAGACCTTGACGCCTCGCCGGTGGGCCCGGACGTGGACATCGCCTGGGGCCATCGCGAGAACAAGCTCGGCTACTTCGTCAAAAACGCCTAGGTCCATGGACTAGAGCGTACGGCCCACCGTCCTCAAGCTCTCGCTCATCGTGTCGATTGGAATGGTGTGTTTGAGCCACGACGGCTCGACGTTGCCGACAACTCCGGGCCAAGCGTCGAGTCGATTTCCACTAACGAATCAGCGCTGATCGCGTTCGCGTTTACGCGGGCCGTACTTTCGCTGATCATCGTTGGCAGCGTGCTCTCGGGCAGTGTCGAGCGGACCAACTCCGATGTCGTACTCATCACCGCGGCGTTCTTCCTCGTCGCCGCTGTCGGTTTGTTCTCGACCGCTCGGACGCTTCTACACAAGTACAAGAAGCGTCTCATCTACACACACCGGCCGTGGGCGGTCATTTTACTCGACTCGGCGCTTGCGATTGGGGTCATGGCGGTCATCGATGCCGAAACCTCTCCGTTGGCGTGGATCGCGCTCATCGCACCGGTCCTCGAGACGGCGGTCCTCTTCTCGATGGCACCCGCCGCCCTGGTTTGGGTCGGGCTCAGCCTGGCCTTTTTGGCACTGCGACTCTCAACCGGCTTTAGCGAAGAGCCAGCGGCCGAGACACTAACGCTCGCAATTCAGCAGGTTCTGGCCGTTCTGCTCGTGAGCGGCCCAGCGGCGCTCCTCTCCGACAGCACCCAGCAACGATTGGAGGACCTGGCCGACTCTCGTCGAAGCGCCGATCAAGTCGCCGATCGATTGCGGCGAATTGCTCAGGCCGCCAGCGACATGTCTCAAGAGAACTCGGTCGAGTCTGTTCTGGCGTCGGCGTCACATAGCGCTGTCACCATCGGCTTCGATCACGCCGACGTTGTTCTTCGACATGCCGACGGAACCTTGACCTCCCACGGAAGTCATTCAACCGGACCCTTTCGTCTGCCACCGATCGAAATTCTGACCCGCGAAGCGGTCATTGGGTCGGTTGTGACCATCGCCGCCGACGATGCCGAGCACGGACAGCTCCTGCACGCCCACGATCTCTCCTCGGGGCATGCAGTGCAGATCAGTTCCGATGGGGACTCGAGCGTCGTACTTCGCGTCTGGTCGAAGCGCCGACGCTCAAGCGAACAAGAGCTACGTGCCCTCACGTTGCTCGCTGGCCACGCGCGCGAAATTCACCATGCTGCCGAACTCCTCGCCGAGGCCAAGGCTCACTCGGACCAGCTGCTGTACGAAGTTCGCCACGACGGTCTCACCGGTCTCGCCAACCGCGCCTACGTCCTGAGTTCCCTTGAAGAACGCATTTCTGCAAAGGCGAACACTGCGCTGTTCTTCATCGACCTCGATGGCTTCAAGGAAATTAACGACACGCTGGGCCACCGTGCCGGAGACGCTGCGCTCGTGCATGTCGCCGAACGGCTGCGTAGCATCGATCGGCCCGACACGCTCGCTGGAAGAATGGGTGGTGATGAGTTCATCATCATCTTGCCGCTGACCGTGTTCGACACCATCGAAGGCCTCGAGAAGTTCGGTGCGGCCATCGACGATGCCATCTCCGAACCAATGACCGTCGACGGAAAGAGCGCGCAGCTTGGTTCGTCGATCGGTCTTGCGGTTCTCACCGACGATCTCGACGCCGATCAGCTCATCTCCCTCGCTGACCATGCAATGTATGAGGCGAAGCGAGCCGGCGGAGGACTCCACGTCTCGTCGACATCGGTCGGGGCGCTGGCCGAAGCGACTCGGAGAGCATCATGACCGCTCAGACACGGAGACAGCACGAGTCGAACCGCGGGCGGGCGTTCATCATCTCGATCGTCGGCGGCCTCACCCTCTTGGCGCTCGCCGCCACCGTCTTTGCCGTAGCAACTCAGGCTCGGTCGGTGTCGCGTCAAGCCGAACAGTCGGTTCGAATCATCGAAGACCTACGGGTGGTCTCGATTGCGCGGGCTGAGCTTTCGATCGCCTCCCGAGTGTCGCTCGTGAGCCCAGACCAGACCGAGATCATCGAGTCGACCCTCTCGAACGCTGATGACGCGCTGGGAGCGGTGGAGTCCAATTTCGATGAGCGAACCCCCGAGGTCATCCGCGACGAGTTCGTGCGGTATCGCGCTGCATCTGATGCCCAGTCCGAACTGATTACCCAGGGCGGGGCCAGCCGCGAGGACGCGCAAGCAGCAGAGCTCGCGACGGGCGAAGCATTCGATGTCCTGTCCGAGGTAATGCGAGCGGAACAAGTGGCGTCGCTCGAACAGCTCCGAGCAGACAACGACCTCATGAACGTGATCAGCACCCTGGCCACATTCGTCGTCGCCTTTGTCGTGCCGTCCGCAGCGTTGTACATCTTCGAGGCGCTACGCCGAACACCGCGGCGCGCCCGCCAGATCGAGCGAGACTTCGAGTCCTTGTCGGCCACATCGAAGGCGATGGCCGCAGCGTTAGCAAAGGAAGCTGCCCACCTGCGCGGCACCCTCGACGCGTTACCTCCGGAGGTCGACAGCGACGGTCTCCGCCGCTCGGTTCTTCGCTTCGAACATGTCGCCGCCCTCAACGGCGCGGTCCGGTCGCTACACAACGTCGATGTCGACGTCGAGCAACTTTGTGCGACGGTTATTGAGACCTTCGACGAGGAAGTCACCCTCGACGCAAGCCATGGAGCCGAGTCGATGATCTACGGCGACCGCGACCAGATCACCCTCGTCGTCTTCGAACTTCTCCACAACGCCACCACCCACGGCCGCGGACCGGTGCGCCTTGAGGTACTGACCGACGACAACGACGTCACAATCTCCGTTATCGATCATGGACCCGGGCTTCCGGACACCGTCGAGGACGGCATCATCCACGACAACGAATTCGCCGCTCGCGGCAACCTGCTCAGCGGTACGTACGGATTCGGACTCTTGGCCGCCCGCGAGGCGGTCGAATCGCTCGGCGGATGCCTTCGCTACCATCGCCACGGTGGCGAAACCGCACTGATCGTCGAGTTACCGCGAAGCCAGAGTGCGGTGCCTGCAGCACCTATCCAAATGGACCTTCCTGCCGCCCTCGAAGGGCGTTCCGCTGCATAGCCACTAGGCCGTAAACATCAGACAGATTCCGCGCCAATTTGCCGATATTTATGGCAATGAGCGGATTGCAACATACGGCGACGAAGTGGTCTCGCCGAACACCGACGACGCGGCGCTCTTCGCCGCGTCCGTCGACGAGTCGCGATCCGTTCTGGCGCAACCGCCGTTCGTTTCTCGTGACCGCGCTCCTCGCTGCCCTAGGCGGCGCAATCCTGACCGCATCGGTCGCAGCTGCGCCCGCCGGTGAAACGAGCCGGTGGAGCTTCGAAGACGGGTCGGGGACCACAGCATCCTCGAGTCAATCGTCGTCGCTGGACGGGGCGTTTGTGGGAGCGCCAACCTGGACAACACAAGGCGCAATCGCCGGTGGCATCGACTTCACCGGCGAGGGAGCCCGTGTCCTCGTCACCGACCCCACTGGTGAACTTTCGGTAGGTGCGGACGGCCAGATAACGATTAGCGCATGGTTCAAGACCACGAACCCGTTTGTCAACGGAGCCCTGCCAGTAATCGCGTCCAAGCGGGAGAACATCGGTGGTCACTGGATTCTCTTTCGAGATGCCGTGTCTCCGACCATCGAGTTCACCCATCTCGACGATGCAGGATCCACCAGAATCGCAAGCACTTCCGCCGCAGCGTTACTGGACAACGACTGGCATCACGTCGTCGGTGTCGTCGACGGCGTCAACGTCCGACTGTTCATCGACGGCCAACTCGCTTCCGCCACCACGGGTACGGCGAGCACCTTTTCGAGCGCCGTGGACTTCTCGATTGGTGGCAGCGCTAGCGGCGGCCCAATCAACGACTTCGAGGGCGTGATCGACGAAGTCGCCGTGTACCCGAACGCACTGGACAGCAGCGAGATCACCGATGTATTCGATGACCGCGTTTCGCCTTCGAACCCGGTCGTGAACTCGACCGGATCGGCGCCAGACCTCGTCCCAGGCGATGGCCGCTGCGATACCGGCGGCGCCAACAGCGCCGGCGAAACCGAGTGCACGCTACGAGCGGCCATCGCCGAGACCAACGGTGGCTCGGCCAACGAAATCGCCTTCGATATTCCCGTCAGCGACCCCGGCCACAACGCAGGATCGTGGACGATTACGCCATCGACGCCGCTCCCGTGGATCACCGCAAGCACCGTGATCGATGCCCGCACGCAACCGGGGTGGACCAACGCCCCGTTGATCGTGCTCGATGGGTCAGGCGGCGCCACCGGGTCTGGGTTGACCATCACCGGTGCCGGCCCTCAGGTCAGCGGCCTCTCGATCGTCAACTTCGTTGGACATGGCATCCAAGTGGACGCGTCAGCCGTCAATGCCAGACTGTCGAACAACTACATCGGCGTGATGCCCAACGGAACCACCGATGCCGGAAACACTGGGAACGGCATCCACATCGCCTCGAGCTCAGGAATCGA
>CALLAA010000164.1 GCA_938002955.1 uncultured Acidimicrobiales bacterium
GCGACGAAACGTACGATCTCGTTTTGCTTCTGCCAGTTCGCCGACGACATCGACCCTTGGTGAATACGGAAGCCGAACTCGCGATTTGGTAGCGAGATGACCGGCCCAAGGAACGACATCTGGGAGAAGATTCGATTGTCGAAGCTCTGACTGAACGGCTTTTCGAAGCCGCCGATTTTGCGAAGCATGTCGGTTCGCAGGACCGCTCCTGGCCAAAGCAATTCGAAGGCCTTTCCGGAGCTGTGCCACATGCTCCACTGCCCGATCGTCGTCGGCCCAAGGTCTTTGTTGGAACCCATTGCGGGGTCGAACGCATCGCCGGCAATGCGCTTTGCAAACGTCGTGACGACCGCCGGTTCAGGCTCGAGGGTATTGAAGGCCTCGAGGATGAGCGGAAGCCGATTGCCTAAGACGACGTCATCGTCACCCATGAAGTTGACGAGTGGCGTGTCGATACTGGCGAGCGCACGGTTGTGGGACTCATCGACAGGCACGATCTCATCGATGTGAATGAAGTTCGTCGGACCTCGCCATGCCTTGGCCTGATCGATCGTCCGGTCTCGAATCCACCCGGGGGTGGCGTTGAACAGGATTTGCAGCGGCGCGCCTTCGGGCGTGGTCTTGATCAGACTCGCCAGACACGCCTCGAGGTACTCGGGGCGATCGACGGTGTTGATGTTGACCGTGAGGTCTTCAATCCCGTAATGCTCACGCTCACTCATACCACTCACCTCCCGCCCAGCCGAACTATTCGCCGGCGGTTTCGAGCCGACTTCGGATCGCAGCATCTTGGGCTGCTTCCATGCTCGCCACGTCGTTGAGGTTGATGTAGGCACCGTCCATGTCGAACGCACCAACGGTGTGCCCAGCACGAATGAGATCGTCGACGAAGGTCACGAAGTCAAGGTTGGTTCGACCGCTGTCGAACGCAGCTTCGAGCTCGACCATGACGTCGTCACGGATCAGGAAACTCGCCATACCGAGGAGATCGTTCGGCAGCGCGACCGGGTTCTCCACGAGCCGAATAACGCGAGAGCCATCGCGCTCGACCGAAAAGTTCTTCTTGATGAGCGCCTCGTCGGTCACGGATTTGACCGGGCAGACGGCGCTGTAGGTCTCGAGATCGAAGGTGGCGAAGTCACCAAGGTTCGAGTCGAGATAGAACTCGTCGGCGAGCATGACGCAGCCGTTGCGGCCCGCCATGTACGGCTTCGCGAGCAGCACCGACCAGGCCCAACCCTTGTCGAGGTGCTGGTTTTCGACGTAGTGGATGCGAACACCGCGGTCTTCACCGTCACCGAAGTAGGACCGAATGGTGTCACCCATGTAACCGAGGACGATCACGATCTCTTCGATGTTCATCTCGTCGCGCATCAAGTCGATGTGCCGTTCGATGTTTGGCTTGCCGTCGATGAGGAACATGCCCTTGTGCAGCTCGTATGTGTACGGACGGGCACGAATGCCACTGCCCGCTGCGGGGATGATTCCAATGAGTGGTGAGGACACCATGTCTCCTAGAGAATTGGGGACGAGTAATAGTCCCGGATGAGAGCGAGCATGTCGTCGATGGTCGACAACGTGTTGCGTTCGGCCATGAGCCGCTTGCTGAGTTTGAGGTTGGCGATCTCGAGCGTCGAGCGAATCTCGAGGTCTTCGATGTCGCGAATGTCGGCGACTCCGGCAATACCGAGGGTACGGCGCGCCATGGAGCACGCCGCGAAGCCTGCGGACTCCTGGAGCAGGTTGACCATAAATGCGCTGCGCATGTCAGCGAGTTCGGTGTCGCTGAAGAAACCGTTGGTCATCATTGCGGACTCACCAGCGGCTTCCCAGAGTTCGAGGAAACGAGCTTCGAAGGTGTTCCAGATGACCGGTATCTGCTCGAGCAACCATTCGCGGTATTCGGCGCCACCGGAGCGGTGATAGTGCGACGTGCAGCACAACAGGAAGTTCGAGATGACTTTGCCGACGTCGAAGCCAAAGGGTCCGAAGTATGCGAACTCCATGTCGATGACGTAGCTCTCCTGTTGGTTCACCATCAACGACCCGCTGTGCAGATCGGCGTGCAGGAGAGCGTCGGTCTTGGAGACGAACAAGTCCTTGAAGTGCAGGACGTCGCGCTTGTAGTCGATGTCGGTGTGAACGTTTTCCTTGGCCCACGCGTCGGTTGCAGGGTTGGAGTAGTTCGACTCGTGATCCATGTAGGGGAACGTGAAGATGAACTCTTCGGTGAGCTTGCAAAGCTCTGCGTTCATCGTGAATCGGTCCATCAGCTCACGACGTTCGAGGCTGCCCATCGACCACGCGCTGGTCGTGAACAACGTTTCAGCCATGAACAGGCCAATGTGTTCAGCCACGTCTGGATAGGTAATGCCCTCGATCATGCCGATTCGCAAGATGATGTGATCGCTCAGGCACTGCATGACGAGCGTGCTCATCTCTTCATCTGCGTGATAGATCGTCGGGACGAGATCGGGGACGACCTCGTTGTAGAGCGAGAGCGCCCGGATCTCATAGGTCATGCGATCGCGACTGAGCGGCCATTCCTCGCCGACCATGCGCAGGTAGGGCACGGCTTGTTTGACGATGACCGACTTTGTCGAATCCGTTGCGTTGTTCACGCGGTAGACAAAGTTGAGGTTGCCGTCACCAATTTCGAGAATTTCGAGATCGGTGCAATCGCCGAGTACTGCGGTGACCTCGGGGATCTCCGCGAGGTAGCCGGGCAGAGAGTCGCGATCGAGAACGCGGTAGCTGTCGTTACTCACATGAACCGCCGATCAGGCGTCGGTCAGGACGATGACGTCCTTCACTACACCAGCGTTTGCAAGTTCGCCGAGGATGGCGTCGTGGACCAGACCGTTCGAGACGAGCAGGTCGGTCTTTTGCAGGTTCCATGGCTGACCGTTGAAGTCGGTGACCCGGCCGCCAGCTTCCTGAACGGCGAGAACGCCAGCGGCGACATCCCATGAGTCGATGTTGAGCGTGGTGAATCCGTCGACTCGTCCAGCGGCGACCATGTAGCACTCGACGGCTGCTGAACCGATCTTGCGGAAGTCCTTGATCTGCTGATGAAGGGCATATTCCATCTCGGCGAATCGAACGTTGTTCTTCTCGCCACCGGGGCAACCAACAACGTAGGTGCGGTTGAGTTCGTCGGTCGACGACACTCGGACTGGGCGGCCATTGACCGTGCATCCCTGGTCCTTGCGAGCAACGATCATTTCTTCGAGGAACGGGGCGAAGATCACTCCCGTGATCGGCTCGTTCTCGTACGCAAGGCAGATCGAGACCGCAAAGAACGGGTTGTGGTTCAAGAAGTTGCTGCTGCCGTCGAGCGGATCGATGATCCAGGTGTACGGGCTGCCGTTGTCGACGAGGCCGGTCTCTTCGGTGAGCAGGTTGTGATCGGGGCACCGTTCACGGAGAAGATCGATGATGATCTTGTCTGCCTCGTGGTCGTTCGACGAGGTGACTTCCTTGGACAGGCTTCGGTTACCAACGGAGAGGATCTCGTCGCCGTATACCGATGCTTGGTGTTTGCGGAAATTGCCAACGAGGGCCTTTCCGGCGAGCGTTGCTGCTTCAACAGCTGTATCGGCGAAGTAGTGCACGGGGTTCCTCCATGCCGCCTCGGGGGTGGGCGACCTTGCCGATGGTAGCTCGCGCGTTCTCCCGTGAACAGCTGAACCTCTTCGGCTTGCCCACTTTTCGCGAGATTTCGTACAAGAATAGTTCGAATGGGTGGTGTGTTAGTGCATTTCATAGGTCCTCCTACTCACGCTGTTCGGCGTGTCTCGGCACCATCGCCAGAGCAGTAGCGATACGTGCGAAAATCTCACGCCGCGTAGCCAATCTCTGGTCCGTGATCGAGAGACCTCGGAGAATTCCGTTTGGTGACGAAAACGCACTCAACGTTGCACCACTTGCGTCCGATTGGAGTGCGAGGATGGTCGCCACACGGCGATCACCGCGACCTGCTCGCGGACACGACAAAGGCAGCGATGTTCAACAACGCATTCAACGGCAAAAAGGTTCTCGTCACCGGACATACCGGTTTCAAGGGAACGTGGATGACGATCTGGCTCCAGCAGATGGGCGCCGAGGTGGTTGGGATCTCCGACACGATCCCCACCGACCCCGCCCACTTCTCGGCAGCTGGGCTCGAAGACACGATGACGACCCACTGGCTCGACATCCGCGATGAAGAAGCGGTCCCCGCCGCGATTGCCGATGAGGCACCGGACTTCGTCTTCCATATGGCCGCACAGGCCCTGGTAAAGGCCAGCTACGACGATCCGGTCGGGACGTACACCACCAACATGGTGGGGTCGGCCAATGTGCTCGAAGGACTCCGCCGTCTCGACAACCAGTGCACGGCGATCATGATCACGTCGGACAAGTGCTACGAAAACGTCGAGACCTACTACGGCTACCGCGAGGACGACCGCCTCGGTGGTGCCGATCCCTACTCGGCATCCAAGGCTGCCGCCGAGATCATTATCTCGAGCCACACCCGTTCGTTCTTTGGCCAGCCCGATGACGAGCGCAACGTCCGAATCGGCGTTGTCCGTGCCGGCAACGTAGTAGGCGGTGGCGACTGGGCCGCTGATCGTCTCGTTCCCGACGTAGCCCGCTCGTGGTCGGTCGGCGAAAACGTGACCATTCGCCGCCCACAAGCGACCCGACCGTGGCAGCACGTGCTCGAGCCAATCAGCGGCTACCTGCACCTCGGAGCCGAGCTGGCACAACGCCCGGAACTGCACAACGAAGCGTTCAACTTTGGCCCTCCTGCCGAGGCCGTCAACCCGGTCCGCGACGTTGTCGTTGCGCTCAAGGAACACCTGCCAGGGCTCGACCTCACGATCGATGAGAGCCAGGCACATTTCCATGAGGCCGGCCTTCTCAAGCTCACGTGCGATAAGGCACTTAGCTATCTGCAGTGGACGCCGGTCCTCGATTTCGACGAGACCATGAAGATCTCCGCCGACTGGTTCCACAGCTTCTACAAAGACGGGGCCGATGGCATTCGTGCGGTGACCGATGGTCAGCTCGACTACTACACCGGCCTTGCCGCAGACCGTGGTCTGAGCTGGGCGAACAGCTGATGCCAGCTCACTTCACCGAGCTCCGCCGGATCGAGACATCCGGTGGCGAGGTGATGAAAGCCCTGCACGCCGACGAAGCGGACTTCCGCGGACTCGGCGAGGCGTACTTCTCACGGGTTAATGCCGACTGCGTACGCGGTTGGAAACGGCATAACGAGATGACGGTTAATGTCGTCGTCCCCGTTGGCCATGTCCGTTTCGTGGTGGCACACGACGATCACTTCGATGAGTACGACCTTGGACCGGAGCATTCCTACGGGAGGCTCACGATCGAGCCGGGTAGCTGGTTTGGTTTCAAGGGTGGTGTCGATGGCGGCCTGGTTCTGAACCTGTCCGACATCGTCCATCGCCCAGACGAGGCAGACGGAAAAGAGCTCGACGAGTTCGAATATCAGTGGACAAGTACCGAGCAAGCCGACCCGAGCACCCCAGACAGCGACGTGGGGATCTCGGTCGGAAGTACCGAGGAGTAATTGTGGGAATCTGGGATCGACTACAACGACGTGCGGACTCCGACGGCGAGGCCGCCATTGCGGTCATTGGCGCGGGGTATGTCGGTACGGGTGTCGTGCACGCCATTGCGCAGTCTCCGGGCATGAAGCCAGCGGTCATCGTGAACCGCAACACCGATCGAGCGATCGATGCGCTCACGATGATGGGAGTCTCGGCGAACGACATCTTGGTTAGCGAGTCAGCAGATGAGCTGGTGAGCGCGATTCGGTCCGGTACGCCCGCAGTGACGCCACACGCATCGATTCTCGCCGACCTTCCCGTCGACGTCGTCGTTGAAGCGACCGGTGCGTTGGACTATGGCACCGAGTCGATTTTGACCATGCTCGACGCAGGCAAACACGTCGTGTCGTTTAACGCCGAGTGTGATGCATTGCTCGGCTGGCTCTTCCATGAACGCGCTCGCGCCAACGACGTGATCTACACGATCGCCGATGGCGACCAACCCGGCGTCTTGTTCCGCCTGCAACAGCAGGTAGAGGCCATGGGCTTTGAGGTCACGGCGTCACTCAACTGCAAGCGCCACCTGAACGTCCATCAGAACCCAGAAACGGGTGCCGGCTATGCGGCCCGCGACACAACCTCATCGCATATGACCACGTCGTTTGGTGATGGAACCAAGATGCAGGTCGAACAGGCCGTTGTCGCCAACGCCACCGGGTTTATCCCGGACAAGCGTGGCATGCACGGCATCGAGTCCACCGTGGCAACTGCTGCGGTCGACATCCCGGCGATTCTTTCAGCACCGGGTCGAGTCGACTTCACCCTCGCTGGCGACTTCGGCGCTGGCGTCGGCATTGTTGGCCGCCACCCAAACCACGACCTCCACAAGCAAGCCATGGGCTTCTACAAGATGGGCGACGGACCGGACTACTTCTTCTTCCGTCCGTACCACTTGGTGCATTTGGAGATTCCACTCACCATCGCCGAGCTGATTCTCGACAACGAACCGCTCGTGACCATCGACGCCCCACACGTCGCCGAAGTCCTGGCTATTGCCAAGAAGGATCTTGCTTCGGGTGAGAAGCTCGATTGCATCGGCGGCTTTAGCGCATACGGACACATCGATACTGCCGAGAACGCCGTCGGGTACTTGCCCGTTGGTCTTGTTGAGTACGCGTCGATGACCGCCGATGTGGCCCAGGATCAGCCGATTCCGCTGAGTGCCGTTTCCCTCGACGAGTCCAAGACCGTCGTGTCCGAGTGGCGGAAGATGCACGGCATCGCCTAGCGCGATTCAGCGCAGGGGTAACGCGCCCCGCTGGAGCTAGTGGAGGATGGTTCCGTCTGGTCGGCGGATTTCGATGGTGCCGTTGGCTAGTCGGGTGACGGTGTAGCCGCGTTCTTTGTGCCTGTTGTGTTTGCCGCAGGCGGGGCCCGCATTGTGCGGATTTGTTCCGCCGCCACCTCCTCGGTCTCGAGTTGGCGTGTACGGGGTGAGGTGGTCGATCTGACAGTTGGTGACGTTCACATGGCAGCCGGGCCAGTAACACTCGTTCGCTGATAGTTGTGCTGCTAAACGTGCGTAGCCAGTGAATACCCGGCGGCGACCGAGATCGATGGTGACGCTGTCTGCGCCCACGACGTTGCGACG
>CALLAA010000165.1 GCA_938002955.1 uncultured Acidimicrobiales bacterium
CAGGCGGGCCCGTGGCCGAAGCCGTTCTGGCCGATGTTCAAACACGCGCGGAGGCGCTTGCCGGGAAGGGCGTCACCGTCGGCCTCGGCACGATTCTCGTCGGCGACGACGGTCCGTCGGCTTCGTATGTGAAGAAGAAGCACGAGACGTGTGAAGCGGTTGGTATCACCTCACATCACAAGGCAATCCCAGCAGAGGCCGGCCAGCAGGCCCTCGTCGATGCGCTTAACGAGTTCAACGCCGACCCGACCGTGCACGGCTACATCTTGCAGCTGCCGCTTCCCGATGGCTTCGACGCTGCCGAAGCGCTGGCGCTGATCGATCCGGCGAAGGACGCCGACGGCCTGCACCCGGAGAACCTGGGCAAGCTCGTCCTGATGGAGGACGGGCCACTTCCGTGCACACCAGCGGGAATTGTTGAGATGCTCAAGTACTACAACGTCGACGTCAAAGGAAAACACGTTGTCGTGGTTGGCCGCGGCACCACCCTCGGTCGCCCAATGGCGCTGCTCATGACGACGAAGAACCAGGGTGCGAATGCTGCGACCACGGTCGTGCACACCGGCGTCGACGACATTGCGTCGTACACCAAGGAAGCCGACATCGTCATTGCTGCGGTCGGGCGCCCGGGCACCATTACCAAGGACATGGTCAAGCCCGGAGCCGTCGTCGTGAGTGGCGGCATCAGCTGGGAAGGCAAGAAGCTGCTTCCCGACGTGAACGAAGATGTTGAAGAGGTCGCATCTTGGATCACGCCTCGACTCGGCGGAGTGGGTCCACTCACTGTTGCCATGCTGTTGAAGAACACCGTCGAAGCGGCAGAACGAGCTCACTCCTGAGCGAGGCCACCCCTTCGAAGGCGTCGATCCTTCGCCGAGGCCTGCGGCTCATCGGCCGGAGCTTTCGTGCGCACCCGGTTCCTCACGCGATCGCGATCGTTGGAGCGGTGCTGTTCGCCGTCTCGATGGTCGCGCTCAGTCGGGCGATTGGGTGGGTCACCGATGAGGTCATCACGCCCGGTCTTAGCGACGAGGGCGTTGGCGATGACCAGCTGATCACGGCGTTCTTCATCATTCTCGTGATCGCCGTCGTTCGCGGCGCGGGCGCGATCGTCCGTCGCTACTACCTGTCGATGGCCGAGTCGAGAACGAAAGGCACCTGGCGTAGCCAGATTTACCAGCAGTACCTCGCTCAGCCGCTGTCGTTCCATCGCAACACTCCAACGGGGCAACTAATCGCCCATGCTGACAACGACCTCGTCGTTGCCGGCATGGTGTTGCGACCGTTGGCGTTCGCCGTCGCAACCGTCGTGCTCGCCGTGCTGGCGATCGTCAGCCTGTCACTCGTTCATTGGGCCTTCGGTCTGGTCGCGGTCGTCGTGCTGCCGGTGTTGTTCGTGCTGAACCAGGCGTACTCGATTCGAATGGCAGGCCCGGCAGCCGAAGTCCAACAGGCGGTCGCGAACGTGACCGGCGTGGCGCACGAGAGCTTCGATGGGGTGATGGTCGTCAAGACCCTCGGACGAACGAACGACGAGATCGATCGGATGGAAGACGTATCGTCGGACCTTCGGGCCAAGCGGCTGGTCGTCGGCCGGCTCCGAGCGGTCTTCGAACCGTTGCTCGAGATGTTGCCGAATCTCGGAATCATCGTCCTGCTGCTGATCGGTGCAAACCTGGTTGCGAACGAGAGCGTGACCGTCGGAGAGCTCGTCGGGGCAATGTCGCTGTTTAGCGTGCTCGGATTGCCGATCAGGGTCGTTGGCTTCTTTTTGCAATCGATGCCGTCGTCTGTCGTCGCCCTCGACCGAATCGATGAGGTGATTGATTTACCCATACCTGCCGATCACGCAGGCACCGTGACCGAACTGCCCGCCGGTCCAATGGACCTGGACTTCACCGCGGTGACCTTTGCTCACGGGGACAACGTGGTGCTCGATGCCCTCGACCTTCGCGTAGAGGCAGGCGAAACCGTTGCGCTTGTCGGGGCAACCGGGTCGGGAAAGACCACGCTGCTCGAACTTGCTGCTGGCCTTATAGCGCCAGATGGTGGCGACATTGCCTTGGCAGGCATCAGCTACGACAACCTGCAACCCCGAGCGCGCGCCAAACGGCTCGGCATGGTGTTTCAGGAGACCTTCCTGTTCGCTCAGTCCATCGGTGAGAACATAACCATGGGCGACGAAGCGCCGACCGCTGCGATCGAAGCCGCCGCAGCAGCGAGCCGAGCGCATCGCTTCATCACCGAGACCCCACAGGGGTACGACACAGTCGTTGGCGAACGCGGCGTCACGTTGTCCGGCGGGCAACGCCAGCGGGTTGCGTTGGCTCGAGCGCTATTCCGGTCGCCGTCCTTGCTCTTGCTCGACGACGCAACGAGGGCCGTCGATGCAACGGTCGAAGCCGAGATCCTGCAGAACCTCAACGGCGAGCAGATGACGGTGCTGATGGTGGCGCATCGCCTGTCGACGATCATGCTCGCTGACCGGGTCGCGTTCATCGAGAACGCGAAGATCGTGGCCATAGGAACCCACGAGGAACTCCTCGCACACGATGGCTACAAAACCCTCGTCCAAGCCTACGAGGGTTCGCAGAATGCGTAATTCAGAAAGGTGTGAGCCTCCATACACACGAACGAGACGCCTCAGGCGAGTGGGGAGCGGAGCTCGCGTAGCGACCATGTCGGGTTTCGCGAATCTCCGCTGGAAGTGCGGAGCGAAACAGTGAGATTAGGCACCCTCGAAGAGCTCGACGAAGACCAGCCAAAGGCAATGGAGATCTTGCGCCGCGGGCTTCGGAGTAGTCCCGAACTTCGGCGAGGGCTCGGCATCACGGTCGTGTTTGCGCTGCTCAGCGCGATGGCGCGCCTTGTTCTCCCCGTCCTCATTCAGCAAGCGATCGACGGCGGGTTCAACCAGGGCGAGGTCGA
>CALLAA010000166.1 GCA_938002955.1 uncultured Acidimicrobiales bacterium
ACAACCGAACCCGAACGCACCATCAGCGAACCCGAGCCACCGGTCGAAGCCGAAGCGCTCGGCGCGGCGTTCACCAAGCTCACCGAACCCGGAGTCGGCGGCCGCATCACCTCGCTCGCCTTCGACCCCGCCGACCCCAACCGACTCTTCGTTGGTGGCGACATGCTCGGCATCGCCGTCACCGACGACTTCGGCGACACCTGGCAATCGACCACCGGCCTTGCCTCCTGGGAAATCGGCGACATCACCGCCACAGCGTCCGCCGACGGCCGTATCTGGACCGGCTCGCTCTCCGGACCACAATCCTCGACCGACGGCCTCGCATGGACCTTGAGCCGCAACGGTATGCCCGCCATCTCCGACTCGGCCTACACCATGGCCACAGAAGCGGTCCTCATCGACCCCGACGACAACAATCACCTCCTCGCCTTCAACGGCAACCAACGCGACTGGGCAGCGCCGGGCGCCTACGTCAACGGCGAATGGAGCGGCGACGGTTCCGTCTGGGAATCGCTCGACAGCGGCAACACCTGGACCCAACTCTCACAGATCGCGCCCGGCGGCAACATCCGAGCGGCAGCATTCAGCGCAGACGGAACCACCATCTACACCGCCGTTGCACGACGCGGCGTTTATATCTCGAGCGACAACGGCGCGAGCTGGACGCTCTCGGGCGAAGGACTGCCCCACGGCAACCCGTACGACGTCGCCACCCACGCAACCGACCCGCTCACCGCATGGGTCGCCATGGGCGACGGTCCAGAGGTCGGCGGCAACATCGTCGCCGGCGGTATCTGGAAGACCACCGACGGCGGCGCAACCTGGACCGCAGTCAACGACGGGCTCAGCATCGTCTCCAATGCCACCGCCGCAAACACCGGTAGTTTCCACCAGATCGTCGTCGCACCATCGGACCCTGACCGGCTGTACACCTCGAACGTCGCACCGGGCCAGGCCGCCATCTACCGCAGCGACGACGGCGGCACCACGTGGACGATCATTGCCGACGGCAGCACCCGACGACCCAACCCCTACGAAGGCGCGCTGCGGGCGTTCGACATCGCCGTCCACCCGACCGACCCCGACCGCATCGCCATCGGCTCCGACGACACCCTGCTCGGCTCGGACGACGGTGGCGCAAGCTGGAGCGATCTCACCACACGCGAAGACACCGCCGGCTTCTTCAGCGGCCACGGCTACAGCGGCCTGGTGAGCACCGACATCGTCTTCAACCCTGCCGACCCAGAAGACGCCATCCTCCTCGGCTTCGATGGCGGCAACTTCATTCAAACGACCAACGGCGGCGAAACCTGGCGTCGTACCGTGCAAGACATTTCCGCATGGGGCGGCGGCGTCGAAGCCGCGTACTCCCCCACCAACCCCGACCGCATTTACGTGCTGCTCGGCCAGTTCTCCAACTTCCGAGGAATCGGCATCAGCGACAACGGCGGCGCCAGCTTCACCCTCGCCGCCGGAGCCGGCTCTGGTCTGCCCGAAGTTGGCAACGTCGACGGTGGAGCGGCTGGCCTCGCCGTGCTCGCCAACGGGAGCGACGACGTCATCTTCACCGTTGTTGGCGCCACCCTGTATCGAAGCGAAGACTCCGGAGCAACGTTCACCGCAGTCCCCGGCGTGGTCGCCCCACGAGACGTCGCCGTCGCACCCGGCGGCAACGTCTTCGTCAGCACCGACAGCGGAACGCTCGTCTCTACCGACGGCGGCCTGGGCTACAACGACGCCGGAAACGCCCCGGCCGGCATCACCACGCTGTACACCTCGGCGTCCGAACCCGATGCCGTCTACGGCGTTGCCTTCCGCGACGGCGACGGTGGCATGTACCGCTTCGACGGCACCGACTGGACCCGGCTCTTCGACGACCTCTACGCCCACGGCGTGGCCATCGACCCAACAAACGCACAGAACCTGGCGGTCGTCACCACCGAACCAGCCTTCCATGACGTGAGCAACGCCACCGGCGTGTACCTGTCGTCAGACGGCGGGGCGACCTGGCAACCGGTCGTCGATGGCCTCCCCATGACACGCTTGCGCACCGCCGAGTTCGACCCGGCCAACCCCGACCGGCTCGTGGTCGGCACCACCGGCCGCGGCTTCTACGAGATCAGCTTCCCCGCTGCCCTCGGCTCATAACCACTGGTGTCAGATCTCATCTTTTAGCTTCGCAAGATGAAAGATGATGTCTGACACCAATGCAGCGCGCCTTCTACGAGAACAGCTTTCACGCCCCGCTCGGCTCGTGGTGGCTGGTGTCAGATCTCATCTTTTAACTTGGACAGATGAAGATGATGTCTGACACCAATACTGTGGTTTCGTAAACCACGCGCCCTCTGGCGCCGATAGGTCAACGTGCCAACACAGATCTCCGTTACCAGCTACTACTACCGGCGCGGCGGTGCCGAAGCCGTCATGCTCGACCAGAACGAGCTCCTGACAGACCGCGGCTGGAACATCGTTCCGTTCGCCATGGAGTACGAGAAGAACTTCGAAACCGAATACGACGACTACTTCGTCGAAGAGATCGACTTCGCTAGCGACTACACGCCGGTCGAGAAAGTCCGCAAGGTCGTCAAATCGGTCTACTCCCTCGAAGCCCGCAAGGAAATCGGCCGGCTCATAGACGACGTCAAGCCCGACATCGTCCACGCACACAACGTCTATCACCACCTCACGCCAGCCATCTTCGGCGCCATCCAAAAGAAAGGCGTGCCCGCGGTCATGACCGTGCACGACCTCAAGATCGGCTGTCCCTCCAAGCTCATGCTGGCCGCCGACGGCGTCTGCGAACGCTGCAAAGGTGGCAAGACCTGGAACGCCGTGCAGCAACGATGCCTCAAAGGCTCGCTGCCTCTGTCGGCCGTCGCCGCATTCGAAACCACGCTCCACAACTTCATGGGCAGCTACCGCAAGAACGTCGACCTGTTCATCCTCCCAAGCCACTTCCACACCAACAAGCTGATCGACTGGGGACTCCCAGCCGAAAAGACCCGCTACCTTCCCAACGCCGTCGACGTCAGCGAGATGGTGCCCGACTTCAGCGCCGGCGAACGCTTCGTCTTCGTTGGACGCCTCTCCGAGGAGAAGGGGTTGCTCACCTTCGTCAAGGCCGTCGCCGAATCCGGAGTCGCCGCGACAATCGTGGGGACAGGCCCCCAAGAGGACGAACTGCGAGCACTCGTCGAACGCACGGGAGCCGACGTCGAATTCGCCGGCTACCAAACCGGCGACGCCTTGTTCGACATCGTGCGCACCGCACGTGCGCTCGTGCTCCCATCGGAGTGCTACGAGAACGCGCCAGTGGTTCTGCTCGAGGCCTACGGCGTCGGCACACCCGTCCTCGGATCCGACCTCGGAGGCATCCCCGAGCTCATCGTTCCCGGAGAGACAGGCAACCTCGCAACGGCCGGCGACGCCAGCTCCTTTGCCGAACAACTGTCGGCAATGCAAGCAATGACCGACACCGAACTCGGCGACATGGGCCGCGCCGGACGAGCCTTCGTCGAAGAGCGATTCGCACGGGAGCAGTACCTCGACGGGTTGCTCGACATCTACCGCGAACTCGGCGCTGCCTAACAACGCCCCCTACATTCAGGCGATGACGCCTGAAGAGTTCAACGCAGCCACATCCAACTCACTCCAGCGGATCGGCGCGATCCACTACTTCCATCCCTATGCGAAGGAGGCGGCCGAAGGGCTCGGGATCGACGGATTCCGCTTCTACTTCTGCGGACGGGCCGGCGTATTGGGAGAGGTCAGCACCGACCTAATGCTCGCTGCGTTCGGATACTTCGAACCCGGACTTGTCGACAAGATGTGGACGTCGAGCAAGGAACGCTGCAACGTCGTCGAAGCCGGACTGGCCCAGATGGGCGTCTCCTACCGCATCGGGTCCGAAGCCCTCGGGCCGGACTCGGGCGTTTCCCAAGACGACCTCGCCGTGGCAGCAGCCTCGATGGGCGAACTCGCCCAAGCAGTCGACCGCAGCGCGCTGCCGCTGTTCGCCGGGTTCGTCGCCCTCGACGTACCCAACAGCCCAGCCGAAGCCTTCATGCACCAAGCCATCGTGCTGCGCGAGCTCCGAGGCAGCGTCCACCTCGCCGCACTCGCCGGCACAGGTGTTGGATCGCGGGTTGCCCATCAGATCAAGCGCCCCAACGACCTCGAGATGTTCGGCTACAAAGAAGCGGTCGAGATTACCGACGCCGATCGTGACGCATACGCACTCGTCGAGCCCATGACGGACGCTGCGATGAACCTCCACGCTGAAGCAATCTCTCCCGAACAGCGCCAACAGATCGCCGACACCGCAACCGCTGTCGCCACGGCTCTCGGCCTCTAGCACCGGCCCAAGCGACCCGACACCCGCCGCCGATCGCGCCGCCAGATCGAGAGGTCAGATCTCTGTGGTCAGTTGACTTCGATCAGGCCAATGCTCGGTCGAACGCCAAAGCGCACCTTGGGCGAGTCGCCGCGTTGAACGCCGACCCCCGTACTCACGTACAACGGCACACCGTCAACTACGTGCAGACCGCCAGCAGCAACCTCGTCGGGCAACTCGGTCACGTTCCAAATCGGGCCATAGATCGGTAGGCGAATTTGGCCGCCGTGGGTATGGCCCGACACCACCAGATCAACCCCGGCCGCCGAGCGCATATTCAGAACGACATCGGGGCTATGGGCGAGAACAATGTCGACCACGTCCGGTCTGGCCGTACGCACGAAGTCGTCCAGAAGCTCATTCACTCGAGCTCGTCGATTGTTCGGCCAGCCAATACCCAGCACCCGCACCCGCCGGTCGTCGATCACGAACTCGGTCACCGCGTCGTTCAGTGGGGTCAAACCAGCCTCGACCGCCAGAGCATCAACCGATGAAGCACTCGGGTCTGTGTTCCCCGAGATCACGAGCACGCCGCTCGGCGCCCGCAGTCCCGCCAACGCTTTGGCCTCGGAGCGTTCGACCGCACGATATTCGCCGGGGGCAACCTGAGTGATGTCGCCAGCCACGAACACGATGTCAGGCTCCTCTGCGGTCATCGCCTCAATCACCTCATCCTCATAGCGGCCAAAGGCATCGGTCTGGATATCGGCGATGACCCCAATACGAAGCGGCACTGCGTCCCCAACATCACCGATCACGACATGATCCACCCGAAGCCACTCGGGCTCGATGTGAGTCGCATAGATACCTACAGCTGCTGGGAGCACGCACACGACAGCCAACAACCGCCTCGCTCCCACCGGCCCCGCCCCGATGCCCGACCCCATCGTGGTGCACCACAGCACAACACCAACAACGGGAACCCCCACCACACCCATCACATAGCCGTGATGGAAAAGCGCCTCCGACGAGCCCGACCAGCCAACAAACCAACTCATCACGATCACGCCCAGCCACGCGAGAAACCCGAGACAGACGGCGCCGCACACAACCGGTGCTCGATTGCCACGGATCGTGAGCATCCACGCAGTGACGAATCCGGCCGTCACCGCCACTGACAGAGCCAGCCACGACGTCAACATCACCACGCGAGACGCCCCGAACGTGGGCCGGGAGAACTACGACGGGGTGCCATCTGTCTCAATCGGGCAAAAACCTCGCCAATCAAGGACCGAGTGCACAGCATCAACATCGGAATTTGCCTTATGGTTGCCCACGTAGCGACCGAACAAAGGCGTATACCAATGCATCCGAGGAACAATCTCGGTGCGTATTTAACACACCACGTGGTTGTGGGAATAGATTGACACGACAGCGTGTGAGGAAGACTCGGGAAATGACCGAAGGCGATAGGGACAACTCAGGGGAACTTTCCTCGTTTTTGCACCTGACAGGTTGGCGACCCCTCGTGCTCGCCCTCATTGCAGGGCTCGCGGGAGCTGTTGGACTGTTCGGAGCGCTCAACGCACCGGCAGAATTTCAGGCCCGCTACGTACTCAACGCACAGCGAGTCGCCGATGACGACTTCACCCCAGCACAGCTCGACATCTTCGTCGAAGAGATCGCTCAAACCGCGAAGTTCCCGCAGGTCGAACTCGCCGTCGAAGACCGGACCGGCCTGGTCAACGAAGAAGATTACGAAATTACGGTCAACCAAAGCGGCTCGTCCTTGTCGCTCGTCGACATCAACGTCGTCGCCGGTGACCCCGTCGACGCCCAGACCGTCGCCATCGAGACCGGCATCGAAGCGCTCACCATCACGCTCAACAA
>CALLAA010000167.1 GCA_938002955.1 uncultured Acidimicrobiales bacterium
GCTTCTTCGTAGAGCGCTCCGCCCCACTGGGAACGGGTCATCGAGGTCACGTCTGGTGACACGTCGACACAGTTCGCCACGAACGGCAGGTCGGTCCGAGCAGCGATCTGCGCCATGAGCTCGTTGCCGCGGTCGGTTCCGCTCGCCATGACCACAGCTGGGCCTGCGGCCTGAACTGCGCCGGTGAGGGCCTGTCCCCATGCTTCTGGGTTGTAGTCGCCCAGGTTCGGGTTGGTCAGGTGATGGATTGCCTCAGCGCCATATTCGGCGAGCTGACCGGCGGTCATGTCAGCACCTTCGCCCATGACAGCAGCGTGCACGGGAAGCCCAAGGCCTCCCGCGATCGCACGAGCCGACGTGAGGGCTTCGAGGGTTGCCGTGGCCAAGTGACCACGGTCGTGTTCAGCAACTACGAGTACGGCTGACATTTACATCACTCCCAATTCTTCGAGCAGATCGACAACCGCAGGTGCAGCGTCGGGGCCATTGCCCAAGATCACGGTTTCGCTTGCAACCTCTGGCGGCGACACCAAACGGGTCTGCGCCTGACCACCGGGCTCAGCCGATGCGTCGAGGGTGGACAGCTCGGCCTTCTTCGACGCCAAGCGGCCCTTCATGGTTGGGTAACGGGGAAGGTTGATGCCTTCCTTCACGCCTACGCATGCGGGTAGCGGCAGCTCGTATACCTCGAAGCCGCTGTCGACTTCGCGTCGAGCAATGATGTGCCCGTCGGCTGCTTCGTCGAGGTCGAGGCCCTTGATGCCGTTGACCATTGGGCGGCCCAGCTTGTGTGCAACACGGATGCCCACCTGAAAGCCACCCTGATCGGCGCTCTCGTTACCAAAGATGATGAGGTCGAACGCACCGTCGGCTGCTTCGAGCTCCTCGATGGCCGCGGCGAGTGCGGTTGCGGTCTCTTGTGGATCCTTCGGAGTGCCATCGGTCGGCACGAGAACCATCTTGGCCATACCGACCGACACCGCAGCGCGCAGCTGCTCTTCGGAGACATCGGCACCCATCGACATGACGGTGGCCTCTCCCCCGTGCTTCTCGATGAGCTGCACGGCTGCCTCGACACCACATTCTTCGTGTGGCGAAATGGCGTGGCCAAGGTTCTTGTCGTCGACGTATTGCTCGTCTTCGGTGATGTTGATGCGAGCGCCGGGGGCCGGCACTCGCTTGACCAATGCGAGGATGCGCATGTGGATCTCCTACCTCGGGGCGTTACCACCCTCTAATACACTCTTGATATATCAGAGGTCACTCTAGCAGTGCATGCGGTGGCGCGCCACCAGGAAACGCTGCACCCGGCAGCCCTCACTGCACGGACGCGTTGAGTTTCTACGGCGGGTCCTGTTGTACCCTCGGCCTCCATGAGCGGAACACATCTCGGCGGATCGGCGCTTGCCCGCGTGCGCCCATTGTCGGCCGCAGCCGTAGTTGCGGCACTCTCACTCTGTGTCTCGGCGCTGACGGCAACACCGGCCGACGCCGCCACTGTCTGCAACGCTCCCCCGGGCTACAACCAGATCGACTCCGACCACGCCGAGATCGTCGGCACCGACGGCAACGACTACATCTGCGGCGGACCCTCAGCGAACGTCATCCATGCCGGAGCGGGCAATGACATCATCATTGCTGGCGGAGGTGACGACGTCGTTTGGGCCGGACCTGGCGACGATGTCGTACACGGAGGATACGGCGACGACGAACTCCACTCGGGCACGGGAGCGAGCGACCGCATGTTCGGCGGCCATGGCGAAGACACCCTGTTTGCCGATGCAAATGTCGCGGGCGTGTGGATGGAGGGCGGACCACAGGCCGACACGCTCTACGGCGGCCGCGGCGCTGACCTGCTCGTCGGCAACGGCGGAAACGACGTCATTCACGGCCTCGGCGGTGGCGACGAAATCAGCGGCGGGTTTGGCCGCAACACCATCTACGGCGGTCGAGGCAACGACCATATCTACGGCGGCGGCGACGGCACCACGGTCTTCGCTGGGGCCGGCAACGACTGGATCAGCGCAACTGGCACCCAGTACGGCGGACCAGGGTCAGACCTCTTCCAATACGGCGGCGGCACCATCTACGGAGGCCCAGGCGACGACGCCATGCTCGTCTACGTCAACGGGTCGATCGTGAACGGCGGCCCAGGAATCGACGAAATCGGTGGGCCGGAAGGGTCGACGGCACAATGCACCAGTATGGAGTTCCACGGCCCCTTCGGCTACGTCGGCATCGACAGCATCCAGTTCGAAACAGCCCAGGACCTCCCGTGTGCTCAACCGAGAGAACCGGCCTGGCTGAGCAGCCCCGAGGGCCTCGCACGAACCTGCCGGGGATTACAACCAACCAACGGCATCACCTCCTACATGGCGGTCGATGTGAGCACGGGCATTCGACAGACACACCACATCGGCACGCCGGGCGATGACATCATCATTGGCACCCCTGGCCGAGACCTGATCCACGGACTGGACGGCGACGATCTCATCTGCGGCCTGCAAGGCGACGATGCAATCAACGGCGGCAATGGCGACGACACCATCTACGCCGGGTACGGCAACGACTTCGCAATAGGCGGCGAAGGCGCCGACACCATGTTTGGCGGACGCGGAGACGACAGCCTCGACGGCGGCGACGGCGACGACCGGTTGCGAGGCGGTCCAGGAAACGACGTGGCTGTTCGATGACGGCTAGCAGCCATCGACCTGGCGCTCTTCACGATGCCTTCATGCTGACTTCCGTACGTTGCCCAACATGAGACACCCATCTCGCATCCTCATTGCCTTCGCTAGTGCGTGCAT
>CALLAA010000168.1 GCA_938002955.1 uncultured Acidimicrobiales bacterium
AGCGGCTTGAAGTAGTCGTCTTGAGTTAGGCCCTTGTCGACCGCGGCGCCGATCAGGGGAACGTGCGATGTGTACACAGAAGCGGAAATACGCGCCATTAGAAGTTCTCCTTGTTTCGCTCGGAACTGCCGGCCGAGATCCGCGCGGACCGGCAAGGTCCTCCGCTTCGCTCCGTCCCCTCAAGCGGCTGTAAACAGCGCTGCTGCTTCATGAGTTTGCCTTCTTCCGTGCTGCGGGGCCGCCGTCTTCCCAGTCACTCAGGTGACGGTTGCCTTCGGGGGAGCGCCCGCCGTCGATCATCATCTGGCGGTGCTCTTCGGCATCGTTCTCGGTCATTGAGCTCACGATCTGCACGTAGTTCAGGCCATCGGTGGCGCCGATCTTGGCGCAGTAGTAGATGTTCCCGCCGAGCGCGAGGATCCTGTTGAAGTCGCGATCGCGCACCGCCTGCTTCTGATCCTCGGTCATTGGCCACTCGTCGAGGTAGGCATCTTCGTCGGCCGTGAAGCGGTCGCGGTTCTCTGCGTCTTTGAGCGACATGGCGAACATGTTGAGGTGATACCCCATCGCCGCCTGGTCGGTGTCGAAGATTGTCGTCCCCGGGATGTCGAGATATGGCTTATCAAGTCCCATGGTTCGTGCTCCTTTGCTGAACAGTGAGGGACTGTCCCTAACTGTTCACTAGTAGTCGAGGCCGACGTATTGCTCGGCGATCGATCGTCGTGCGGATTCGGATCTGGTCAGGTAGGCGAGGTCTTCTTCGCGCATTCGCTGGTCGAACGGCGACTCGTCGGGGAAGCGGTGCAGCAGCACGGTCATCCACCACGAGAATCGAACGGTGGACCACACCCGCTTGAGCGCTGTCTCGGAGTAGGCGGCCAGCTTTGCTGGTTCGCCGGCGTAGCGAGCGGCGAATGCTTCGGACAGGTAGTGCACGTCGGCGATCGCGAGGTTGAGGCCCTTCGCGCCGGTCGGCGGAACGATGTGCGCCGCATCGCCAGCGAGGAAAAGGTTGCCGTACTGCATTGGTTCGACGACCTGGCTACGGAGCGGAGCGATCGACTTCTCGATCGACGGGCCCGTCACGACGAGCTCGGCTTGCGACGGCGGCAGGCGGTCGAGCAGTTCGGTCCAGAAGCGATCATCCGACCAGTCGTCGACCGTGTCGTCGAGCGAACATTGCACGTAATAGCGGCTCAGCATGGGGTTGCGCTCAGAGCAGAGCGCGAACCCCTTCTCGTTATTGGCGTAGAGCAGATGCGGCAGCGGGGGAGTCTCGGACAGAATGCCCAGCCAGCCGAACGGGTAGGCCCGCTCGAATAGCGAGCGAGTGTCGTCGGGGATGGCGGTGCGGCTGACGCCGTGCTGGCCATCGCATCCGGCGATGTAGTCACAATCGACGCGCTGGGTTTCGCCATTGGTGGTAAACGTGACGTACGGGTTGTCGGTGGTGACGTCGTGAAGTTCGACGTCACTCGACTCAAAGATGATGTTCAGGTTCTCGCGTTCGGCGGCGGCGTAGAGGTCTTCCTGCACTTTGGTTTGCCCGTAGGCCATCATTGGCTTCCCGGCGAGCTTCCTGAACTCGATGTCGAGGATCTTGTCGCCGCCCCAACCGATCTTCACGTCGTCGTGTTGATTGCCCTCAGCGTGCAGCCGCTCGCCCAAACCGACCGATTCAAGCAGTTCAACGCTGGTCCACTCGAGAACGCCGGCGCGGATGCGGTCGAGCACGTAGGCCTTTGACTGACGCTCGATGACGATCGACTCGATGCCGCGTTGATGCAGAATCAGCGAGAGCAGCGCTCCCGCCGGCCCAGCCCCAATGATCGCTACCTGCGTTTTCACTCGGTGCTCCCCTTGGTGGCTGTGGACAGGATTGTCGACAATCTGAAGCTACCCCGCTCAAGCGCTCGCGATCAAACCTAACGAACGTTAGCATCTCCCCAGCGTTGCAGAACCTCGATCACGGACTCGAGGTGTGCGGTCATGGCGTCCGCGGCAGCTGCCTCGTCTCCCGACACAACTGCGTCGACAATCGCGGCGTGCTGGTCGAGCGAGTCGGCCGATCGGCCGGGCATCACGGCGAGTCGATATTGGTGATGGGCAGCGCGGTTGCGGAGATTGGCCACGAGTTCGGCGGCGATGTCGTGGCCACTCATCTCGCGCAAACGTCGGTGCAGAAGACGATTGAGTTCCGAGTACGCCTTGCCCTCGTCGTTCGCGACGGTGCTGCGCATCTGCTCGATGATGTCGCGGAGCTCGGCGTGGTCGTCGGGTAATGCGTGCTTCGCTGCCTGCGCAGCGATCAGGCTTTCGAGCACCGAACGCGCCTCGGTGATCTGGATTGCTTCGGTGATGCTGATCCGTCGGACGCTCGCGCCACGGTTCTCCTCACGCTCGACTAGCCCCTCCGTCGTGAGCGCAACGAGCGCAGATCGGACGGCCGCGCGACCACAGTCGTACTGCTCGGCGAGTTGGATCTCGAGCAGTCGGTCGCCAGGTGCGAATTGACCCGACAAAATGTCGTCACGCAGATCGTTTGTGATCGTGTCCATTGGTGCCATTCAATCAGCCCTCGAAGTCGTACAACACTTCAGGGTTGTCGACGAGAATCTGATGTCGCAGCTGTTCGTCCGGCACGATCTGCCCAAGTAAGTCGAGGAGTTCGCCTTCGTCGGGCATGTCGACGAGGTTCGGGTGCGGCCAGTCGGTGCCCCATAAGATTCGGTCGGGGGCTGCGGCCACAACAGCTTGTGCGATCGGGATGACATCGTCGTACGGCGCGATTCGGCCTTCGGTCAAACGTTCGGCGCACGAGATCTTGACCCAGCACTTTTCGTCCGTGCGCATGCGGTCGAGAAGAAGCTGGAGCGGTTCTTGGTCGATGCCGTCGACGGCTGGAACCCGGGCCATGTGGTCGATGATGTATGGCACCGGCATGTCGTCGAGCAGCGAGCTGTATTCGGCGAAGTCTTTGGCGTCGAGGTGCAGCACGATGTGCCAACCCATCGGGGCAACTCGGTGGACCAGTCGCCAGAACATGTCGATATTTGGTGCGCCACCGAGGTGGGCGACGAAGTTGAAGCGGATGCCACGCACGTTGTTGGCGTGCAGCTCGGCAAGGTCGTCGTCGGTGAACGACTCGTCGATCATCGCGACCCCGGCAAATCGTTCGGGTGCCCGCTGGATGGCGTCGACCATCGCGGAGTTGTCGGTGCCATGGCAGCTGGCCTGCACGAACACGGCGCGGCTGAGGCCCAGGCGATCTTGAAGCGCGAGGAAGTCGTCGATTCCCGAATCGGGTGGCGTGTACTTGCGGGTCGGTGAGAACGGAAAGGCATCGGCCGGTCCGAACACGTGACAATGTGCGTCGCAGGCCAATGGAGGAGCGACGACCGACGTCGGTGTGCTGGCCTCAGGACGAGGTCCGGGAACGGTCCGCTCGAGGGGAAAGTCGTGTGGTGGGTTGGTCGTAGCCACTGACTAGGTCTCCTCGGTGTGGGTGGCTCGTGGAAATGCGGTGCCGTCCATCAGCTTGCGAGCGGTTCGCACGATGCCTGCTCGTTGCACGTCGATGCTGCCATCGTTGGATGGAGCGACCTCGACCGTGGCGTCGAAGAACCCGGTCGGATGCTCGAGACGCACAGTTGCCCGTGTCGGTGGGACCAGCACTTCATTCGCTGGACTCCCTGGCAAGAGGGCGGCCGTCGCGACCGAGACTGCGCCGAGCACACCGATCGCCTCATGACAGCGGTGGGGAATGAACGTCCGGGTCGAGATGTGGCCGTCACCGGTCGGCGGCGAGACCATCGTCAGCTTCGGGACGGTCGTATCGGCGACATCGCCGAGGTTCATCATCGGCCCAGCAGCCAGCCGGATCGCTTCGAGGGAGGAGCGCAAGGAGTCGTCAGCTTCGAGCTCGTTAGGAGCTTCAGTGCCGGTGATGCCAAGGTCGCTGGCTCGCATGACAACAACCGGCATGCCGTTGTCGACGAGCGTGCACTCGATGCCGTTGATCACATCGACCGCATTTCCGGTGGGCAGCATCGTGCCACAACTACCGCCGCCCAGCTCGCCGAAGTCGAGCTCGATCGCCGACGCCGTACCCGGCACCCCCGAAATCGCTGTGGCGCCTTCGTACACGGGCGCACCATCGTCAACCGCAAACGTCGCCGTGGCCACCGTGTCGGTGTTGAGCATCAAGATGCGTAGTGAACAGTTAGGGACTGTCCCTAACTGTTCATGAAGGCCACGTTCGACGGCGAAGGGGCCGACGCCGGCGAGGAGGTTGCCGCAGTTTTGCCGGTCGGACACCTGGTCGGTGTCGACGCCGACTTGGAGGAAGAGGTACTCGACATCAGCGCGGTCGTCCGTGCACGGCCCGACGATGGCGACCTTCGAAGTCAGCGGATGTGCGCCGCCGATGCCATCGATCTGTCGAGCGTCAGGTGATCCCATGATGCGACGCAGCAGGTCGTCGCGCTCGGCCGGGTCGGCCGGAAGATCCGATGCGAGGAAGTACGCACCCTTCGATGAGCCGCCACGCATCACCATGCATCTCACTCCGTTGGACATGTCCGCAATTGTACGAGTCACCGCGCATCTCCTATTGAACGTCGTGATGTGCCGCTCGTCCGTGTCGCGATCACGAGCGCAACCACGCTGACGCTGGCGCCGATCAGGTAGGTCAGGCGCCATCCGTCGACGAACGCAGCCCCGGCGCCAGTGGTGTCGACGACGTCACCGAGCGGGATGTCGAAGCCTTGCGACGCCATGACGCCAGCCACGATCGCCGTTGCGCCAGCCTGTCCAACCACACTTCCGATGGTTCGGGTCACGTTCGTGAATGCACCTCCGACCCCCAGCGACTCTGCCGGCATCGAACCCATCATCACGCTGTTAGCGGGAACGTTCCAGAGACCTTGGCCCAGCCCATTGCCGAACGATCCGATTGCGACGAGCACGAGGCTCGACTCTTCGCCTACCTGTGAAAGCAACAGCAGCACGCTGACCTGTGCGACGAATCCGAACGTCATCGGCAGGCGCGGTCCGAGGCGGTCATAGAGGCGACCGGACACCTGAGCGCCAAGGGTCATGCCGATCGCGAAGAGCGCCAGGACGCCGCCTGTTGCGCGTGTCGACAGGTCGAGTACGCCGAGCAGGAAGACCGGGATGAGAATGACGAGCGATGAGGACGCGACGAACCCGATGACACGAAGGGTGACCGCTCGACGGAAGTCGCCGATCTGAAAGAGCCGCAGGTCGAGCATCGGGCGATCGACAGCGAGCTCGCCACGAACGAAGGCCACCAGCAGTCCGATGGCGAGAACACCGCCGACGATCGTGACGGGCGACCGAAGCCCAAAGTCGAACGGGTCGTTCAGCGTGAAGATGAAGACGGTGATGAACGAGGAAGCGAGAACCGCGCCTCGAGTGTCGAAGCCGGTGGTGCGGGCCGCTCGTTGCTCCTCGATCCGCAGGACTCGTCGCACCACCAGAAACGTGATGGCTGTTGGGATTGCGAGCAGCAGAAACAGCAGCTGCCAATCGAGCACGTCGAGCAGAAATCCGCCAAGGAGCGGCCCCGCTGCGGCTCCGGTCGCGACAGCTGTGGTTTGGCCGCCTAGGGCCAGGCCGCGCTCGTCGGATGGGAAGGCGGCGACAAGGATTCCGGTACTCACCGATTGAACGAGCGTGTTGCCGAGTGCAGTCACAATTCGGGCGACGATAAGGACGGGGAAGGTTGGGGAGAGCCCGGTAAGGATCAGTCCCAGACCAAAGACGGCCACTCCGACGTGCAGGGTTCGATGTTTTCCAACGCGGTCCGACAAGCCACCAACCGGGAGTAGAAGAGCCGCGATGATGAGCGACTCGATGATGACGACCCAGCCAACAGTCCTCAGCGTGACGTCGAAGTCTTCGGCAATGGCACGAAGGGCCAGTACAGAGAAGGAGGTCGTCACTACAGTGATGAAATAGGACAGACCGATTGCGGCGAGAACGGCCCATTTATGGGGAGCGACCCGTTCCCCCCGGCTCATGTCGCCGAGTGTAGCTCCAGACGTCCTTACAGTGTCTACAAGATTGTTAACATTTGGTCGTCGAACTAACCTCTCGCTCATGGCCAGCGCGCTGCCTTGTTGGTAGCGCCGCACTACAGAAGGTTGATCCTCATGAAGATCGCACTCGGTGGAACCGGCGCATTCTCCACGAAGCACCTTGACGGACTGAAGAACATCGACGACGTGGAAGTCGTCTCTGTCTTTGGCCGGACCCCTGACCGCACCGAGGCCTACGCCGCCGAGCATGGCATCCCGCACTGGTGCACCGACCTCGACGACGTCCTCGCCATCGACGCGGTCGACGCGGTCATCCTCGCCACCCCGACGCAGATGCACGCGTCGCAAGCCATTGCGTGCATGGAAGCGGGTAAGCATGTTGAGGTCGAGATTCCGCTCGCTGACTCGCTCGCTGATGCCCAAGCGGTACTGGCCACTCAAGAGCGCACGGGCCTCGTGTGCATGGTTGGCCACACCCGCCGCTTCAACCCGTCACACCAATGGATCCACAACAAGATCCAGGCCCGCGAATTCACCATCCAACAGATGGACGTGCAGACCTACTTCTGGCGTCGCACGAACTCCAACGCCAAGGGCGAACCACGCAGCTGGACGGACCATCTCCTCTGGCACCACGCCGCACACACCGTCGACCTCTTCCAGTATCAAACGGGTGAGAAGGTCGTTGCCGCCAACGTCATGGAGGGCCCGCACCACCCTGAGCTCGGCATTGCTATGGACATGTCGATCCAGATGAAGACCGAGACCGGAGCGATCCTCACGCTGTCGCTTTCGTTCAACAACGACGGTCCGTTCGGTACCTTCTTCCGCTACATCGGCGACACCGGCACCTACCTCGCCCGATACGACGACCTGATCACCGGACGTGACGAAGTCATCGATGTCTCGAACGTCGACGTATGCATGAACGGCATCGAACTCCAGGACCGCGAATTCATCTCGGCGATCCGCGAAGGCCGCGAACCAAACAGCTCGGTGCAGCAGGTCATGGCCTGTTACGAAGCGCTGCACGATCTTGAGCAGCAACTGATCCTCGAACAACAGCTCAACGGCTGATCGGACCCCCATGACGCGCATCATCGACTGCCATGGCCACTACACGACCACTCCGCCCGGAGTCGGCGACTGGCGTGAAGCACAGAAGGCTGCGGTCGAGGCCGACCCGGCGTTCGTGGGCGAGAAGGGCACGATCACCGTGTCCGACGACGAGATCATCGAGAGCATCGAGCTCAACCAGCTGAAGCTGCAGCGTGAGCGCGGCGCCGACCTCACGATCTTCTCGCCACGCGCGTCGTGGATGGCGCACCACGTTGGAAACGAGCACACGTCGAAGTTCTGGTCGCAGCACCAGAACGAGCTCATTCGACGGGTATGCGACTTGTTCCCCGACAATTTCGCTCCGGGCTGTCAACTGCCCCAGTCGCCCGGCACCAGCATCGAGAGCTCGGTTGCCGAGCTGCGTCGTTGCGTCCAGGAAATGGGCTTTATTGGCTGCAACATCAATCCAGACCCATCGGGTGGATTCTGGAACGACACCCCGCCGTTATGGGACGAATACTGGTGGCCCTTGTGGGAGGCCATGTGCGAGCTCGACGTGCCTGGCATGATCCACGTCTCGGCGTCGTGCAACGAGCACTTCTTCTCGACCGGGTCGCACTACCTCGGTGCCGACACCACCGCTTGGATGCAGGCGCTCACCTCGGGATTCATGTCGAACTTCGAAAACCTGCGCTTCGTCATTCCCCATGGTGGCGGCGCTGTGCCCTACCACTGGGGCCGGTTCAAGGGCATGGCCCAGGACAAGGGTTGGGACTTCGACGGACTGCTCGATCACATCTGGTTCGACACGTGTGTCTACCACCAGCCCGGCATCGACTTGCTCCTCGACGTGGTGCCCACGGAGAACATCCTGTTCGCCTCCGAGATGGTCGGCGCTGTTCGAGGCATCAATGAAGAGACCGGCAAATACTGGGACGACACCAAGGTCTACATCGACAACTCGGCGCTCGATGACGCGCAGAAGCAGATGGTCTTCGAGGACAACATTTTGAGGGTCTACCCACGATTGGACGCATCATGAGAGCCGTTCGCTTCGCTCACTTACGGAGTTTTCGCTGCGCGAAAACTCCCCCGCGGAAATGGAGTCGTTCATGAAACATGTAGTGGTCAGAAACATCGAACGAGCGCCGCTCGACATTGTCGATCAGCTCGCTCCTATCGGCACGGCCACCGTGCACGAGGCCATCGGGCGTCGTGGCTATGTCGGCCCTGAGCTCAAGCCAATTCAACAGAACGTCAAGGTTGCTGGAACGGCTGTCACGGTACTTAGCCACCCCGGCGACAACGGCATGATCCACGCTGCTGTCGAGGTGTGCCAAGAAGGCGACATTCTCGTCGTCACTACCACCGCACCTTCCACGCACGGCATGTTCGGCGACCTGCTCGCCACGTCGCTCATGACTCGAGGCGTCCGCGGCCTCGTGATGGACGCTGCGGTGCGCGACACCCAGGACCTGCGCGAGATGGGCTTTCCCGTGTGGACTCGCCACGTCTCGTGCCAGGGCACCGTCAAGAACACGCCTGGTTCGGTCAACGTACCCGTCTCCATCGACGGCACGATCATCACGCCCGGCGACATCATCTGCGCCGACGACGATGGCGTGGTGGTGGTCGAACGAAGCGAAGCAGCGTTTGCGCTCGACAAGTCGAACGAACGGCTCGACAAGGAAGCTGCCACTCGTGCAAAGCTCGAAGCTGGAGAGCTCGGCCTCGACTTCTACGGTCTTCGAGACAAGATCGCCGCGATGGGCGTCGAGTGGATCGACTAGTGAACAGCTAGGGACTGTCCCTCACTGTTCATGAAAAGGGAGACGCTATGGGACGACATGCAATCAAAACGCCACCGCATCACGCGACGTGGGCCGAGTTTCTTGCGGTGTGGAAAGAGGCCGATCAACTCGACGTCTTTGAGTCGGCATGGAACTGGGATCACTTCTACCCACTCGCCGAACCCTTCGACGGTCCGAACCTCGAAGGATGGACCATGCTGGGGGCGCTCGCACAAGCAACGACCCGCATCCGCATTGGAGCGATGGTCAATGGCATCCACCACCACCATCCGGCCGTGGTGGCCAACATGGCTGCCACCCTCGACCACCTCTCAGGCGGACGCTTCGAGCTCGGTCTTGGTGCCGGCTGGAACTTTCAAGAGTCGAACGCCTACGGCATTGCG
Source organism: uncultured Acidimicrobiales bacterium (assembly GCA_938002955.1). Taxonomy (GTDB): domain Bacteria; phylum Actinomycetota; class Acidimicrobiia; order Acidimicrobiales; family SHLQ01; genus SHLQ01. Next base: position 9,316 of record CALLAA010000168.1, read on the forward strand.
CTCGGCGAGCTCCGCGATCGCAGCGACCGGCTCGAAGAAGGCGCCGAGGTGATCAAGTCGCTACTCGAAAACAAGTCGACTTCGCACAAGGGCCGCTTCTTCGAACTCACCGACGCCTGGTGCGAACCAAAACCTGTTCAGGACAAGATCCCATTCGTCATCGGTGGCAAGGGGAAGGTCCGGACACTTCGTACCGTCGCCAAGTTCGCGGACCAGTGGGACATGACCTTTCCCGATGCGCCCGCCGACTGGCTCGAGCTCGACGAGGTCCTGCACATGCACTGCGACAAGGTCGGCCGCGACAGCAGCGAGATCACCCGGTCGATCCACCTCGGCTTCGATACCGAAACCGCGCCTGGTGCGCTCGCCGACAAGGCCGAGACGTTCTTCGACGCTGGCGTCGACGTGGTGGTCTGGTCGATGCGCGGACCCATGGACCCGGCACGCCTCGCTCCACTCGCCGAAGCACTAAGCGCGTGAACAGTTAGGGACTGTCCCTAACTGTTCACAAGAGGTGATCGGCGGCGTCGGCGGCCGCGTCGGTCTCGTCCCAATAGCCAATGAAGACCCCTTCGCGAGCGTCTTGCCCGAGTCGTTCGGGGTCGGTAGAAGGTTGGCGGCTCGTCACTTCGTTCGTCCGAGCTCGGTACCAGTCGAAGAGTCGATCGTGTAGTTCCGACCGGACGCTGCTGAGGGCTGGGTCGTCGATGCGATCGTGAAGCTCCTCAGGATCTGCTTCGAGGTCGTAGAGCACGTTCGGTCCGGTTTCGCTGAGGATGTACTTGTATCGATCGGTTCGGATCATCGTGGCGCGAAGCTTGCCCTTGGCGCTTGTGAGAAGGTCACCGGCGAGTTCGAGCGTGCTGAACTCGCCCTGGCAGATGGCCGCCTCGCGCGGATGCGTGGCGAACGCGTGCGCTCCGGCAAGGGCCGGCAGCAGCGATTGCCCTTCTAGCCATAAGTTGTCTTCGACGCTGCCACCCAGGGCTTCGACAAACGTCGGCGCAAGATCGATCGACTCGACAAGCTCGGTGCTCACCGAACCTCGAGTGGCATCGGCGGTGGACCGCGGATCCACGACGATAAGGGGCACGTGGACGATCTCTTCGTGGAGCCAGTCTTTCTCGCCCAGCCAGTGATCACCCAGGTAGTCGCCGTGGTCAGCGGTGAACACGATCATGGTGTCGTTGGACCGGCCGAGGGCATCGAGCTCGGCGAACAGGCGACCGAGGTGCGTGTCGATCTGCTTCACGAGACCGAGGTATGCGGGGTAGACGGTGTTGCGCACGTCGTCACGAGAGAACGTCGTGCCGATGCGGCTTTGCTGCAATGCCCGGAGCACTGGCTGGGTCGTTTCGAGCTCGGCGTCGGAGCGATTCGGTGATGGTAGGTCGAGTGGGTTGACCATGTCGTGGTACGGCTCGGACACAACATAGGGCCAGTGGGGTTTGATGTAGGAGAGGTGCAAGCACCAGCGGTCGTCGCCGGCGTCGCGGATGAAGTCGATGGCCCGGTTCGTCATGTACGCGGTCTCGGACAGTTCGTCTGGAACGATGGCCGGGTAGGCCGATGAGCTGAGCAGCCATCCCGACTGTCGCTTGCCGTCGGGACCGATCACCGAGTTCGCGGTTGTGTGCCACGGGTTGTCGCCTTCGAATCCGTTCTCTCGCAGAAACTCGTTGTAGCGAAGATCGAAGCGTCGGGGACTCTCCTTGGGCATGAGTCCGTCGAAGCGTTCGATTGGCTCGAACCCACATTGGTTAACAACCACAGTCGACTGGTCGTTTGGGTTGAGACGAAGCCGATCGAGACCACTGTGGTCGATGGCCATGTGCGTTTTGCCGACCAGGACACTTCGAATACCGAGCGGCTGAAGGTGGTCGCCAATCGTTCGCTGCGAGATCGACAGTGGCGCTTGGTTGTACCAACTGCCATGGGACTGCACGTAGCGACCGGTGTAGGTGCTCATTCGAGACGAGCCACACACCGAACCCTGCACAAACGCCCGGTCGAAACGGACGCCTCGTGAAGCGAGTGCATCGATGTTCGGCGTGTCGATCAGACCGCC
>CALLAA010000169.1 GCA_938002955.1 uncultured Acidimicrobiales bacterium
AACGATGACGCTCCATAATCCTGCACTTGCCTGACCTGAATAGCTCGGTACTAGAGTGACTGACTATGGTCGAATCTGGACATCTCTCGGAACGAAAGCCAGTCGGCATCTCCTACTCCCCGCAGCGACGACATCCGAATCTGCCCGTGGAAGTCCTCGATCGTTCCGAGTTGATCCCCCGGATTAGCAACCGGGAGGCCGGAAGCCGACAACGATCGGAATTTCACCAACTTGTTGTCTGCACCTCTGGGACCGGCACACACCACGTCGACTTCGAACCAATCCCGATGAAGCGAGGAACGTTGTTGCGCATTCATCCTGGCCAAGTGCATCAATTCGACCTGTCCTCAGACTTCGACGCGCTCATGGCGATATGGCCGACAACATCTCACCACCCCGACCCCCAGGGGCGATCGTGGTATCCGGGCAGCACCGACGCCACCCGCTGGAACGTCGACGACGAGCTACTGGCCCGCGTGCTCGGATGGATAGATGACCTTCGTGTCGAACAAGATCAGTTCGTCGACAGCGAGCGCCACGTGGATCTGATGAAGACGCTCCTGTGCACGTTGTTGTTGCGCCTTGCCATCGAGGTGCCCGAGTCACTGCCGAGCTCGTCGAACCTTCCGGCCCCATATCTGGCCTTCCGTGAACGTATCGAGGAACGCCTGTACGAACGACCCGGCGTCACCGACCTCGCTCGGGATCTCGGCTACAGCTCTCGGACACTCGATCGTGCGTGCCAGCAAGTGTCTGACCAAACCGCCAAGCAAGTGCTCGACGAACGCGTCGCCCTCGAGGTTCGTCGCCTTCTGACACACACGGATCGATCGATCACGGGCATTGCGTCAAGCTTCGGCTTCGATGACACATCGAACTTCTCGAAGTTCGTCAAGCGTCATCTTGGCGAGCTTCCCCGACAGATCCGTCTGGAGAGTCGATAGTCGCGAGGCGTCACGGGTCGAAACCCGACAAGGACGGGTCCGATCACGACAGAACGTCCGAATGTGGAATGAACTATCCCAACCTGAGGTTGTTAGGTACGCTTAACAACTACAGAAGAGGGGCATCGCCACATGGCTTTCACCACTACAACAACACCACTCAACACCTACGCAACGAACGACGACCCACGGCCACGCTTCGGCATTGGCCACATGTCGTTCCCCGCAACGAACGTCGACGAACTCGTCGACTTCTACACCACAATCGGCATGAGGCTCGTCGTCAATATGGGACGTGCCGCGATTCTCGAACTGCGAGGGGGCACACACCTCATCTTGCAAGAGAGCAGCCAAGCCAACGGAACCTTGGACGTCATCGTCGATGACATCGACGAGACCCGAGACCTCCTCGAGGCAGCAGGCGCCGATCCCGGATCCATCCGGAGGGGCAACCCACACGACTCGTTCGTCGCCACCGACCCCCAAGGCAACACCTTGATGGTCCACTCCAACCATGCCATCGGCCCCGTGTGAGCCAAACACCAGCGCATGCCTAGACACACGCATGCCTAGACACAACAGCACCCATATCTAAGGAGAACCTATGTACGCCGAAGTACACGAAGTACAAAAACTCAGCCCAACCCTCTTGCGAGTCGTCCTCGCTGGGGGAACCCTCGATGCCTTCGAGGGTTCCCCCGCGACCGACGCGTACATCAACGCCCAATTCCTCCCACAGGAATCACCGGTTGTCGTGCCGTTCGACTCGGCCGACCTCGACGGGCTCGACCCACAGCTGCGCCCAAAGCCTCGCCGCTTCACCATTCGACAGTGGGACGCAGACCAGCGTCATCTCGCAATCGATTTCGTGTCTCATGGCGACGATGGATATGCGGGTAGCTGGGCAAACCGAGCACAACCCGGTGACCGCTTGCAGTTCAGCGGTCCGGGAGGCAGCTACCGACCCTCGCCACATGTCGACTGGCATCTGTTCGCCGGTGACGAGAGTGCCTTTGGTGCAATCGGTGCCAGCCTCGAAGTCCTCCCCGCCAACGCACACGCCCTCGTGTTTGCGATCGTCGACAGCCCAGCACACGAGATCGACTTTCCGTCGAACGCCCAGGTCACGGTGCGGTGGCTCTACCGGAACGGTGCAGACAACCCCGATCTCGTGCTCCCGAACGCCGTCGCCTCCGCCGACTTTCCCGACGGAACCTTCGACGTCTTCGTGCACGGTGAGGCGGCCGAAGTCCGTGCGATCCGCAAGCACCTCGTCGCTGAACGAGGCGTCGACCTCAACACCGCATCGATCTCGCCGTACTGGCGACGCAAGCACACCGATGAGGACTGGCGCCGGGTCAAGCGAAGCTGGATGGCCGAGCAACTCCAGGATGTCTAGGCCAGCGGCTCAGTTATCGGGAGTGGATTCATCGATCGCATAGACCTCGATCTCGATCGTCCGAGCGGGGTGATCGAGGGCCGCCACCTGCACGATCGTGGATGCGGGCATCACGTGCTCGAACGCCTCGAAGTGTGCCCGAGCCACCAGCGGTTCATCTCCGATGTCGGTCACGTACGCGACCGTGCGTACAACGGACGCAAAGGTTGTTCCGGCTTCGGCGAGCGCTTGCTCGATGATGTCGAGTGCGTTCTTTGCCTGGACGTACGTGTCACACCCTTCGACAAAGGGATCCTGGGCGGTCGTTCCCGAAACGTGAATATGGCTGCCGACACGAACCGCTCGTGAGTACCCGTACACGGACTCGGACTTGTCACCTGACGCGATGTTCAATCTCATTCAAGAGATCCTCGCATCCCCAGACGCGCGACGCTGTCGGGTTTATTCGAGGAGAGCCAACTGATTCGGCGAGGGAAACCGCACCCGGAATCGAATGTCGCCAATTGCCTCGGTCATTCGGGCGAGTTCGACGTCGAGTAGCTGCATTGCCGACGCATCGAGTTCGTGGGTGAGCTCATACCGAAGCTCACCATCGGGACGCTGGGTCCAGCCACCGACGACCTGCCCATTGCACCAGATCGTGGGCCCGGCGTTGCCGTTGCGATCGAACACGCGCGCCGTGGTTGCCTCATCGAGGTACCAGGCCCGTTCTTTCCAGCCCATCGTCGTTGGGTCGAGGCTCGGTAGTACCGCCACCCACTGGTCGACGTTCGTCGTGGCCTCGCCATCGAGCAGCGGGTCGTTCGGGCAGACCCAGCCAGAACCCTCATCGAGGCTCACCTCGGTCGCGTCGATGTCGGCGAGTGCGCGCTTCACCGCTCCTGCGGTCCAGCCGGTCCACCACCGCAGGTCGGTCGTGGTGACCGGACCAAACCGAGACAGGTATGCCCGAGTCACGATCGCCATGCCGTCACGTTCGTCGAGGGCGTCCAGATCGATGTCGGTCCAGTCCTCGGTGCACTGCCACGCGTACTCCGAACCAACCCAGGTTCCGGTCGGGCGGCCCCGGATAAGGCGACCCTCAAACCCGGCCAGGCTCGCCGCCCGAGTGTGCGCCCCAACATCGATCGTGCCCTTGCCAGAGCCGATGGTGATCTTCTTCGTGAGCTCTGGATACGTCTTGCCAAGTTCTCGGGTCGTGATCGAGCCGGCGCTCGCGACCGCATGAACAACCAATGCATACA
>CALLAA010000170.1 GCA_938002955.1 uncultured Acidimicrobiales bacterium
ATGCCTCGCCAGGAGCGATTGGTGACCGGCACTAGCGACAAGGTGCGACTCACGTTTGCGTTGGCGCTACCCACGGTCTGCGGAACCCAAGCACCGATGTCGCCAACGTCGTCTGGCCGGATCTGCGCTGGTTCGCCATCGATCGCGTCAGGTAGATCGGCCTCGTCGTCGGTGTCGGACCCGGTTCCATACGCGACGTCGAACATGTCGATGGCCGAAGCGGTGGCAGCGATACCGACGAGTTCGGTGTAGGTGGCGTCCCCGATAACGGCCATGGTGTCGTCAGCCCAACTCCGGGTGAGACGTCCAGGGTCGCTGGTGACGCGATGCAGAACCTCGACGGCCTCAGCTGGCAGGTCCCCAGTCGATGTATGCGAGCCATCGACGGCATTGGGAGAGAGCGCGGCGCGGCGGGCGAGGTCGAGTTCGTTCGTTCTGGCGTCGCGGCATTCGAGCCACGCGGAGCGGCGTTGGTGACCCGTCAACCAGTCACCGGGCGAAACGAGTGCCGTTCGCGCAAAGTCGATCGCCGACCGAACGGTTTCCTGTGGGGCGTCCATGCAGGCAGTCTGTCAGATCAGGATCTGTCGTAGCTAGCAGCTCAGTCGAACAATGCCAGAACCCTCGGTTCCGTCAGCCACGCAAACGAGCGGAGCACGTCCGCGTTATGACGACGGGCTACGCAAGGTCACTTGATGTTGATGAGAACCATCAATATTGGGGTAATTATTGGGCGCTCCAGCGCAATAGTCGGCCATGGCCGACTACACACTATGACCCGAAGCCCTTCTCAGATCCGTCTAGCCTCGCGTGCGATCCTTGTCGTTGCGATGGTCTCGAGCCTCCTGGCGGCTGGAACGATCAATCCCTCTGCAGCCGGCGCTGCTGCGAGCGATATCTCAAGCATCGGCTTTTACGCCTCGCCTATTGTCTGGCAGGCGCAAGACGACACTCAACCTCCGCAGTCACCGGCAGATGCAGTCTCATCGCTGGGCCCAGTCAAGGGCGTCACATGTGGTGATGTCATGACCTTTTGGTCCGAGATCATCATGACTGCAGGCGCCAACGATGTCCTCCTTCTCGAGTACGCCTTCGGGTATGACTCGTCATCTGACGAAGGAGTCGGACTACGAGACGTTGTTGGGGTAAGCATTCATCCCAATTCGGTTGACGGAGGTGCCGCCGCAGGCGTCTCCGTGGTGAGCGAAGTCGTAACGCCGAACCCAGATATCGCAGGAACCGTGCGCGAGTACATTCCTTCGCTAGAGATCACCGGACTCGATGGTGGAGACACCATCTGGGTTCAGATTGACATTGTGGTCGGATGCGACCCCGGGACTGGCGCCACTGGCACGGTTCAGTCTCAATACACGCAGGGCTGGGAGACTAGCGGTGGCTCAAACGACCCTCTCGGCGGAGGGTCCTTGACGATTCCTGGCCTGTCCCCTGGCGCTCCACCTGACTGGGGATTCACCAAAACTCCCTACGATTCAGCAGGAAACGAAATCACCAGCCCGGTTGGACCGGGCGAAACAGTTACCTGGAAGATTGCAATCGCGAATCTTGGCCCAGTCGATCTCGCAACTCCGACATTGGTGGATGACACGTGTTCACCGCTCGTTGGCCCGAGCGGAGATGCCAACGGCGATACCCTCATAAATACGTCGTCAGCTGCATGGCCTCAGGGCACCTTTGGGGGATCGCCGACCATCGCAAGCGAAACGTGGGAATGGGAATGCACCCAGCTCATTAGTTCAACGACGACAAACACAGCGTCGGCCACCGGAGACGACTTTCCCAGCAAGGGAATCGAAACGAGTAGCACCGTTGAGGTTGAGCCAAAGGCACCATCAATCGATGTGGTTAAGACGGCAGCGCCAGCGTTCTTCGAGATTGGGGAAACAGTCACCTGGTCTCTTGAAGTCGACAACACCGGCAACGTGGGCTTCCCAGCGATCGCTATCTCCGATCCGGTCTGTTCCCCATTCAGCTTGGTCGCCCAAGACGGGACCCTCGGAGATCTCAATAGCGATTCGATCCTAAATTCGACAGAAACGTGGCTCTACACCTGTTCAGACGCGTCCCTTACGGCGACAACTCCGAACACCGCTAACGTCACTGCAACCGATGGAGACGGTGACGACACGACCGACACTGCCGCCGCAACCGCGACAGTTTCCGGCATGTCGGTCACCAAGTCGGCCCCGGCATCACCAGTGGTCTACGGGACAGACGTAACCTGGACCATCGGTGTCCAAAACACCGGTGATGCCCCAATCTCTAATGTTGTCGCAACCGATGACACCTGTAGTCCGCTCGTTGGTCCTACCGGCGATGCGGGGACCAGTGGCGTTCTCGACATTGGAGAGAGCTGGCAATATTCATGCACCAGTGCATCACTTACTGCAGACGTGACCAACATTGCTTCGATCGCAGCAGAAAACCCCGATGGCTCACCTATCACGGGAACTGCGTCTGAAACCGTCATCGTTCTCACCGACGCCGACCTCTCTGTCGAAAAGTCGACATCGTCGAGTCTTGTCGCGCCAGGAGAAGCATTTAGCTACACGATCGACGTTGCGAACGCAGGACCGGCACCCGCCACAAACGTCGACGTCCTCGATGCACTGCCTGCCGGAATTAGTCTCAATGGAGTAGCTGATGCAACCGGCGGAGGTACGTGCACCACAGCTGTTTTGTGCGAGTGGACGAACTTTCCAGTGGGCAGCCAAACCATCACGATCCCAGTCATCGTCGACGATCCTTACGCTGGAGCTAACCCTCTCAACAACTCGGTAACGGTCAGCTCAGACACGCCAGACCCAAACCCGCTCAACGACACGTCCTCTGTGGACACCTCGATATCTTTTCCATCGGTCACACTTGAGAAGACAGTGACCTCTGGGCCCACAGCGAACGACGACGGCTCGTTCGATATCACGTATCAGATGATGGTCTTCAACGATGGCGCCGTCGACGTACTCAACCTTCAGGTCGAAGACGACCTTGAGGTCGCATTCGGCGCTACGCCTGGGCCGGTGACTGTCACCGCAACGCCGTCGGCAGCCAACACGTGTTCAGCGAATGTTGACTTTGTTGGTTCGACCGCCGGCGACCACGATCTGCTGCTCGGCTCAGACATTCTTCCAGTTGGTGAATCCTGTTTGATCGAACTCGTCGCCAACGTGCGTTTGGCTACGTCCCCTGGTTCTGGCACTGTCTACGAGAACTCCGCACAAGCGACCGGCGAAGACTCACTCGGCGAAACTGCCGTTGTTACCTCGACTGATCCAACCAATGCTGATGGACCAACTCCGGTGACCGTTTCAGGTGTAGGAGAACTCGGCGCGACCAAACAGGTAAGCAGTGCTTTGCTTCAAGCAGACGGATCGATCGAAGTGGAGTACGCAATCGCCGTGCACAACACCGGCGATGTCACTATCGACAATGTTGTACCTGCCGACGATCTTCTCGGAGCGTTTGGCGCAGCATCTCAATTTAGTTCTCTTGCAGTTGTAGCGTCATCGGCCTGCGTCGGCCTCGAAAACCCGGCATTCGACGGAGATCCTGCGTCAGCTGCTGGCCTGACCACACCCTTCACGCTCACGCCAGGACAGGTGTGCCAGATCACGTTGAGTTTCAACGTGCTTCCCGGGAACGCAGTCGCCGGCGACAACATTGGAGATCTCTTCGAAAACTCGGTGATTGCAACTGGCGAGGACCCATGGGGCGGCGCAGTTTCAGATGTCTCGACCAATGACCTGGACCCGGACGCCGATGGCTCTGGCACGACCGCAGACGACGCGATTCCTGCATCGTTGCAAGTCACGCCCATTTCCAAATTGGAAACAACCAAGTCCGTGACGGTGCCAGGAGTGGTCAGAGCCGACGGCAGTCTTAGCGTTACCTACGAGATCGAGCTTGCGAACACTGGCAATGTGACAGTGTCCAACATTCAAGTAATTGATGATATCGAGGCGACCTTCGGTGCTGGCTCGACACTCGACAGCATCACGATCACCGGTTCTGGCGTTTGCAGTGGTGCCGAGAATGCTGCCTACACCGGAGTGGGCGTGTCACCAAACGCCGACCTTCTCTCAGGTGGAGCCACCACAGGGGTATCGCTCGAACCGTCGCAAAGTTGCGCTCTCACAGTGGAACTCGTCGTCAGTCCAACCAACGCCCCGGCAATCGCACCTGCAAGCACCACGTACACCAACACGGCGGTGACAACAGCTTCGAGTCCCTTCGGCACCGGTGATGTCACCTCGTCGGATACCGCCGATAGCACCGTCAACGTTGCTCCCGGAGCAACATTAAGCAAGTCGGTTGTGTCGAGCTCGGTGTCGAGCGGAGGTGTTCTGTTTGTCAATTATGAACTTCTGGTGCGCAATGAAGGTGACGTGAACCTGAGCGACGTATCTATTGTCGATGATCTCGCTGCGACATTTGGCGTCACGACAGCGGCAGACTTTTCTTCGGGCCCGACTCTGACATCGACATGCTTCACGACCAACACCAACTACGACGGTGTCGCTGACACTTCCGTCCTTGCGGGCAGCAACGTGTTGACCGCAGGTGACGATTGTTCTGTAGGGATTGCGCTATCCGTGCCACTGTCGGCCGTCAGTCCCGTACCAGACGGACTCGGGGATACGACGTACAGCAATTCGGGGACCCTCAGCGCCGACGACCCGTTCGGAAACACCGTTGCAGCATCTGATGGCGGCGATATTACCGTGGTGCAGGCTGACCTCACGTTGGCAACATCAACCGACAAGGCCGTCGCTGCTGGCTATCCAATCCGCAACGACGATGGAACTCTCGACGTCGCTTACGAACTCTCGGTAGTCAACGGAGGGAGCCTCGATGTTGGGAACCTTTCCATGGTCGATGATCTACAGGCGACCTTCGGTTCTGGGTCCACTATCACCTCGGTCACGACAGCTGCGAGTAACGCTTGTGTCGGTCTCGAAAATGGCGGGTTCGACGGCGACCTTGTTGCCGGAGATGCTGAACTTCTCGTTTCGGGAGTGAACTTACCATCGGGACAGACCTGCAATGTTCTCGTCTCGTTCACGGTGCTCCCTGCGATCAGTCCGGCCGTTTCTCCGGGCTCAACGACGTACACCAACCAGGTAGTGAGTAACGGTCAGGCTGCAGGCTTGCCATCAATCACTACTTCCGACTCGGCAATTGCGGACTTCGACACGTCATACGAATCGCAGATTGGTGTGGCCAAGACTCTCGGGTCAGTGCCGATGGTGACTGCCGATGGTGGCTTCGATATTGACTACTCGTTTGTTATCCAGAACACAGGCGATGTCGACATCGACGACGTTGCACTGATCGATGATCTTCTGGGTACCTTTGGCGCCGTTGCTGAAATCTCTGCGGTCGTAATTGACGCCGATGGACCATGTACTGGCTTCGAGAATTCTGCGGCATTTGATGGAGACGCCAACGCTGGCGATGCAAACCTCCTTTCGGCAAGCGGTGTGGTCCTCCTTGTTGGGGAACAGTGCACGGTGGACCTTTCGTTCCACGTAATTCCTGGCGCAGCGACCCTGCGGGACAACTACGGAACCTTCGATAACATCGCCACGGCGCAGGGCATCGATCCGTACGGCTCGACTGTTAGCGATAGCTCTGTCGATGGAGCCGTGCCTGACCTCAACGGTTCTGGCGATCCAACAGATGACGCAAGTCCGACATCGTTCGATCTTGCTCCTGTGCCTGGTTTGTCTTTGGTGAAGTCGGTTGTGTCGACGTCTCCGGATCCGTTGTTTGGTGCTGGTGGGACGGTTACGTATGGGTTTGTGGTGGAGAACACTGGCAATGTGAGTTTGTCGAACGTTCAGGTGGATGATTCGATTGCTGTGGTTTCTGGTGGTCCTGTGGATTTGGCGCCTGGTGAGGTCGATAGTTCGACGTTTACTGCGGTGTATCAGGTGTCGCAGGCTGATATTGATGCTGGGTTTGTTGATAACTCGGCGGTTGTGACTGGTTCTGATCCGTCTGGGGCCGATGTGTTGGATGTGTCTGATGCTGATGATCCTGGGGCTCAGGGCAGCGTTGATTCGAATGGTGATCCAGTTGTGGATCCGGTTACTGGTGAGCCGGTTGATGATGGCGATGTGGGGAATGATCCGACTCGTTTGATGATTGCTCCTGTGCCTGGTTTGTCTTTGGTGAAGTCGGTTGTGTCAATCGACCCATCACCATCAGGTGTGTTTACCGTGAGGTACAGGCTCACCGTTGAGAACACTGGCAACGTAAGCCTGTCGAACGTCCAGGTCAGTGACGACTTGAGCGTCGCGTTCCCGGCTCCTGCGAGTGCCAGTGTCGAATCAGCCTTGGTCGACTCTGGTAGCTGCACGGTGGCGACGTCGACCGTCTATGACGGCACCACATCGCCGGGAATCCTCGAAGGCGCAGACTCTCTACCCGTTGGCGAATCATGCGAGATTGTGCTCGTGATTAGCGTCGACCCAGCTGGGTCTACGGGGCCATTCGCAAACTCCGCGACTGCAGAAGCCAATGATCCATCTGGGTCAACGACCACTGATGTTTCCGACGCTGGTGATGAGGCAGTGGAAACAGCCGACGAGGCCGGTGATACCGATGGTGATCCGTCAAATGATCCGACACTCGTCAGTTTCAATGAGGATCCAGAAATTGGTGTCGCGAAGGCTGTCGTAGGGGGTCCTATCAACAACGGCGACGGAACCTACGACATCACGTTCGCGATGACGGTTGTCAACAGCGGTGATGTCGATTTAGCCAATCTGCAGATCAATGATGATCTAACCAGCGCCTTTCCTAGTGGCGTCTGGACGGTCGAGTCGATCGAGGTCACCAGCGGATTGTGTTCGGAAAGTTTGAGCTTCGACGGTGACGTAGATCAGGGTCTGTTCGTTGGAACGGACACGCTTGCAAGCGGCAGTTCATGCGTGGTCGAAGTTTCGCTTCAGGTCACTCCTGGGGCTCAGTCAGCGAGTTCGAATCAGGCCGAGGCCCTTGGTACCTCACCAATGGGCACGGTCATCACCGATCAATCGTCGGACGGAAATGATCCGGACTCTGACCAAGATGGTGACCCAGCCAACGATAGCGACCCAACACCATTTGCCTTCATTGAGAACCCGCGACTGGGACTTGCGAAGTCGATCGTCTCGGGACCGATGGAAACTCTCGTTTCCGGCGAGTTCGAGGTGACGTACCTGCTGCGGGCAGTGAACGAGGGTGATGTCGTACTTACCGATGTGCAGATCGCTGATGATCTCTCCGATGCGTTTTCGGGAGCGGAGTTTAGCGTCCAATCGATAACGACTTCGACTGGATCCTGTGCTGTTAACGCCGATTTTGATGGTGTGGCTTCAATCAACATGCTCGCTGCGGGAGCCACCTTGGCGGTGGGCGAAGAGTGCGATCTTGAACTCACTGTGCGGATAGTTCCGGGTGATAGCGAGGGCCCATTTTCGAATTCCGCCGCTGGGTCTGGTTTGAGTCCAGCACAGAGTGAAGTTACTGACACATCGACAAACGGAGCCGACCCCGATGGGGATGGAGATGGGGTCTCATCGAACGACAGTGTCCCAACGGACTTCTTCGTCTCACCACCAGCAGAGCCTGATGCATCGATGGGCAACAAACGGGGCGAATCCGTGACTGTCTCGGTCATTGACAACGACGGTTCCCCCGACGTGCCGCTCGACCCCACCAGCGTTCTGGTTCTCAATGCAGAGACCGGCGAGTGGCTTCGCGAGGTGGTGGTGGACGGTGAAGGTATTTGGACGGTTGATCCGAACACTGGTGATATTACCTTCACGCCAGAGCCGGGGTTCCTCGGGGATCCGACGCCGGTCAACTATTCGGTCGGTGTTCTCAATTCGTCGCAGCGCGTTCGTAGCACGCTCGCTATTGGATACGTCGTGCCAACGGTTCCGACCTTGGCATTCACCGGCTCCGAGGCTATGGGTCTTGTCTTGTTCGCAATCATGATGATGGTGCTTGGCTTTGGGTTGATGTCGCTAGGCCGCCGACGTGAGAAGGAACTCCATCACGGCTAGATCAGGAAACCAGCGGGGCGGAATCATCACTTAGATTCCGCCCCAGGCTTCTTCGAGAGAATCGAAAACTGCATCGGTACGTTGTCGCGAATGGCCTCGGGTAGAACCCAGGTTTCGTCTTCCTGCTTTTCCATGAACGGGAGGAACTGCCAGTCGAGGTGTTTGTACTCCTCGACTCGTTCAAGGGTGAGGCCGGCATCCATGAGGGCGGTGATGACGTCGGCGATGGAATGGGCCCAAGAGTAGGAGTCCTTGTTCTCGAGCGTGGCTGAGCCGAGGTAGCTCGCTTCGTCGGGGAAGTTGATTGGCGTCGCCTGGTGAAAGTAGGGAAAGCGAACCACGAGTTGTTCGTCGTCGCGGGTGTCATCGAGTGCCATGAGCGCTGGGTGTGAGTCTCTGATCCAGAATCGACCGCCGGGCTTTACGAAGCCGGCGAGTATTTGTGCCCACTTCGTGAGGTCGGGCATCCAGCAGATGGCACCGACGCTTGTGTACACGAGGTCGAACGTTCCAGAGATGTGCTCTGGTGCGTCGTAGAGCTCGGTTTCGACAAACGTCGCGTCGAGGCCGGAACGAGCGGCGATACCACGTGCGGCGTCGATGGCCTTGGGGGAGAAGTCGAGTCCGGTGACCGTGGCGCCCAGTCTGGCCCAGGACAATGTGTCGGTACCGATATGACATTGGGAGTGGAGGAGTGTGAGGCCGCTCACGTCGCCGATTTTCGCTGCGTCGTGTTGGACGACCGAGGTAATCCGCGTTGGGTTCTCGATGAACTGGTCGACGCCGTAGCCGTCGGGTGCCATGTGGCCGGCAACCCGCTCGTCCCAATTCGCGAGGTTGGTCTTGCGATACTCGTCCATGGGAACGACGTTAGACGCAACGAATCGGGCGTCGACTTGACGGCATGGTTACGAACAGTTTCGACAGAGCCCAAGGAGGTCGAGGCGATGTTCCTGCACGCGAAAGCCCGATCGTTCGGCTGCGTGGTGTAGCGCATCATCGAGGGTCTTCTCAACGGACGCGTCGAGTGCGAAGTCTTCGACCGAGCCACACGAGTTGCAGATCAGGTGATGGTGATGCTCGGTGAATCGCTCGGCCAGTTCGTACCGTGCGAATTCGTCGCTCGTCACGATTCGAGTGACCGCTCCGACCGACTCGAGAATCGTCAGGTTGCGGTAGACGCTCGACTGGGCTTGAGTGTTGTCGGCGGCGAGGATCTCCGTGATCGTTAGCGGTCCAGCACCCGCGCTTAACGTGGACACGAGGCGCTTGCGGCCAGCGGTGTACCGCTGGTCGAATTCACTGAGCAGTTCAGCGACTTCGGCGTCGAGGTCGTCTTGGGTCACGTGGACAGGGTAGCGCTGTCCTAGTGATGGTGATGATGTGGGTCGTCGATGACGAGTTCGTCCCCAACCTGGGTGAAGCGGCGACCAAATGCCTCGCGCAGGTGCGTCGCTGTGAGAACTTCTGACGGCGGCCCGACGGCTAGTGCCTTGGTCTTCAGCAGCAGTACTTGGTCGTAGCGTCGGGCATCGTCGAGGTCATGGGTTGTGACCACCACCGTCTTCCCTTCGAGGACCAGCTGGTCAAGCACCGTCAGGATGGCTTCTTGAGAGGCAACGTCGAGGCCGTTCAGTGGTTCGTCCAAGAGGAGAATTTCGCTGTCTTGGGCAATACCTTGGGCGACGAGGGCTCGTTGTCGCTGACCACCGGAGAGTTCGTGAAAGGGCCGGTCTGCGAGTTCTTCGATTTCGAGTCGTGCGATTGCATCGTCGATTGCCACGCGGTCGGATCGGCGAAACGGTCGGATGAACCCGAGGGTGGCGTACCGTGCCATCGCTACGGTTTCTCGGACCGTAATCGGGAGGCTGCGGTCGACGTGGGTGGTCTGGGGGACGAGTGCAGGGCGCTTGCCGTCGAGCCCAATGATGCCCGAGTGCGGCTTCAGAATTCCGGTCATTGTCTCGAGGAGCGTGGACTTACCCGAACCGTTCGGGCCAATGACCGCCAAGGCGGTGCCCGCAGGAACGGTGAGGTCGATGCCCGACAGAGCGATCGTTCCTCCGCGGCGTACGTCGAGACCCGACGTGATGATCGCTGGACGTGTCTGCGTGCTGGGTTTCGACGTTGCGCGGGTTGAAGTTGCCACAACCACACTCTAGCGTACTGATAATGATTCTCATTACTAGAAAGAAGCACCGTTCGGTTCGTCTATGGAAAGCCCTTACGGCTGCCCTCGTGGTTGCACTGGTGTCCGCGTCGTGCGGAAGCTCCGAAGAAACCGCGACTGCTAACGCGACGGTGGAGGGCGACCAACCCGTACTGGTCGCAACGACCAGCATTCTCGGTGATGTCGTTGCGGACCTCGTCGGCGACCAGTTCGAGGTCGTGACGATCATGCCTCCTGGTGCTGATCCCCATGACTTTCAAGCATCCGCGCAGCAGGTCGCGCAATTGAGCAGCGCCGATCTTGTCGTTGCGAACGGCGGCAATTTCGAAGAAGGTTTGCTCGATGTTCTCGAGGCCGCCGAAGCCGACGGCGTGTCGATCTTTGAGGCCCTCGACGCCGTGTCGACGTTGGAGTTTGCTGACGAGGACGACCATGACGATGAGCATGGTGATGATGAGCACGCTGACGAGGATGAGCATGCTGACGAGGATCATGATGAGGAGCACGCGGACGAGGACGATCATGACGATGAGGATGCGGACGAGGACGACCATGACGAGGATGAGCACGACGATCACGACCACAGCGGGGTAGATCCGCACTTCTTCACCGATCCGTCGCGAATGGCCATGATGATCGATGCGCTTGGGGCCTTTATTGTGGAGAACGTCGACGGGGTCGATGTCGACACCATCACGAGCAACACCACAGCTTCTGTCGCTTCGCTTAACGCACTCGCCGATGAGGTCGACACCATCCTCGAACCCATCGCCGCCGACCAGCGAGTTCTGGTGACAAACCATGAGGTCTTTGGGTACTTCGCCGAGCGGTTCGACTTCACTGTTCTTGGCATCGTTATCCCCGGCGGCGGAACCAACAGCGGTGTCGATCCGCAATCACTGGTCGAACTGGCCGAGGTCATCGAAGAAGCCAATGTTCCCGCCATTTTCGTCGACACGTCCGCATCCGACGATGTCGCGCAAACCGTCGCATCCGAAGTCGGCGACATCGCGATCGTCGAGATCTACTCAGAGTCTCTCGGGCCGGTCGATTCCGACGGTGGAACCTATAGTGACATGGTGCTGACCAACGCAACGCGCATTGCCACCGCCCTTACCGAATAGTCGCCGATGGACGTTTTGCTCGAGGCCTTCGAGCCCGCGTTTATGCAGCGCGCATTGGTCGGAGGCCTCATCGGCGTCATTGCGACATCTGTGGTGGGAACGTGGGTTGTGTTGCGAGGACTTTCGTTTCTCGGCGATGCGTTCGCACATGGCATCGTTCCCGGCATAGCGCTCGCGACACTCGCTGGGTTCAGTCCCGTGCTCGGTGCATTTCTCGCGGCCATTCTCATGGGTGGTCTCGTCACCGTCGTGTCGTCGAGGACCAGTGTGCGCGAGGACACGGCGATCGGACTCTTGTTCGTCGGCATGCTCTCGCTGGGCGTTGTGATCGTGTCGCGGTCGCAGTCCTTTACGACCGATCTCACCGCGCTGCTCTTTGGTGATGTCCTTGGCGTGACCCGCGACGACATTGTCACGCAGCTGTGGATCACGGCGCTGGTCGTGCTCGGAACCACGATGCTGTATCGCCCGTTGCTCGCAATGACCTTCAATCGAACAAAGGCGCACACGCTCGGGATGCGGCCCAACCTGGCGCACGCCGGGCTGATGGCGCTGCTCGCCATGAGCATCGTTGCCAGCTTTCAAGCCATCGGCACACTGCTCGTCTTTGCGCTCTTGGTCGGGCCACCAGCAACAGCTTCGCTACTGGTTCGGCGAGTTCCAATGCTCGTCGCAACGTCGATTCTGCTCGGTGCCATCTCGGTCGTTGGTGGGCTGACGATCAGCTTCCATTACGCAACCGCTGGCGGTGCGACCATCGCGTGTCTCAGCGTGGTGCTCTTCATCATCGCTCTCGCAGGACGCGAGCTACATGGGTTCGTTACTCGGAAGCGGTCGAGTACGGAGATTCGTACGGATCGTTAGGTGCATCGGGCACGACGGTGACCGTTAGGGCGTCTGCTTCGATGATCCAGTCGCCTTCGGTGTCTTCGAACGAGGTCTCCGATGGGCGCCAGACAACATCTGCGATGACCCACGTGTCATCTTCGAGCGCGGCGCCGGCATTTCGGACATCGACCTGGAGCGGAATGCCATCTGCGGCACAGCAGCTCACCATGAAACGTGTGAGTTTAAAGCCATCGGGAATCGAGTCGTCGTTGACCACAAGTCCTTCGAGACGGATCGTCTTGTCTTCGAGCGATCGCGAGTCATCCCACGTCGCTCGTTCGAGGAAGTCGAACACACGCATCTCGATCGGACCGCTGGAATCATCGAGTGCCGGATACCGGTCGGCGGCCTCGGTGGGTGTGTAGGCGTCGACGCGTTCAGCCGCTGCAGCACCGAGCCCGGTGGGAGCGACCGAGATCAATACGACCAGCGGCAACAGGAGCAGCCAGCCAACCGATGGCCCAGCAGACCGATTGATCGACTCCGGGTCGCGTCCTTCTTCTCGAACGCCCTTCGCTGCTTCATAGACACCGAAGATCACGAGAACAACAGCCGCGCCGATCAGTGGCCAACGCATTCGCTGCTGTACGAACCACCCGTAGCCACCGGACCACAACAGTCGAGACACAATGATGCCGAGCGCTACGAGGACCGCGGAACGTCCGAGTCGATTCACAAGAAAATCCTTCCCATGAGCACCGCACTCGCCACGGCGACGAGCAATGTCACCGGAGCAAAGATCATCGTGAAGCGACGGCCAAAGACGCCGGTATGCAGTGCGATGAGCTTGAGGTCGATGACCGGGCCAACAACGAGGAAGACGAGGCGAGAGGTCAATGAGAACTGCGGCAGGCCAGCAGCGACGAACGCGTCAGCCTCCGAACAGATCGAGAGCAGAACTGCGAGCGCAGCAAACATGAGGATTGAATACAGCTCGTTGTCGGCAACGGCGGTGAGGATCGACCGCGGGACGATCAGCTGCAATGTCGCTGCCGCCATTGCGCCGAGGACGAGATAGCCGCCGGCATGAACGAGATCTCGTGAGGCAACATCGACGAAGCGTTCCCACCGTCCTTTGTTATCGCCATGGTCGTGTTGCTTCGACTTCAGCAATGAGCCCTCAGCGCGCTTGGCCCACCAGAGGCCAACCGTGATTGCCGCAACGAACGAGGCAAGAAAGCGAGCGAGCACCAGTTCGCCGTTATTCGGGAACGCAACCGCTGTCGACACGAGGACGACCGGGTTAATCGCCGGTGCGGCGAGTAGGAAGGTAAGTGCCGCGGCTGGGGGAGTGCCTGCCGAGACGAGCCGCCCCGCAATGGGAACCGAACCGCATTCACAACCCGGCAGGGCCAGACCGGCGAGACCTGCGGCAGGAACGGCGAGAGCCGGTCGCTTTGGAACGATCTTTTGGACAATCTCCGGGGAGACGAACGCCGCGATAAGACCGCTGATGGTCACACCGAGGACAAGGAATGGCAGTGCCTGCACGCACACGGATACAAACAGCGTGGCCCAGAGACGCACGTCCTGATTCGTGAACCACTCGATGCGGCCGTTCAGCAAGAAGGCCACGAGCATCGGCAATGCGAGCGTCAGCGGTCCAAGGCTCCAACCCCCGTGGTCGTGGTGATCGTGATCGTCGTGATCATGATCGTGTACGGCGTGTTCTTCACGAACATCGTCGATCGATTGGGCCATTGCCTAAGGGTACGTCGGATAGCGGACGCGAGGGGGTAGGCCGGACGGATTACGCATCCGAAGCTTCTCCACCAGGTCCCGCGGCTTCACACAAGCTTGATCTTTGCCATGGGTATCGCTTCACACCCACCCGGTTTGATGAATGACATCGCCGGTGAATGGTTCGCCGGCAAATTGAAAGGATCACTTATGTTGCTGGCCGCCTTCGACCGAGGTGCCCGCGGAGTCGAACACGGCCCCGGTTTCCTCTTCCCACTATTCATCATCACGCTCATCGCCCTGCTGTTTGTGTTTATGCGCCGCCGCCGCCACGGCATGCATCACCACTTCGCAGCAGTGGCGCCAAAGCAGACGCTGGCTGACCGATTCGCTCGAGGCGAAATCGACCAGGCGGAGTACGACCACCGTCGAGCGGTTCTCGATGGTGACGACGTCATTCCCCCAGCTCCTGCACGGCCCGCTCCAGCTGCTCCCCCAGCAGGTAGCGAGCCAAACACGGTGAGTTCCCCTACGGACGTCCCCGTCGATGAGGTTGCAAACGACCTCGACGACGACGGTACCGAGTAACCAAGGACCACCGACTAGCGTCCGGAGGGCCGGCCAATGGCCGGCCCTCTTGGCGTTTGCAAAGGTTGCACAATGGCTCAACGAATCCTCGTCGTCGATGACGAACAGGACATCAGACACCTCGTCGCCTCCTACCTCATCGACGATGGGTTTGTCGTCGAGGAACTTGCCAACGGGCGTGCCGCCCTCGACCGCTTCCAACGCAGCCCCGAGCTCGATCTGGTCATCATGGACATTCGGATGCCCGAGCTCGACGGAATTGAGACGCTGCGGGAACTACGTCGCATCTCCGACGTACCGGTCATCATGTTGACGGCCGCCGCCGAAGAGACCGACCGTCTGATTGGTTTGTCGGTCGGCGCCGACGACTACGTCACGAAACCGTTTTCTCCCCGTGAGGTCGTCGCAAGGGTAAAGGTCGTGCTTCGTCGAGCTCGGCCGAATAGTCCAACGACAAACGACGCGATTGCTGAGCCGCTACGCCACGACGGCATCACCATCGACATCGATCGCCATCGGGTGCTCGTCGATGACGAGCCGGTCGACCTGTCCGCTCTGCAGTTCGATCTGCTGCGAACGCTCGCCGAAAGCCCCGGTCGAGTCTTTGCGCGACACCAACTGATCGATCGGGTGTGGGGGCGTGACTTCTTTGGCGAAGAGCGCATTGTCGACGTCCACGTCGGCAACCTCCGTAAGGCGCTCGGCGACTCGGCATCGGAGCCGCGGTTCATCGAAACCGTACGCGGTGTCGGATACCGGTTCGTCGCATGACGAACCTGGAGAGCACCTCGGCCGATTCGAGGTCCTTGCGACGCCAACTCTTTGGCTCGCATCTTCTCGTCATGGCTGTTGCGCTCGTTGTGCTCGTGATCGGCGTGGGCATCGTGATTGGGCTCTTCGAGCTCCTGGGAGCCCACAACGAACTCGGTCGTCGTTCCCAAGGCGGGCCGTTTGGTCTCGCTGTTGGCGTTGCAGCTGCCGCGCTTGCCTCTGCGATCGTGTCGTGGCGAGTGAGTCGGAGCTTGGCTGAACCACTCGACGAAATTGGTGACGCGACCCGGCAACTTGCCGCTGGGCGCTACGACGTTCGAGTACCGGGGTCAGACACCGTGGAGCTCGACCGCCTTGCCGCCGACGTCAACCATCTTGCGATGGAGCTGGAGACGACAGAACACCGACGATTGCGGCTTATTGGCGATGTCGCCCACGAGCTTCGCAATCCGCTCAGCACGATCGAGGGAACCATGGAAGCGCTTCTGGACGGTGTCGTCGATCCCGAGCCCGACACCTTTGCTCGACTCGGTCGTGAAGCGGCACGCCTTCGACGACTCGCCGACGATCTCTCGTCATTGTCTGCGGCTGGCGAACTCGACATCGTTGCGAGCGAGGATGTCGACATGTTCGCTCTGGCGTCAACCGTGGTGGCTCAGCTCGAACCGCAGGCTGAGGCCAAGGGATTGCGTCTGACCGTTGAGGCTCGTGATCGCGCGCAGACGAGCATCGTGGTCGGTGACCGAGATCGGCTAACGCAGGTGCTCACCAATGTCATTGGCAACGCCGTGCAGTACACCGACAACGGCTCGATTGAGGTAGCCGTGTCGTCTGAGGTAAGCGTGTCGTCGAGCGCCGACCACGTCCGACTCCAGGTAACCGATACCGGCCGCGGCGTGGCCCCCGGAGATCTCGAAACCATCTTTGAACGCTTCTTTCGGGTCGACCATCACTTCTCCGATGGCACCGGCGTCGGACTGGCGATCGCGAAACTTATCGTCGAGGCACACGCGGGGCGGATCGTTGCGTCGAGCAACGGACTTGGCGAGGGGAGCACGTTCACCATCGAATTACCCCGCGCAGCGGCACCGACGTAACGCGCGATCAGCAGTTGAACTCGAAGGTAGCGACGACCTCTTCGCCAAACGGCTTCTCGGATGAGAATCGGGCGTCGATGGTCGATTCGCCGGTGACTCGTCGGCCATCGATCGTCACCGACGTGGCTTCGATGACGCCGGACGCCGGGATGTAGCTGATCTTTGGATTCACACCGTTCTCATCTCGGTTGCCCGAGAGTTCAACCTGTGTCGGCGCCGGGTCCTGCCCGGCAACACGGGCGTTGAGGACCTGGAAGCGGAAACCATCGTCGTTGCGGGCCGAAAGGTCGACGTACTCGTCGTTCAACAGATCGTTGGGGTCGGTGTTCTGGTTCTCACACGACGTAGGAGTGAGTTCGAAGACTTCGCCGGTGCTCAGCGTCACTGTCGCGGACTGAACCGAGGTGTCGGCTTCGTTTGTTTCATCGGCGACAGGTTCGGTTGCCGACTCTTCTCCGTCGTCTTGGGTTGTTTCAGTCGACTCTTCTTGTTCGCTGGTTTCCTCGTTGCTCACTACGGGCTCGGTTGCGCTGTCGGCAGTAGCGCTGCTGGAGCAGGCTGCAGCGAGCATCGACAGCGAAAGGAGGCAGGTGAGTAGGGGGGTTGAGGTGGACTTCATCGGAAGCCTTTCTGAGCGCACGCTCGGTCGTTGCAACCAGCATGAACCTCGTCGATCACACGGCTCTAGCAACCGGTGGTCACAACACCTGTGCTTCCAGGCACACCGTGAGGCGATCGCCGCGCTGACTCGGTTCGCATGACCACGCAACGCTGCATTGATGGCACACTGGATCGATGGCATCAGGTTGCTGCGAAAACAAGACCGACGAACTCGTCGAGCTGCGCTCCCGACAAGGACGCATTCTCTGGATCGTCCTCGTGATCAACGCGGTGCTCTTCGTCGTCGAGTTCACGG
>CALLAA010000171.1 GCA_938002955.1 uncultured Acidimicrobiales bacterium
GTGACCCGGACGACGATCGTTGCGTAGCCTTCGGCGCCGTTTGGTGCTGGCGCTACGGGGATTGGCGACTGGGTGACGCCGTCCTTGTCGGTGGCTCGCACTCGCAGTAGCCAATCGCCTGGAGTGGCTTCCCATTCGTGGCGCCACTGCACCCAGCTCTCGTCCGACTCGACGTTTGCGAGTTCGACTTCGGTCCAGGTCGAATCGTCTTCGATCGACTCTGTGGCGTCCATGCCGATGTAGACCTCGACCTTGTCGATGCCGATGGTTGGCGACCACGCGATGCCGCCGAGTGTGGTCTTGCCTGCAGCAAACTCACTGCGGTTGGCGGGAACGTCGATACGAGACTGCGTCTTGATCGGGCCCTCCTTGCTCCAGCCACGAGGCATCCAGAAACCGTCGACGCCGATCCAGTCGGTGATCGAGATCTCCTCGACCCATTTTGTGGCCGAGACGTATCCGTAGAGACCCGCAATGACCAAGCGAGCCGGGAAACCGTGGATGATCGGCAGTGGTTCGCCGTTCATCTTGAGCGCGAGCATGGCGGTGCGACCGTCGTAGGCAAGTGGCACGGGGAATCCGCACGTGAAACCGTCCACCGAACGGCTAAATACCTGGTGCTGACCGTTGGTCGGGTCTTGGATACCGGCTTCTTCGAACAGTTCGGTGAGCGGTATGCCGCTCCACAATGCGTTGCCGACAAGGTTGCCACCGACCGGGTTTGAGACACACGACAACGTGACCTCCCGATCGACCATGGGGCGCGCGAGGAGTTCCTCATAGGTGTATGTAACGGGCGTGTCGACGTACTCGCCGTTGATGGTGAGGGTCCAGGTCGATGGGTCGACCTCAGGCTTCTGGAGCGCGGTATCGATCAGGTAGAACTCGTCCTCGGGACTGATCGGCGTGATGTACGAGGAGATTCCTTGGATGCCGTCGAACTCACCCACTGGCAACGGTCCAATAGGTGATTGGGCCGGCGCTGTCGACGACGCGCCGGGGACCGTCGAGGTCGTCGTCGACGCGTCGGTGAGGATCTGCTCGCGTGCCAGCTCGGCGGCGCTTGTCCGGTTGATCTGGCCGACGGCGGCAAGAGCCACTGCACCAGCCGCGGCGCTGCCGTAGGCGAGAACGTGGCGTCGGTCGGTCGACTGACTGAGCGGCGCCCCGGGAATAATCGCTTCGTCAGGTGAGACAGCGGAACGTTCGGCCCGCCGTGCGAAGGCGAGCAAGATCACCGCCGTGAGCGCCCCGAGTGCTGCTGCCGTGAGGGCAACGGCCCACGATGCAGCGGCGTTTGTGAGCTCGCTACGAGCCGATGTGAATCCACCGAGAAGACCGAAGAAACCGAAGCCGAGCGGTACTGCCTTTGCGTTGGTGCGCTGTCTGACGCCGAGCCAGCCGCCCAATGCGATCGATGCGACCGTGATGCCGCCGAGCAACAGCGGCTTTTGCAACGTGCCGATGTTGTTGATGCTGGTCGAGACCACGTCTCCCGGTGTGAGCTCGATCAGCCACTCA
Organism: uncultured Acidimicrobiales bacterium; assembly: GCA_938002955.1. Lineage (GTDB taxonomy): Bacteria > Actinomycetota > Acidimicrobiia > Acidimicrobiales > SHLQ01 > SHLQ01. The sequence continues at coordinate 1,522 of CALLAA010000171.1, forward strand.
CCAACGCCGATCACGAGCGACGTGATCGAGTCGCTGAATCGGGCGACGAACTGCCCAAACGACAGTGCGACTGCGGCGCCGATCGCGCCGGCCAGCCAGCTCATTCCCGTCGACGGTTTCGGAGACGTGTCGGCGGGCTCTGCAGGCTCGTCAATTTCGGGTGGTGTCATCGCAGGGTCGTCGATGTCGCTCATGAGACAAGTGTGCCAGCCCGGCCAATGAGTAGAGTGACGCGCTGTGGATCGTTCCGAACTCGTTCACTTCGGCTGGGATGCCGAGTGGGCCACCGTTTTTGCTGATGTCGAGACGTCTGGCGTCCCAGGTCGAATCAGTCGCGTCGAACGCGGCGAGTCCGACGTCGTCACCGAGAACGGGGTTGTTCGGGCGCTCTCGGATTCGCAGCGATCTCAATCATCCACCGCACCGGTCACCGGCGACTGGGTCGTCGTCTCCGAGCTCGATGAGGTTTGGACCATCGACACGATCCTGCCTCGACGAACCGTCCTCGTTCGCCGTGATCCTGGCGAACGCGAGGAGCAGCAGCCGCTTTCGGCCAACGTCGATGTTGTGTTCCTCGCTCACGGATTCGATCGGCCGTTTCGCGCCGGCAAACTCGAACGTTTTCTCGTGCTCGCGTGGAACGCTGGGGCGACGCCGGTCGTTGTACTGACCAAAGCCGATCTCTCCGATACCGAGCAAAGTGCCGAGCTGCTCGGGATTGTGCAAGCGGTCGCTCCCGGTGTCGAGGTCGTGATCACGAGCATCGAGTCGGGGGTTGGGCTCGATCGGGTCCGGGAACTCTTGCAACCGCATCGCTCCGGAACGCTGCTCGGCGAATCCGGTGCGGGCAAGAGCTCGCTCGTCAACGCCCTGCTCGAGACCGAAGCGCAAGAGACCCAACCGGTGCGATCCGGCGACGCCAAAGGTCGACACACAACGATCACCCGCGACATGTTGCGTATCCCCACCGGTGGTGTGCTGATCGATACGCCCGGTGTCCGTGCCGTTGGCCTGTGGGATGCCGAAGATGCGCTGTATCAAGTGTTCTCCGACATCACCGATGCAGCCGCCGGCTGTCGATTCAACGATTGTGCCCATGTTGGCGAACCTGGTTGCGCGGTGCGGTCGCTCGTCGACGACGGAGAGATCGATCCGAGACGTCTCGACAGGTACCAGCAGATGATCGACGAACTCGCCGAGATCGAGCAGCGTCTCGTCGAGCGAGAACGCGCACCTAAGGGCCGTCGTCGTCGCTAGCTGACGCACTTAGCGCTGCGGCTGAAGTGCCGCAAAACCCGCTCAAACTCAACCTTTATGGGCCGAAAGCGCTATGTTCGCTGGGCCTCAGCGCTACCTAATCTGGGGTCTGTGAACTCCACGACACGAATCCGAGTCCTTCTCGCCCTCCTCGCCGTTGCCACCGGCGCGTTAGTCTTCGCACTTTTTCGAGACGACGCGCCGATCGCCGTCGACGATAACTCGATGCCGTTCGGCGAGTTATCGACGCTCGTCGAGATGGGCGAAGTCGAGTCGGTCGAATTCGTGCAGAACTCTGGCACCATCAGTGGAACGCTTCGAAACGGCGATGAGTTCACATCGATCGTTCCGCCGCTATACACCGACGAGCTGACCGAAGTGCTCCTCGACGCACGACCAGCGATCTCGGTCAGCACCGTGCAACCGCCAAGCGCTGGGACGAACTGGGGCAACTTGGCTGCCACGGTTATCCCAATGCTGCTGATGGTCGTCCTCGTCTGGGTGATCTTGGCTCGTATGAGCGGCGGCAAAAAGGCTCGCAAGAACTTCACGGCGAAGACTCGCAAGAGCTCGAATGAGATTCAAGAGGTCACGTTCGCCGACGTCGCCGGAGCATCGGAAGCCGTCGTCGAGCTCGGCGAGATTCGCGAGTTCCTCTCCGATCCCGGACGGTTCCAGGAGATCGGCGCAAAGATCCCTAAGGGCGTGCTGCTGTACGGTCCTCCAGGAACCGGAAAGACGCTTCTCGCTCGCGCGGTCGCTGGCGAAGCTGGCGTTCCGTTCTACACCTTGTCCGGCTCGGACTTTGTCGAGATGTACGCCGGTGTCGGCGCAAGTCGTGTGCGTGACTTGTTCGAAGATGCTCGCAAGAACGCTCCGGCCATCATCTTTGTCGATGAGATCGACGCCGTTGGTCGTCACCGTGGCGGCAGCGCGACTGCGGGTAACGAGGAACGTGAGCAGACACTCAACCAGCTGCTCGTCGAGATGGATGGGTTCGACGTCGATACCGGCGTGATCTTCATCGCCGCGACGAACCGTCCAGATGTGCTCGACCCTGCGTTGTTGCGTCCAGGACGCTTCGACCGTCAGGTCGCCGTCGAACGGCCGGACCTCACCGGTCGTCGTGAGATCATCGCTGTCCACGCCAAGGGCAAGCCGCTCGGCCCCGATGCCGACGCCGAGACCATTGCGCGACGCACGCCTGGATTTACCGGCGCAGATCTCGCAAATCTGCTGAACGAATCCGCGCTGCTGACCGCCCGCCGCAACAAGGATGTCATCGGTCAGGAAGAAATCGACGACGCACTCGACCGAGTGATCGCTGGCCCGGCCAAAGGCCCGAACACGCTGTCCGATAAAGAGAAGTATGTCATTGCCTACCATGAGGCTGGACACGCACTCGTCGGCCATGTGCTTCCGAACGCAGATCCGATCCACAAGGTGTCGATCATCGCTCGTGGTAAGGCGCTCGGCTTTACGCTGGCGCTGCCGGAGAAGGACAAGATTCTCCGCAGTCGGTCCGAACTCAACGACGAGCTGGCGATGCTTCTCGGCGGTCGTATCGCTGAGGAGATCATCTTCGGTGACCCAACGACAGGGGCTTCCGACGACATCCGCCGTGTCACAGACCTCGCCCGCTCCATGGTCACCGAATACGGCATGAGCCCGAACCTCGGTCTGCAGAAGTTCGGCGTCGGTGTCGGCGAGGCGTATGCGTCGACTACCGCCCAGAACTACAGCGATGAACTGGCGAAGCGGATCGACGAAGAGATCCGAACCTTGGTCGATTCTGCTGGCGAGGAAGCGCGTGAAATTCTGACCTTGCATCGCCCGGTGCTCGATCGATTGGCTGATGCGCTGATCGAAAAGGAGACGCTCAACAAAGACGAGCTCGATGTGATCTTCGATGGACTCGGCCCAATTACACGGGCTTCGGATGCCACGATCGATTTGCGTCCGGTGACGACGAAGTAGATCTCATGAACGCAGTTGGGCCGGGTTCGCAGTGCGAACCCGGCCCGTTGCGCGTGAGGGCAGTGCGTGAACGCCTATGCGTTGCGGGTGACCGTCACTTTCATGACCGGTCCACGCCAGTCGAATGTGTCGGGAAGGTCACCAACACCGCGCAAGGTGCGGTGGTTCGTGATGACGCCGTTCTCGGCGAGTTCTGGGTTGCTTTCGCCGGAGCCTTCGCCGTCTCCGCAGAATGGCGCTGGCACGATGTCGGCGCGGTTCTCGGTGTTGACTTCGGTACCGGCGTCGAACGCACGGACGTAGAAGGTGCGGCTGTCGCCGTCCCAGCGCGGAAGGTTGCGGCTATCGAGTCCGGCGAACCCATCGTTCGTGCAGACCACCATCGACACGATGCTCAGCTTGCGTTCCTTGCTGGTCACTGTGAAGGTGCGCTCTGCGCCCGGAGCGAGCGGGCCGAGGTCTCCTTGCCCAACCCCGGACACGCCGAGCCCGTTGGCATCGATCGCAGCGGCGAGCTCGGCGGCGAGGATTGGAACGCCACCGTTCTCGGCTACTGCTTGCACACCAGGGCTGGCCTTTTGTCCGCGCTGGAAGACATCCACGGACTGGTTGTGGACCGCGAAGTTTGGAGGGGTCAGGTACTGGCCCGACGTGATGTTCTCGACGTTGATCGTGTACGTCGGGGCGGGGTCGACTCGGGTGATCTGAATCTCGGCGACCGGGCCGCTCCAGTCGAACGTGGCCGGCAGGTCGCCGACGCCACGAAGCGTACGGTGGCGCTTGATGACGCCGTTCTCGGCGAGTTCTGGGTTGCTTTCGCCGGAGCCTTCGCCGTCTCCGCAGAATGGTGCGGGAACGATATCGATGCGGTTCTCGGTGTTGATCTCGGTGCCGGCGTCGTATCCGCTGAGTCGGTACGTGCGGGTCTGGCCGTCTCGGGTTGGGAGACGACGGGAATCCAGCCCAGCGAATCCGTCGTTGGTGCAAATGATCATCGAGACGATGCTTAGTCGGCTGCTCGACGTGGTGAATTCAAACGAGCTGGATGCGCCTGGAGCGAGCGGGCCGTCGCCGCCGACTCCGCTTACTCCGCCGCGGCTGGCAACCGCTGCCGCGAGCTCTTCGGCGAGTACGGGTACTGCGCCATTCTCCGCAACGGCCTGAACTCCTGGGCTTGCCTGTTCTCCTCGCTGGAACACGTCGACGTTGTAGTCGTGTGCTGCGAAGTTCGGCGGCGTCAGGTACTGCCCGCTCGTGATGTTCGTGAACTCGACCTGGTATGTGGCTTCGGTTGGTTGGTAGCTGCTGGCTCCGGCGGTTGATGTCGCGACTGTGGGTAACAGAATCGCAAACATCGCTATGAGCACGAGGCTCGCACGTTTCTTCATGAGGGACATCCTTTGTGAACATGTGCAACGCCCAGTCGCACAGCGGAGCACCTACTCCGCATCGTGCACACCACCACTTTGAGCGCGATTGTGGAAGTGGTTCGTCCCGTTGTTCTCTAGGTGTTTTGGCCTATGAACGCATTCACATTTCGTTCAGAGAGATGAACTTCGCTCCCGCCGATCTACGACCAGGTGACTCGTGCGATGGTGAGCGTGGAGCAATAGAAGACGCTTCGGCCGGGCCCTGGGCTGAGGAACATGCCGTTCGCGATTCGGCTTCCGGTTGAGACCCGATCGAGTAGCTCGCCGGTGCCGATGTCGACCACGATGATGTCGTCGTTCCCCGCATCGGTGAAGTCGTTGATGACGAGCTCGCCGGACTCGGGGTACACGACTGGCTGCATACTCGGTCGAACATCGGCGATGGTCCAGGCCACGTCGAGCTCGTCGCCTGAGGTCGTGATGCCAGCGAGTCCGCCGTTGACCGAGTCCCACGCAATGGTCATGCCGTATTCGGGGACGTGCACTGGCGGGGCGATGATGCCGCCGCCCGGGGTGCCGAACGGTGCGATCGACCGCACGTCGCCGGTCATACAGTTCGCTTCGATGAGACGTTGGGGGCCACTCCATGGTGCGGGCTGGCGCCAGCTGAGCGCTCGCCCGGGCGCTTCGTCCCACCGGCCGTTGGGCTCGGTGGTGTGGATCATGCGGACCGACGTGATGTCGCCGCAGTCCATAACCCACGACGACCCGCCGCTGATGCACGAGTCCCACGCCAATCCGTGCTCGCCTCCGGCCGATCGATACTTCGGTGACCAGTCGTCAATGGTCAATCGGCCGTCGTCGATGGCGAGGCGATAGAGGTGCTCGGTTCCTGGCACGTAGACCGCTTCGCCGTCGTCGGTGAGGTCGCTTGCGATGCGGCCCATCGACCCTTCGGGGAGTACGAGTGGCTCGCCGATCAGCTGCAGCGTGTCCGGGTCGAGGCGAGTGATCGTCGTGCCGCCCTGACCTTCAAGTCGAAGATCCTTCGTAATGAGCGAGCCGTCGGCGAGGGCCAGCAAGCCGTTGTGTGATCGGCTGACGGGGAGTTCTCGTTCGGCGATGACGGAGAGATTGTCGGGGTCGAGGCGATGAAGATAGTTGCCGTTGACCGACATGATCGATCCGTTGGCATGAGCGAGGATCGCACCGCACCACACGTGTTCGCCACAGGGGAGCTGCGGACTCGATGCCAAGACCTCGAGTGTGTCTGGGTCGATCCGCTCGACCCAGCCGAAGGGTGGTGGTCCAGCGAATGCGGGCATTGTGCCGCCGACGTACCACTGACCCGGGTCCCGTTCGATCGCCATCACGTGCCACTTGTCGTCGTGGCGCGAGACCACCGATGCGCTCCCCGAGGCGGCGTCGATCCGGCCACTCGAGGCTTTCTGTCGGCGGTTGCCGCCGCACTCCACCGGCCATGGCGATGACCAATAGCCAGGGTGCGGTTGGGTCCGGTCGAGGTAAGTCACGCCTTGGTTATAGCGAATCGACGCCAGGGCGCGCCAAAAACTGCAAAGTCCCCACGCAGCTGGCGGAACCTGTGTGGGGACTTCGGATGTATGACGTCCGCGTCAGCGGCGAAGTCGCGGCAACGTTTGCGCTAGCCGCGCATCGCAGCGGCGACGTGATCGATGCAGTGCGTGAGTGCTTCGATGTCGCTCGGGTCGATGCCGGGCATCATCGAGATGCGCATCTGGTTGCGGCCAAGCTTGCGATAACCACCGGTGTCGAGGATGCCGTTGGCGCGCAAGACAGCAACGACGGTGTCTGCATCGATTGAATCGTCGAGGTCGATGGTGGCGTTGACGTGGCTGCGGTTCTCGACGTTCTGGACAAACGGTGTGACGTAGTCGCTCGCATCAGCCCAGTCGTACATGATCTTCGACGACTGCTCGGAGCGGCCAGCGGCGAAGTTGAGGCCGCCGTTCTCGTTCACCCATTCGGTGTACTTGAGCGCGAGGTAGATCGTGGCTAGCGCGGGGGTGTTGTAGGTCTGGTCCTTGAGCGAGTTGTCCATGGCGGTCTTGAGGTTCAAGATCTCCGGCACCCAGCGATCGGTTGCCGCGAGCGAGTTGATCCGATCCATGGCAGCTGGCGAGCACAGGGCAATCCAGAGGCCGCCGTCGGAGCTAAAGCACTTCTGCGGAGCGAAGTAGTACACGTCGCTATTTGCTGCGTTGAAGCGCAGGCCGCCTGCGGCAGAGGTTGCGTCGACGAGGGTGAGTCCTTCGCCACCTTCTGGGCGAACGACGGGGAACATGGTGGCCGTCGACGTCTCGTTGTGCGTGTAGCAGTAGGCGTCGACCTCAGGGTTTGCGATGAGGGACGGAGCGGTGCCGGGGTCGCCTTCGACGATGTGCTGGTCGCCGAGGTGTGGAGCGAGCGTGGCTGCTTTTGCGAACTTGCTGCCGAATTCGCCAGCGACGAGAAACTGCGCGCTGTTCTCGATCAAGTGGAAGGTGGCCGCATCCCAGAACAGCGTTGCGCCGCCGTTGCCCATCAGGATTTGGTAGCCGTCCGGAGCGTCGAACATTTCGAGAAGTCCGTTGCGCAGTGCAGCAACGACGAGCTTTACCGTGTCCTGGCGATGGCTTGTTCCAAGGAAGTCGTCGGCCTCGGCGGCGAGGGCGGCTACAGCCTCAGAACGTACCTTCGATGGCCCGGAGCCGAAGCGGCCGTCGACCGGGCGCATCGAGTCTGGAATCGTGATGTCTGGGATTGATGTCATACCCGATAGTTTCGCAGTTGGAATCAGCGAATTCGCGCTGTTCTACGAACAAAACTTCATGGAGTTTTCGATGGGTGCTCGCATCTCGGACCGAATCGGCGCAATTCAAGAGTCAGCAACGCTGGCGATCACTGCCAAGGCAAAGGCATTGAAGGCCGCTGGTGAACCAGTAATCGGCTTCGGCGCTGGCGAGCCCGACTTTCCGACGCCGCAACACATCGTCGATGCTGCGGTCGCTGCCTGCACCGATCCGGCCAATCACAAGTACACCCCGTCGAGTGGTCTTCCGGTACTTCGTGACGCCATTGCGGCCAAGACCGTCCGTGACTCTGGCTTTTTGTGTGAGGCGGCCAACGTCCTCGTTACGAACGGCGGAAAGCAGGCCGTAGCGAGCTCGTTTGCCACCATCCTCGACCCAGGCGACGAAGTTCTTGTGCCGACACCCTTCTGGACCACGTACCCCGAGGCGATTGCGCTGACCGGGGCCAGCCACGTACCTGTTCTCACCACCGTCGAAGATGGTTTCCGCGCGAGCGTCGAGCAGCTCGAGGCGGCCCGGACCGACAAGACCAAGGCGGTTCTGTTCGTGTCGCCGTCGAATCCGACCGGCTCGATGTACAGCCGCGACGAGATCGAAGCGATTGGCCGTTGGGCCGTGGAGCACGATCTTTGGGTGATCACCGACGAGATCTACGAGCATCTGGTCTACGGCGACAACGAGCATCACTCGATGCCGGTCGTCGTGCCGGAGCTTGCCGACAAGTGCATCATCTTGAACGGTGTGGCGAAAACGTACGCCATGACCGGCTGGCGAGTCGGGTGGATGGTTGCACCAGCGGACGTCATCAAGGCTGCGACGAACCTGCAGAGCCACTACACGAGCAACGTCAACAACGTCGCTCAACGCGCAGCGCTCGCCGCGGTTGCGGGTCCGCTCGATGCGGTAGCCGAGATGCGCAATGCATTCGATCGTCGTCGCAAGAACATGTTTGCCATGCTGTCGGCGGTTGAGGGCATCGAGATCGCCGAACCGCAGGGTGCGTTCTACGCCTACCCGAGTTTCGAGAACATCCTCGGACGTAACATCGGCGGTCACCAGATCGACTCGACTCTCGACCTTGCTGCGGCATTGCTCGAGGACGCCAAGGTAGCCATCGTGCCCGGCGAAGCGTTCGGCGCTGGCGGCGCGGCCCGACTGAGCTTTGCCCTCGGCGACGATGATCTCGGCGAAGGCGTTCAGCGCATCGTCGATTTCCTCTCCTAATCGCCCGGGCTTTGCCCTCCAGCTATCGCAATCCGAGCCTGACGGCTCTCGATGCTCTGCTGCTGCGCCGGAGGCGGCACCTGGCGAACCTGGCACCTTTTGGGCGAAAGGTACCAGGTACCGATCACAAAATCGTTGAAAAATCAACGTACCGTGGCGCGAGCCTGCAAAACGTACCTGGCACCAAACGCCGATTAGGTACCAGGTACCTCTCGGCCTTCGGCGTTAGGGTTTGGCTATGGCTAACGTCGTTTCTCCGATAACCGCAGAGCTCCTCGTTTCGGGAGCCGTTGGCATATCCGAAGTCGTCGCCGACGGCGACGATGTCTACTGGGCAGAAAATCGGCCTTCAGAGGCCGGACGCGCGGCGATCGTCTGCTGGCACGACGGAGAGATTGCCGAGGTCACGGGCCCCGAAGCAAACGTGCGCACACGGGTGCACGAATACGGCGGCGGCGCATGGTGGGTGTCCAACGGGGTGCTGTTCTACAGCGACGATGCCCGCGGCGGCGAACTCTTCATGCTCGACACGAAGAGTGGCAAAGAAACCCAGCTGACATCG
>CALLAA010000172.1 GCA_938002955.1 uncultured Acidimicrobiales bacterium
CATAACCTCGACCGGATCGACCGGGTTTTCGGGGAGTTCGATGCTCGAGGTCTCGGCCCAATCGACATCCATGGTCTCTGCGAGGTCAACATCGATGTCATCAACGTGTACATCGTCGCTGCTCGGACCTGCGGGTGTGATGATCTCGGTGGTACCGAACGAGTCCAGGTCTTCAAGGTCACTTTCGATCAGGTCGCCGAGGTCGGCGGCGTCGAAGTTGCCCTCGACAGTGTCATCTGATGCCAGGGCGCTGAGATCGACTCCTTCGCTGGTGTCGATGTCGTCGCTGGTGTCGATGTCCGGCGTTGTCGCAGGTGTGTCGGTGGTCGACACCGCAGCGAGGGAATCCTTCGCCTGGTCGGCGAGTGCTCCGAGTCGACTGGTCGATACGGGCTCTGGCTCGGGCTCGGGTTCTGGCTCGGGCTCGGGTTCTGGCTCGGGCTCGGGTTCTGGCTCGGGCTCGGGTTCTGGCTCGGGCTCTGGTTCTGGCTCGGGCTCTGGCTCTGGCTCGGGCTCTGGCTCTGGCTCTGGCTCTGGCTCTGGCTCGGGCTCTGGCTCGGGCTCTGGCTCTGGTTCTGGCTCGGGCTCTGGCTCCGAGCTGTCTACCGCGGTCGCTTCATCAGTGGACGGGTCGGTGGCCTCGACCGAGTCTTCAACGGTTGTTTCAATCGCTTCTTCGACGACTGCTTCTTCGACGACCGCTTCGACCGAAATCGTCTCGACTGCTTCGGTCGCTGGTTCGGCTGTTGTCCCTGCTTCGATGCTGTCGACGGGACCTCGGACGCGTTCGAGCATCTCTTTGGCGCGTTCGGCAAGCGAATCGATGTTGTTCGTGCCAGCGGGGTTTTCGGTCATTGCATCGCCTTGAGGTGGATGAAGTAGCAGGGTCTGCCCAACCCTCAAACGCTAGTCGAGCAAACCGCTGACTTGGCGTTCATTGCCGGCGGGCTCGCGAGCAGTGCTAGAGGGAGGAGAGAGCTCCCAGGACGTCCGAGAGCTGTTGAACTTCTACCGTTGGAATCGTCGGCCCGGTGTTCGGCGTACTTGATGGGTTGTACCAACAGGTGGCGATATTGGCGTTGATCCCCGCAGCGATGTCCGAGGTGAGGGAGTCGCCGATGATGACGGTCTGTTCGGGCGTCCAATCGGGAAAATCGAGATGGGAGAAGATTTCCGGGTCGGGCTTGGCGACGCCCACTTCTCCGCTGATCGCAACGCCCGTGAAGTACCGATCGAGGTCGAGGCGTTCCAGTCGACGCCTCTGGACCGAACCAATCCCGTTGGTGACGAGGCCGAGCCGACGTTCGGCTACGGAGTCGAGTAGGTCACGTGCTTCGGGGTACAGCTCGCCCATGTTTCCGAGGCCGTCGAGATACCGCTCGCCGAGCAGCTCGGGGTTTTCGTCGATATCGAGGCGTTCTAACAGCTGAGCGAAGCGCAGCACCTTGACCTCGTTCGGTGACAGGTCACCGTGCTCGACCTGCTTCCACAACGCGACGTTGATCCCCTGGTAGGTCCCCAGGTGTTGCTCGGGGCGTTCGACACCGATCGATTGCAGAGTCTGCGTGAACGCAAGACGCTCTGAGCTATCGCTATCGAGAAGGGTGTGGTCGAGGTCGAAGACGATCGTCGTGAAGCGCACACCGCCATTCAATCAGCTGTTGCTGATGGGGTGTGTTGACGAATTGCCTACGGGCAGCAGGTGGTGTCGCTGCTACTGATGATCGTGTTCTCTAAGACATCGGCATCGCCGGTCTTGACGTACCACTCCCAGCGGGTGTTGTCGGGGCCAGACACCCAGGTTTCGGTCTTCTCGGCGTAGCAACACACCGTGTCGTCAATACCGGTGGTTTCGATTCCAGTCGCGCTAATCCGCTGTTCGGCGTCGCTCACCTGGGAGGCTTCTTCAACTTCGACACCGAGATGGTTGAGTGATCCGCTCGGTCCTTGGCCTTCGAACAACACCAGCTTGAGTGGTGGGTTCTCGATTGCGAAGTTGGCATAGCCGGGGCGGCGCTTGTTCACCGGTGTGTCGAACATTTTCTCGTAGAAGCTGACCGATTCGTCGAGGTTGTCGACGTTGAGTGCAAGTTGCAGGCGCATGGGGCTGTTCCGTTCGATTTGTTGCGTCTATCGTTTAGACGTCTATCGATATGATACCTACGTATCGACAGTTGTCAATATGAAGTGTACGATTCATGTATGGACATGCTCTGCTGCGACCCCTTGCTCACTACACCGCTTGATGATGAGGCGGCAGAGGTGCTCGCCGGAGTCCTGAAAGCCCTCGCCGACCCCGTCCGTCTCAAGCTCGTCAGCATTATCGCCGCTCAAGGCGAAGGCTGTGCGTGCGATTTCCCTGAACTGCTCGGCAAGACCCAGCCAACCGTGAGTCATCATCTCAGCCAGCTCGTCGCCGCCGGCATTCTCGAGCGCGAGCAGCGCGGGAAGTGGGCGTGGTTCACCGTCAGCCGTGATCGACTTGCCGAGATCTGCGCCGTTCTTTGCTAAACGGCGGCAGGAGCGCAAAGAGCAATGCGGCGAGGGGGATCGTCGACAACATCAGAATTGCGGTGGGATAGGAGTCGACCCGGGACTCGAGAAGTGCGAGTGCCACCGGTCCAGTGGCCGATGCGCCAACGTTGAGCAACGTGAGCGTGCCCTGGATCGACCCGAGATGAGTCGTGCCAAACCATGACGGCAGCAATGTGGCCGATACCGTCCGGGTCGCCCCACCGGCGGCGCCAAGGACGACGGCGTAACTCACAACCGCGAGGCCAGGGGAGGCGTTCGCAGCCAGAATGTGTGCAGCGAACAACAGCGCAACGCTCAACGCGGGCAAGAGGCGTGTGCCGAGACGATCGGCCGCATACCCAAAGCCGAACCCGGCCAGCGTTGACCCAAGGACCTGTGGAAGGAACATTGCGGCGGCACCTTCCTTGCTCAAGCCGGCCTGCGTCAGCAAGTCGATCTGGTGGAAGTTCAGCGCAGTACTCAACATGCCCGCAGCGCCGCTGATCGCCGCGAGGATCCAGAACCCTCGAGTGCGAAGAGCCTCGCCGCGGTCGTATGTGTCATCGTTGGACGGGTCGGATGCAGCGTTCGGAGACGGAGCGGAGTTCGTCGGCATCGATCGGAGGCCGAACCACGCAAGTGGACTCACGGTGAGCGCAATGCCAATCGCGGCGACCAACCACGCGCTTCGCCATCCAACGGCGGCGATGATCGTTGCGAGCACGATCGGGACGAGCGCCATAAGACCAGCGGTGACCGTCGAGAACATGCCGATCGCCGTACCGCGGTTCTGTACAAAACGGAGCGAAACCGTGACTGTGCTCACCAGCGAAAGTGAACCTTGCCCGAGCAACCGGATTCCGGTGAAGCCAATGGCCAAGGTCACGAAACCTTGCACGAAGGACATATTGATGAGCGCGGCGGCGAAGAGTACACCGATGATCGTCTGGGCGACCCGGACACCCCGGCGATCGATGAACCGGCCAACCGTAGGAAGAAAGAGTGAGCCGGTCAGCGTGCCGATGAGATAGGCGGTGCTGACCTCGGCACGAGTCAGTCCGAGGTCGTCAACAAAGTGATCGATAAAGACCGACACGCCGATTGTCTGCCCCGGCCCGGTAAGCACCGACGCCAAAATTGCCGAACCGAGAATCAGTCCGGCGTTGCCGCGAAACATCGACTCTCGCTGTGGAGTCGGGGTGTCGGTTGTAGTCACTGCGATAACGCTAAGCCAGGTTCACCGCGATGATGTGTGTTGATCGATGCCAATAACCGTCGTGGCGAGAACCCGAGGACTATCGCTTGAGTAGCCGCTCGATCCGGGCGAGGTGACGGTCAGCGTCGATCGATGTTGCGAGCTCGGCGAACTCGTTGGTCGGGCCGGTCCATTCGAGTGCAGATACGTCTGGGTCAACCGGCGCATCGAGCTCGATGGTTGCGATCCGGCGGAAGAGAATGGCGAGATCTCGATTGTCTGCGAAGGTTTGGGCGAGCTTGGCGCCTCCGCGCACGGTGATGTCCCATTGCCCAGCCGCCAGCGGAATGTCCTCAAGCTTTCCGTAGCGCGACAGAACCGTGCTCGTCGATTTCGCTCCCCAGCCCGGGAGTCCTGGGAATCCGTCGGCGCTGTCGCCGACGAGCGCGAGGTAATCGGGGATAGAGGCCGGATCGACGCCGAACTTTTCACGCACGCCGTCCTCGTCGTAGCGGACTTCTTTGCGGCGATCGAACTGCACGATCGAGCGAGCGTCCGAGACACATTGTGCGAGGTCCTTGTCCGGGGTGCAGATCATCACCTCGTCGACACGGGGGTCGTCGGCGTATGTGTTGGCGGCGGCGCCGAGCGCATCGTCTGCCTCGTACTCGACCATTGGCCACACCGTGAATCCGGCAGCTGCAAGGACGTCCTCGAGAAGTTGAAATTGTGAACGAATGCCCTCTTCTATTTCGGAGCCATCCTTGTAGTCGTCCCACAGGTCGTTGCGGAAGGACTCGATAACGTGATCGGTCGCGATGCCGACGTGTGTGGCGCCTTGCTCGAGCAGTTGAATCATCGATCCGAGGACGCCGCGGACCGCTCCGACCTCTTGGCCGGCGTCTGTGACGTGGGAGGGGGCAGCGAAGTAGTAGCGAAAGAGCTCGTAGGTTCCGTCAATTAGGTGCACGCGCATGGGACGATCATTACCGAGGACGACCACGAACGCCCAATGCTTTCAGCGCGAAGCTCCGTTTGGTACAACTGGTCTCCTGCTGGATCGTCCAGTTCTCCCATGTTCCAGTCGCTCGACTGCAGAAAGAATGCCCGTGCATCTGACTCCAGAACAGATCGATCGTCAGCCGTTCCGAATGACTCGGCGCGGCTACGACATCGTGCAGGTGCGCAACTTCTTGCGGGAGATCTCCTCGGAGATGCGTGCTCGGCAAGAGGTGCGTGAACGTTTGGCGGCGACAGGCGAGACCGGTGCTGTTGTCGAGGATGAAGCGCATAGCATTTTGGCAGCGGCTCGTGAGGAGGCGGCAGCGATCATCGCTGAAGCCGAAGCAAAGGCTGGGTCAGTCGATGCGCTCCACAATGCAGACGAGCGTGCCGCGAAAATCGTGGCCGACGCTGAGGTCGAGGCGGCACGTCTTACCGAGGAAGCCGAGGAGCGTGCTCGCGAGCGCAGCGATGCGGTGCTGTCGGCAGCCCAGGCTCGTCTCGACCAGCTTCTGGAGGAAGAGCGGGTTGTCCACGCTCGGGTGGAAGCGGCGCGATCGGCAATTGCCGAACCGGTTTCCGAGCAGCCGCTTACGGATTCTCGCGATGTCGTTGCGATCGAGATGGCCCCTGACACGTCGCTTGCTGACTTTATGAAGTCAACGTTGCGTCACGAAGTGCACCCCGACTGATTCAAGAAATCGGGGCGCAGCGACGGATTACGACCGCAGAAGAAGATTGAGTTCGCAGCTGCGAAGCCGGTGTGAACGGTGTGGGGCCTCTGGCTAACTGCCGAGCATCGAGGAGCGCAGCGACGGATTGCGACCGCAGAAGAACACAGGGTTCGCTGCCCCGATCGATCAGGCGCGGGCGGTCGTATGGTCCGACCGACCGGAACAGCAATAAACCCTGTCGTATTCGTAAGGAGACCCTGATCCACTTACGAAGTTGACGTTGCAGTTATGTTACGAAAGTTACGAACAGAAGTCAAGTACATATTCCAGAAACGTGAAATTCCGCTTGAGCATTGACCCCAGTGTGCTTTGGGGGGTTTCCACCACGTCACACCATCGGTGCCGCCATCACCGTGGAACAATGCACAACTCCACCGAAAGACGTATCGCTGAGCTCGAAGAGCTCCTCGTTGAAACCGAACGGCAACTCATTGACCTGCACCGTGGCGTGGTCGTTGAATCACCGCCACCGCCACCGCCACCGCCGCCGCCACCGCCGCCCCCTCCTCCCACTCCGCTAGCGGCGAACCCAACGCCCCCTCCGTCGGCGGCATCAGTATTCGACGCGGAGATGCTGTTGCGGTACGCAGGAATCGCGATGGTGATCGCATCGGCGATCTTCTTTGTGTCGACGGCGATCAGCCGGGGCTGGATTGGACCTACGGCTCAGCTCGCGCTGGCGACCATCACCTCTCTCATCATGATGGGCTCATCGTTTCGCTTCGCGTCCGATCGACGTCCATGGGCGATCACGATGGCGGTCGGTGGAGCGACGTCGCTTGTCGTTACTGGCGCCGTTGGCTTTGTTGGACTGAACCTGGTGTCCTTTCCGGTCGCAGTCGGTTGGTTGATCGCTTCGATTGCCGCGTATCTGGCGCTGTCTCGCTCGCTTGACGCCGAGTCGGTGGCGATCGCCAGCGCCCCGGCGCTTATTGCGGGGGTTGCGATGCTCCGTTACGGACATGTCTCCGATCCGACCTTCCTTTCGCTGCTCGGTTCGGCCTATCTGCTTGCCATCACCGCAGTGACCCGCAATCGGGGTTGGTTCTGGGCTCGCAGTTTGGGTGCAGCGCTAGGTGCGGCCGTAGCCGGATTCGAAGTGCTCGCCGTCTTCTCCACGGATCTTGGTACCGGAGCCGTTATGAGCCTGTTCGCATCAACGGTGATCGCCATCGTGCTCGCAGGTGCTTCCCAGGCGGTCGACTTCGCACGAGTTGACGGGGGCGAACATGCAAACCCCGCTGCCGTTATCGAAGCTCGTGTTGCAGCGCTGATCATTCCATGGATGTCGGTTCTCACCGCAGCGGTCGCCATTGAGGTCGAGATCACCTCTATCGACTTCTTCTGGGTCGTCGCAGTTGTTGGCGCCGTGGCTGGTGCGGCTGTCGCTGCCTTGCGCCCAATGACGATCACCATGCGGCTGCTTCACGGCGCGGCTGCGATCGGAACGGTCGCCGTCGCTCTTGTGGCGGCGACCAACGGTCCTGCCTTGCTCGTTGCGCTTCTCGTTCACACACTTCTCGCTGCCGCCTTGGCGTATCGCTTCCGGACTCCCGACATGATCGTGCTCGCCGCGATCCTCGGTGTCGTCGTCGCCTCCATTACGACTGGTCAGGTACTGAACGGGGCGTTCTTCGATGGTCTGTCCGCCTCCGGTTCGTTGTCGATACTTGCGGTGGTGCTCGCTAGCGGTGCAGTGGCGTGGCTTCTTCGCCGAGATGGGCACAGTCGACGGGCGTGGATCATCACCTGGGTACTTAGCCTCGGCTGGGCGGCGGCCTCATTCCGTGACATTCCACAAGGTCAGATGATCGTGACCCTCGCATGGGCGGCGATTGGGATGGCGCTTGTGGTAGGTGGCAGTCGACTGCTCGACTCGACCGTCGTTCAGGCTGGCTTCGTCACATTGGCCGTGACCGCAGCGAAGCTGATCTTCGTCGACCTCGTCACGGTGGATGTGTTGTGGCGTGCTGCGCTGTTCTTCGTTGTTGGATCGCTGTTCTTGCGGCTTGCATTCGTGCTTCCGCAGCTGACTGCGGGACCGGCGACCAGCAGTGAACGCTCAGACCTCGGGACTCGCTGACCCGAGGCGTTGGCGACCCTCGAGTGCTCGACCGAGCGTTAGTTCGTCGGCGTACTCGAGGTCGCCACCAACCGGCAGGCCCGACGCGATCTTGCTAACGGTGATGCCGAGAGGCTCGAGCAGTCGTGCGAGGTACATGGCGGTCGCCTCGCCCTCGATGTTTGGGTTCGTGGCGAGGATTACCTCGCCGATTCCTTCGGTGGTGATTCGGCTCAACAGTTCGGCGATTCGGAGCTGTTCTGGGCCGATGCCTTCGATTGGGCTGATCGCCCCCTGGAGGACGTGATACCGACCCTTGTATTCGCGAGTGCGTTCGACGGCCACGATGTCTCGTGATTCCTCAACAACACAGACGACCGTGAGATCGCGCGATGGGTCCCGGCAGATACCGCACTCGGTTCCCTCGGCGATGTTGAAGCAACGGTCGCAGAACGAGATGCGTTCCTTCACCTCGTTGATGGCCTTCGACAGGCGGGTCGCGTCGACGGTCGAGATCTTCAGGATGTGATACGCAATCCGCTGAGCGGACTTCGGGCCGACGCCGGGCAAGCGCCCAAGTTCGTCGATGAGGTCTTGTACTGGTCCGGCGAAGACGGCCAAGATCAGCCGCCTCCGAGCATTCCGCCGAGACCGCCGAGGTCCATGCCGCCCATGGCGTCGGTCTGGTTCTCTTGGAGCTGGGTGGACGCGTCGCGAAGCGCCGCCAAGACCAGGTCGTTCAGCATCTCGACATCGTTCGGATCGACAACGGACGGATCGATCGACACGGAGTGAAAGTTGAATCCTCCGTCGACTTCGATCTTGACCATTCCGCCTCCGCTGCTGCCCTCGATGACTTCAGCGGCGGCTTCTTGTGCACCGGCGAGCATCTGTTGTGCTTGCTCCATGAGGCTTCCGAGGTCCATGCCTCCTGCTCCTCCGCCGAGCAACGCGCCGAGATCTGGCATTGCTCCAGCGGTTGGATCAGCTGGGTTCGGGTCGTTGTGGTCAGACATGGTGATCAGCTTTCTTGTTCGAGAACTTCGGCGCCGGGGAAGACGTCGGCGATTCGTTCGACAACCGAGGCGTTGCCCACATCGGCGTCGGTGAGATCGTTGATGTCAATCTCGGATTCATCCTGTGGTGGTTCGACCGGTGCTGCGGGCTTTGCGCTACCGGGCATCGACGACGGTGGCGGGCCTTCGCCCGCTCGCATCGAAATGGTCATGGTGGCACCAAAGGATTGGGCGATTGCGGCTTCAACTTCGGCGCGGTACGGCTCGCATCGTTTCACCTGGCTCTCGGTCGGCAGCACGAGATGGATGGTGTCTCCGTCGACCGTGTCGACGTGTCCTGCGAGGAATCGAGCTCGTGCTGGCGTCGACTGACCGTCGAGCATTCCAGCCCAGCCGTCGCGCAAACGTTCCGCGGTGATCGAGCCCGGCTGTGCCGCCGGTGTCGCTGGAGCTTGCTGTCCGACAGGTTCGGGAGCTGGTGCTTGGGGCGGAGCAGCTTCTACCGGAGCAGGAGCCGGAGCTGCTGGTTCGGGAGCCGGTGTTGGTGCGGGCGCTGGCGCTTGTGGTGATGCCTCATTGCGCATCGACGGTGGTGGGGGAGCTCCTCCGGGTCGCTGAGGTGATGGTGCGGCGGCACTCGGTGCCGGTGCGGGCGCTGGCGCAGCGGCTGGCTTTTCTTTGTCCTGACGCGGACGTAGGGCTGCTCGGGCTGCGTCGGCGGGTCGTCCACCGGAGGATGCGGGAGGCGCTGCAGGTGGAGCGGTCGGTGCGGGTTGTGGCGCTGGCTGTGGTGTCGGTGTTGGCTGTGGGGTCGGCGCTGGCTGTGCGGCGGCGGCTGCCGGTGCTTGTGCGACCGGTTCGGGTTCGACGGCAACTGGCTCGGTGGGCGCTGCGGGTGCTGGTGCTACTGCGGGCACGGGAGCACCGCCTGCGAGGCGTGCTTCGAGCTGTTCGACGCGTGCGGCCAGGCCGGCCGCGCTCGTGTCGGTTTGCAGTGACGCAATTTTCACGAAGGCGACTTCGAGGTCGATACGTGGATCGGGTGCTTGGCGCATCTCGACGAGCGATCGGCCGACGATCTCGAGGCTTCGGGTGATCGTGGCGGGGGAGAGCCGCTGCAAGTACTGGTCGGCGAGGGCACGTTCGGGCTCGGAGAGCCGTGCGGGAGCGGCGTTCATCTTGACGAGGAACACCGTGCGCAGGGCGTCGACGAAGCCTTCGCCGATTCGACGTGGGTCAGCGCCGCGTGATGTCGCCGATTCGATTGCTTGCAGGGCCCGTCCGGCGTCTTGGGCCGCCACCGCTTCGAGCAGATCTGCGGTCGAGTTGTCGACGTCGGCGACACCGCCAGCAGCGACGACTTGATCGAGCGCGGAGAGGGTGTCGCGGGCTGAGCCACCGCCGACCTTTACGACGTGGCCGACCGCGGCTTCATCGACTTCGAGGCCAGCGTCGGCTGCGATCTCGCGAACGAGGTCGGCCATTTGGTCGGCCGGAATAAGGGTGAGCTCGAGCTGCTGAGTTCGACTGCGGATGGTCGGTACGACCTTGTGCGGCTCGGTCGTTGCGAGGACGAAGACAACGTGGTCCGGAGGTTCTTCGAGTGTCTTGAGGAGCGCGTTCTCGGCACCCGACGTGAGCATGTGGACCTCATCGAGGAGGTACACCTTGGTGCGTCCAGGCGTGCCGAGTGCAACTTTCGAAAGAAGATCGCGAATGTCGTCGACCTTGTTGTTCGATGCGGCGTCGAGCTCGTGGAGGTCGAAGCTGGTACCGGACTCGATGGACACACACGATGCGCAGGTGCCGTCGGGTTCGCCATCGACTGGGTTTTCGCAGTTGAGGACCTTTGCGAGGACGCGAGCCGCGGTCGTCTTTCCGGTTCCGCGGGGCCCGCTGAGCAGGTACGCGTGACCAACTCGGTCATCGCGAACAGCATTGCGAAGCGCCTTGACGACATGCTCTTGACCTCGCATGTCGGAGAACGTTTGGGGCCGGTAGCGGCGATAGAGAGACTGATAGGCCACCGCGCGACTCTATCTTGTTTCGGCTGCGCACAATCTGGTCCGCTGGTGCTCCATTTTTCGTCTGCTTCTGCCGATAGACCACTGTGTACACGGGTTTGGGCACTCGCCCCGATGAAGCGGTAGGCAAACGCGCTCGAAAGGGCGCGCTGAACGGAACCGTTATCGCGCTCGGGTTTACGAGTTTCTTCAGCGACATCAGTTCCGAGATGGTCGCCGCTGTCATCCCGCTCTTTCTGACGACTCAGCTGGGCTTTTCTCCGGCTGCGTTTGGGCTCTTTCAAGGCGCCTATGAGTTGGCGAACTCGTTGCTGCGGTTGGTCGGCGGCATGATCGCCGATCGGACGCGCAAGCCAAAAGAGACTGCAGCGGCCGGTTATGGGTTGTCGACACTTACTCGCGTTGGCTTGCTCGGTTCGGCGGTTGCGAGTCTGCCGGCGGTGCCGTTCTTGCTCGCCGATCGCCTGGGGAAGGGTCTACGCACCGGTCCCCGAGACGCCATGATTTCTCTCGCTACACCCGAGAATGCGTGGGGAACCGCGTTTGGTTTTCATCGAACTCTCGACGCTGCCGGCGCGCTCATTGGGCCACTTGTTGCCTTCGGTATTTTGCTCGCATTGCCCGGGTCGTTCGAGTCGGTGTTCCTGTTGAGCGTCGGATTCGGGCTATTGGGATTCGCCGTCATCATGACGTGGGTCCGGAATCCAAAGGTCGCAGCGCCGACGGTTGGCTCCGCAGGGCGTTCGTCGCTCGCGCTCGCTACCCATTGGCAGAATCGTGGCTTTCGTCGGATCCTCCTGCTCGGTGCAGCCTTTGGCCTCTTTTCGATCGGAGATGCCTTTGCGTATCTCGTGATCTTCGAGGCGGCGAAGGCCGAGAGCAGCATTGGCATCTCGGGCTTCGGCGTTGAGTGGTTCCCGCTCCTGTTCGCTGGTACTGCCGTTGTGTTCTTGACCACGGCCACGCCACTTGGTCGGTTGGCCGATCGGGTTGGCCGTGCCCGCGTGTGGGTGGCAGGCCACGTATTTCTCGCAGCGGTGTATGGCGTCCTGATCTTCCAGCCCACGTCGGTGCCCGCGATCCTCTCCGTCCTCGCTCTGCTCGGCGTTTACTACGGCGCGACCGACGGTGTTCTGCCGGCATTGGCCGCCGGTGTGATTCCAAAGACGCACCGAAGCGGTGGTTTGGCGCTGCTGGCCACCGTCGTGGCGCTCGCCCGAATGGTGTCTGCGCTGTCGTTTGGCCTCATTTGGCAGGCCATTGGTGTCGATAGGGCATTGATCCTTGTGTGCGCAGGACTCGTGACCACCATCGTGGTTATCTCCTTCGTCGCCCTAGTCCGTGAAAGCCCGAGCGAAGCGAATCGATGACAGAAAACGACGATCTGACGCCACATCCTGACCTCGACGGAGAGATGCCCGCCGATTCGGTAGCTGAAATCAGCGATGAAGGCGGAACATCATTCGCTCTGCTCGCCATCGCGTTGCTTGTGCTCGTCGGAGGGTCGGTCTATTTCGTTGGTCGGTTGCTCGC
>CALLAA010000173.1 GCA_938002955.1 uncultured Acidimicrobiales bacterium
AGCGGTTCTGCTCGATGGACCGAACGCCATCGTCGATCATCTGATGCTCGAGGTGCAGCTCGACCGGTCCTATCTCGTCGATGTCGGCTTTGGCGATAGCTTCGCCGTCCCCCTCGACCTAAACCAGCGCGGACCACAAGATGGTGGTGTTGCTCCGTTCGAGTTGATTCCGAGTAGCCAGGGGCTCACGCTGACACGGCACGACGAGTCTGGCTTTCCTGAGCCGCAGTATCGATTCCGCCGAGTGGCCCTCGAGCTCGCCGACTTCGACGCAGCATCCCAACACCTGCAGACGGACCCGCTGCTCAAGTGGAGCACGTCGCCGTTCGCAACGCGGCTCGTCGACGGTGGCCCACTGCGACTGACGCTTTTGCCCACCGTGTACAAAGAGATCACGCCCGAGGGAACCACCGAAACTCCCGTCTCCGCAGAGGAGTGGGACTCAATTCTGCTCGACAAATTTGGTCTCGTTCGCGAGTAGCAGTACCCGCGACGCCAGACGCTTCAGGAGCGAACCTCATCGAGGATCGATCGAAACACTTCGGCATCGTGATCGTTGTGTACCGGGATCGAGAACTCGATCCGGTCGACTCGCCCAACGTAGCGTTCACGAAGCTTTGCGCCGATCTCCGCGTACGTCCCGACCGTTGCCACGGTGTGCAACATCTCGTCGTCCACCAGTCCTGGGAGTTCTTCCCACCGGTTCTCGCGAGACAGCGTCGATGCTTCTCGGGCGATGTCTCCCCAACCGTGGAGCTCAAAGGTTCGGCGGTAGGACGGCGTCGACAGATAGAAGGCAACGCGGGCACGAACCGTCCGGATTACCCGTTCGAGTGCATCGGTGTCGGGGGCGGTACCGATCAGCGGCTTCATGCAGATCTCGACCTCATCGACATCTCGGTTCGACCGGGCCGCGCCACGAGCGACGTTCGGCAGCACCTCTTCGTCGATAAACCGCGGAGTGCATACCGGGTGAAGTCGAACACCATCGGCCACCTCACCCGCCACTGCGCACATGTGCGGGCCAATCGCCGCGATGTGAACGGGGATCTTGGGATGGTCGATCGGGCCGGGGTTGAACAACGGAACCATCAGATTGAGGTTGTAGTGCTCGCTCTCAAAGTCGAGCGGCGTGCCGTTCTGCCAGCAATCCCACACCGCGCGCATTGCGTTCACATAGTCGCGAGTCCACGGTGCGGGGGCTGACCACTCAAACCCATAGCGACGCTGAATGTGCGCTCTGACCTGAGTTCCGAGGCCAAGCACGAAGCGCCCCTGCGACAGCTTTTGCAGGGACCACGCCGACATTGCGGTGATGGTCGGGCTGCGAGGAAATGCCATCGCCACCGACGTGCCGAGCTGGATTCGCTCGGTCGTCGACGCACCGAGGGCCAACAATTGGAACGGATCGTCTTTGGTTTCTTCGACCAGGACCGCGTCGAGGCCGACGGATTCGGCGAGCGCGGCACCAGCTGCGAATTCGCCGATATGGAGCGGGGTGTCTGGCTCTCGCAGTCCGGGGTCGAGCTTTCCAAGCGGCAAGAGAGATTCGACGATCATCGATCGATTGTGGCACACCAGGCCCTCTCGACAGACAGAAACATCGCTCTAAACCAGCGGCGAATTCGCGCCGAAGGGCAGGTATGAGACGGATGCTCCTCGGACTGTGCTTATTCCTTGCAGCGTGCGGTGCTGACCCCGCGGCCGGACCCGAACCCGAAGCGCTCGCGCTCGCCGATGAACCAGCAGCGGTCGACGTTGCTCCTGGCACCGACCTCATGGCCTTCACTATCGGCCGCCAATCCTTCGAGCTCAACGCCGGCATCTGCAACACCTACGACGACGGCACGTTCAAGTTCGCGCTCGCCGAAGGAACGATCGATTCGGGCGGCCATGTAACCGCAACCATCGAACGATTCGACACCGGAGTCGGCTTTGAGATGATCATCGCACTCGAGGGTGCCCGCGAGGATGGCACCGCCGTGAGTTGGTATGCCCAGGAGTCGATCGATGTCCACAACATTGCCTCGACCGTGCTCGGCGGCACGAGCGAAGGCACTGCACTCTTCGCCTCCGATGGAGGACCCGAGGCCGCTGGCGTCCGCGCCGACGGGTCGTTCGCCGTGTCCTGTGGGTAGCGCGCCGCACGACGCCGCGAGACCTGCTGGCCTGACAACGAGCTAGCGGCCGTACTACCGTTTGTCTATGGGAACGAAGCGACCAAACGCTACCGAGCGTCGCCTCTCCCGCGTGCGAGCACTCAAGGCAGAGTTCTTTGCCGACGAGATGACCGTTGAGGAGCAGTTAGCGGCCAAGGACGCTCGCATCGTCGAACTCGAGCGCGAGGTCGAGGTTCTTCGCCTTCGACTCGAGCGTCAGCGGCCACAGCCCGAGCAACGAGCTCCGCAGGCTGACTCGCACCGTTCTGAAGCTCGCTTCGACTTCTATCGCGACTAGAGCTCGTCAAACAGTTCTAGGCAACGTCGGGGACTGCTGCGCTGTAGCGACGACCCCGGCCGATCGCGTCAGGAAACTCTGCGATGATCTGCGAGCCGATGTCGGCAAACCGCTCACGAGGAACAACACAGATAATGAGTAGGCAGTTCGTGACCGCTCCGGTCTTGCGAATTGGACGCATCAACATCGACGCACATTGGTCGCCAACGAGGCCTTGCAAGCGGGTGAGCATGTCCGAGCCGTCTTTCACGTCTTGAACGACGAAGCGAAGAATGCGGTCTCGGCCGTCGACGGCACCGGGGGCCTCCATGCGGCTGAGCAGCTCCCAGCCCATCTCAATAGCACCCAACACAGCGTCTTGCGCCTCGGCGCTTCGGCCAAGGTCGTCGGAATGCCGCCTACTTTCGCTCCAGTACCAGTTCGGCTGACCCGGTGCGGTTGCCGTTTCGTACACGTCAACCGTTGGATCGTCGACCAACAGCGACCACGGCTGTTTGCTCAGCAACAGCGTGTTCGGAACCGGGGTTGGTTTGACCTCGCCTGAGGGCCCGCGGTTCGGATCGTTCAGGAGTGCTACTTGTGTGCGACGCAAGAATGCGAGATACGCGATCGGTATGTCGAGATCCACACCAAGCCGGCGCAGGAGGTTGATGGTGTCGAGGCTCCACTCGGCGACACGATCTGCGGGCCAGTGGTCGGCAATGACCTCGAAGCCCTCGATCATGTATGGGAGAACTTTGAACCCCGCACCTTCTGGCGAATCCCAGTCGATCTCGAGTTCGGGCTCGGGCCGTTCGGGCACGATCCATCGAAGGGCTTCGAGTTCGTTCCATAAACGCAGCGGATCATCGAGTCCAGGGAACGTAAAAGTGATCTTCGGCGGGCGCGACACATCTCGTGCTTCGACCGTTGCGCGAATGTCGACAACGTGTGCGTGCTCACCTGGGTTTTGCGTTGGCATTTCTGTGATCTCACCGCGGAGATAGGGATTTTCGTTGCTGTCACAATCGGCAGGTGAGTTCGTGACATGAGGTTCAGGCCTTGTTGAGACGTCGTTCCAATAGCGCG
>CALLAA010000174.1 GCA_938002955.1 uncultured Acidimicrobiales bacterium
CGCCGGCGGGTCTGGCCTCGGCCTAGCGATCGTCGATCAGATCGTCGGCGCACACGGAGGCACGATCACCGTTCTGCCGCCCGAAAACGGACGGACCGGGGCAACGTTTGCGATCCGGCTACCGGCAACAATGCCCTAGCCCGGCGACCTAGCTCGGCTGGTGCAACAGTCCGTAGACGATGGAATCGGCGAGCGCTTGCCAGCTCGCTTCGATGATGTTTTCCGATACGCCCATCGTCGACCACGTCTCTTGACCGTTGGTCGATTCGAGCAGCACACGGGTAACCGCTCCGGTTCCTTGACCGGTGTCGAGCACCCGCACCTTGTAGTCGGTGAGTGAGATCGCCTCGAGTTGATCAGCGAAATGACGACGCATCGCATAACGAAGCGCAGCATCGAGCGCATTCACGGGACCATTACCCTCGCCGGTCGCCACGATTCGCTCGTCGCCGATCCAGATCTTGACGGTGGCCTCGGTCTCAACCTCGACCGCTTTCTCCGTCCAGGCACGGCCGCCCGAACCGGAACGATGATCGAGGTTCACCCGGAATGACTCGAGGGTGAACCAGTCCTGCTCCCAGCCGGTCGCAGCGCGCATCAGCAACTCGAGCGACGCGTCAGCGGCCTCGAAGTGATAGCCCTCGTACTCGAGCTTCTTCAGCGTCTCGGTGATGTCGCCAAGGACCTTGCCGTCGACGTCGATGCCGAGCGACTCGGCCTTAAGCGCCAAGGTCGAACGGCCAGCCATGTCCGAGACGAGGAACCGGGTTCCGTTTCCGACCGACTCCGGGTCGACATGCTCGTAGGCATCGGGGCGTCGGGCGATCGCCGACGTGTGCAGGCCAGCCTTGTGGGCAAACGCGGTAGCGCCAACGTAGGGCTGCTGTGGGTCTGCCGCGAAGTTCACGAGATCGGCGACGTTGTGGGCAACGCTCGTCAGATGCTTGAGGTTGTCCTCGCCAATCGTGTCGATGCCCATCTTGAGGCTCAGGTTCGCAATCACGGGGACCAGGTCGCAGTTGCCAACCCGTTCGCCGTAACCATTGATCGTGCCCTGGACCTGGGACGCCCCACCGCGCACACCAGCGAGTGCGTTCGCAACGCCACAGCCGGTGTCGTTGTGCAAATGCACACCGATCGATGCCGTGCCGTTCGGTCCGCCCAGATGGTCATATACCTCTGCAACCATCCGCTCGACATCGGTTGGCAGCGAACCGCCATTGGTGTCACATAAGACAAGACAGTCCGCCCCCGAGACGGCTGCGGCTTCGAGCACCGCGAGGCTGAACTCGGGGTTGCGACGGTAACCGTCGAAGAAGTGTTCGGCATCGAAGAAGACCTCGCGGCCCTCCCCCTTCAGAAACGCAATCGAGTCAGCAACCATTGCGACGCCCTCTTCGAGCGTTGTTTGCAGCGCACCCTCGACGTGGTAATCCCACGTCTTGCCCACAATGCACACCGTGCCGGTGTCTGCGCTGAGCAGGTTGGCGAGCGTCGGGTCCGTATCGGACTTGCCCTTTGCTCGACGCGTCGAACCAAAGGCCACCATCTTCGACGTCTGAAGATCGAGCTCGGTGCGAGCTCGCTCGAAGAACTCGATGTCCTTTGGGTTCGCTCCTGGCCAACCGCCCTCGATATAGGTGACGCCGAGACGATCGAGCTGCCGAGCGATCTTGAGCTTGTCCTCGACCGTCAGCGAAATGCCCTCGAGCTGGCTGCCATCTCGAAGTGTCGTGTCATAGATCTCGACGCGCGCAGGTTGGCGTTCCGTCCGGTCGATGCCGGTCAGGTCGCCTTGAACGCTCACAGCTTTGCGATGACCGAGTCGGCCATCTCCACGGTCGTTCCGGTCTCGGAAGCAGTGGCTTCAGCGGCGACCCGAATTCGCTCAGCGGCCTCGGTCTCGCCCAGGTGACGCAACATCATTGCGCCCGACAAGATCGCAGCGAGCGGGTTTGCGATTCCCTGGCCAGCAATGTCTGGCGCTGATCCGTGGACAGGTTCGAACATCGACACGCCATGCGGGTTGAGGTTGGCCGTCGGCGCCAGGCCAATGCCACCCGACACCGCGCCGCCGAGGTCGGTCAGAATGTCGCCGAACAGGTTGTCGGTGACGATCACGTCGTAGCGCTGTGGGTCCTGAACGAAGTAGATGCACGCAGCGTCCACGTGGTTGTAGGCCGTCTCGACCTGTGGGTACTCAGCCGCCACCTCGTTGAAGGTGCGCTCCCACAAGTCGCCGGCGAACGTAAGCACGTTGGTCTTGTGCACCAGCGTCAGGTGGTTGCGGCGGGTTGTGGCCAACTCAAAGGCATAGCGAATTGCCCGCTCGACGCCGTGGCGAGTGTTGACCGAACCCTGTGTCGCGATTTCCTGTGGCGTGTCCTTGCGAAGAAAGCCACCCTCGCCCGCGTAGGTACCTTCGGTGTTCTCGCGAATGACAACGAACTCATGGGAGCCATCTGGGGCGACGAACGGGCGGTAGTTGATGTAGAGGTCGAGCACGAAACGCATGCGAAGCAACAGACCCCGCTCGATCACGCCAGGTGGAACACCCGGAGCGCCCACCGCGCCGAGGTAGATGGCATCGAGGCCGCGCCACTCGTCGAGAATTTCGTCGGTGAGAACAACGCCATCCTTCAGATAGCGGGCACCGCCAAGGTCGTAGTCAATCGTGTCGAGCTCGACCCCAGCTGCGGCGATAACGCGCATTCCTTGGGCAATGACTTCGGGACCAATCCCGTCGCCACCAACGATTCCAACCTTGTGAGCCATGTCCAATTTTCCTCTGTGCAAGAAGCGGCGCTCGAAGTGCGCCTCGACGAGTCTACGGCGACCACCGAAAACGACGAAAAGCGGGGCCGATAAACGCTCA
>CALLAA010000175.1 GCA_938002955.1 uncultured Acidimicrobiales bacterium
CGGAAGATCACGTCGATCTCACCGGCAACAATCCGATCGAGTACCGCGCGCTTGATCAACATGTGAGCGGACACTACTCCTGATTACGGCAGTTACATCCCCATATCGATGCACTCGGAAATCTGCACTGTGTGGCCGCCAGCGAGCACGGGGCTGCCCTCGGCAATGGCGGTCGCCGCTGCCATGTCCGGGCAGTCGACGATCGTGTAGCCGGTCAGGCTCGCCGGTGCGTCAACTGCGCCGTTGGCATCGATCGCGGTCGAGTGCGACGTGGGTGCTCCACCATCGACGAGAGCATCGCCCATGCTCTCGTACCACGCACCCCAAACCGCCATCATCTGTCCGATGGCTTCGGGGTCGGTGGGCATGTCTTCCATCGACATTTTTCCGTGATAGGTCAGCATGTACTTCGGCATAAGAGAGTCCTCCTGTTGCGGGGCCGGTGATTTGGAACTTACCTCGCTAGCGATTCGCCGGCCATCGAAAACGGAGCTCGGCTAACGTTCGCCTATGTCGAACGACTTCCCAGCTGTGCTCGAGACGTACTGGAAGATGTGGAACGAGCCGGACCCAGACGCGCTGCTTCCACTCATCGAAGCCTGTTGCTCGGACGATGTGATCTTCGCCGACCCCAACGCCTATACCGTCGGCCACGACGCGCTCGTCGCTATGGCGATCGAGGTAAAGGAACAGATTCCGAACGCCACCTATCGCCGAGCGAGTGGATTCGATCTACAACATCGGCGACACCGCTACCTGTGGGAGATCGAGTACCGCGGCCGTGTCGTTGTCCGGGGCATGGATGTCACGACGCTTAACGACGCCGGGCTGATCGAGCGGATCGACGGCTTCTTCACCCATGCTCCACCCGAGACAGAGGGTTAGCTCTCGTTCGGGTCGCGGTTCGTCGTGAGCGGGCCGGTGGTGTTCTTGGCGTCGTACTTCTGGATCCACTCGTCTTCCCACGCCTGGTCGTACTGCTCGGGTGAACAGCCGGGCTTGTACACGGCGAGTAGCTCCTTGACGATCTGCTCTCGGTGACCGGCGCTTCCGCCAGGAACCTCATACGTGGCGATGTGCACGCCCCACTTGGTGCCAGCGCGACGTTCCCAGCACTTGGCGCGGGGATGGCCGAACGGGAGCTTTGTGTCCTTCAAGCTTTCGGCGTGGTCGACATCGATCACCGCGAAGTCGTGGGGCTTCCCCTCGGGGTCGGCACGATAGAGAATCACATAGACCGCGGCGGTGTCCGGTGGCTGCCACCCGCCAAGGACGCGCGGTCCCTCGAACGGGTAGCCAGCGAGCGAACCGAGTCGAATCATGTGGGAATGCCGTCGTCGTCGACGAAACCCTCGTCCTCGCCGATGACTTCGGCTTTGGTGACCGGCCAGGCCGGGATACCTGCGGTTGCGACCGCCTGCTCGAACAACGGAATTGCGACCTCAACAGCCTCGTCGGAGTTCTCGGCCTCGACCACGATCTGTGCGCCGTAACTCATGGCGCCCACACCCGACGCCACGCCGCCGAGCGGCGCAACCGCGTCGGCGAGTTCGACGATCTCTTCGAGCTCCATTGGCCGGTCGCCTTCAGCTTTGATCGACACGCTCCATTTGCTCATGTTTCTATCATCCGATCTTTGGGAGCATCGCCGCAAATGCTTCGAGGCTTTCGAGGTTGTTTCCCGATGCGAATTCGTCGATGTGCGGGCCAACCACCGACATCGCAAGCGTCGGCGGTGCACCGGTGTCCTCGCTGTACATCGGGTTCATCCAGACGATTCGGTGGGAAAGCCGCTCGAGCTTTTCGATGGCCTCCGACAAGGTCGCCGGGCTGCCGCGGTCGAGCCCGTCCGAGCAGATGATGACGGTGGCGCCACGGCTTAGCCCGCGCCGCCCCCACTCTTTGACGAACGTTTCGATGGAATCGCCAATCCGGGTTCCGCCATCCCAGTCGAGCACACGCTCCGACGCGAGTCGCATGGCAGCATCGGGATTACGGCGATCCAGCAGCGGTGTGATTCGAGTGAGGCTGGTGCCGAAACAAAACACCTCCACCTTCTGTGCAGCCCGACGCATCGAGTAGGCGAATTGCAGCAGATTACGCGAGTGATCGGCCATGGAGCCGGAGATGTCGAGGAGCAGTACCAACGGCCGTGCCTTCTGTTTGCGGCCCATACGGAGAAGGTCCGGGGCGTTGTCATTGAGGTGCATGGCCCGCCGCGCCATCCGGCGCATGTCGAGCTGAGCACCAGATGGGTCAGGGGAGTACCGGCGAGTTCTGCGCTTGGGCGGGTCGACGCGGATCTTGGCGATCATGCGGCGCACGGCAGCGAGCTCTTCATCGGAGCACGCAGAAAATCGCTTCCTTCGTTCGATCTCGAGCGACGATGCCTGCAGCCCGAGTACCAGCGGCGGTTCTTCGGCCTCGCGTTCGCCAGGCTCAGCGTCGGGCACATTGATCGTGCCGGTCGATCCTTGCGGGGCTTTGCGTTCCTTCGTCTTCTTCCGCTCAGCGCTCACCGAGGGGCGCAGAAAGAAGTTGCGGAACACTTCGTCGTAGACGGGAATGTGGTCGCGTCGGTTCACGAGCGTTGTGCGGCCACACCAGTAGACGTCCTCGGAATCGGACGGGGAGAGCTCAGCTACCGCAGCGCAGAAGGCGAGCACGTCGTCGGTGCCTACGGGCAGTCCGGCCTGACGGAGCGCTGCGCCAAAGTCGACCAACCGATCGACGATGCTGCTCCCCGCGTCAGGCCCCACCGTTAGGCGCCGGGCACGACTCGGGCAATGTCGGACGACACGAGGTCGAGATCGTCACGATCCTTTACGACCGCGCCCAAGGTGTCTGTTGCTGATTCGCCGGTGAGTTCGTCGGCGCCGATTGCGCCGAGCGACTCAACCCAGTCGAGGGTTTCGGCAACTCCCGGTGGCTTGGCCAAATCCATGTCCCGCAGACGATGTACCGCTGCCACGACCTTCTGGGCAAGCGCCTCAGTGACGTGGGGAGCCCGAACGCGAACGATGTCGGTCTCCTCGGCTGCGGTGGGGTAGCCAATCCAGTGGTAGAGGCAGCGGCGCTTCAGCGCATCGTGCAGTTCGCGGGTGCGATTCGAGGTGAGGATAACGATCGGACGGCCTGCGGCTTCGACCGTTCCGACCTCGGGAATCGTAATCTGGAAGTCGGAGAGCAACTCGAGCAAAAACGCCTCGAACTCGTCGTCGGCCCGGTCGATCTCGTCGATCAGCAACACGGCGTTGGAGCCAGAGCGAATGGCCTGAAGTAGCGGCCGTTCGAGCAGGAACTCTTCGGCGTACAGGCCGCCGATGGTTTGGGCATCGGCGAGCTCATGTTCGGACAGTGCTCGCACGTGCAACATCTGGCGGGCGTAGTCCCACTCGTACAAGGCCTGGTGGGTGTCGATGCCCTCGTAGCACTGCAAACGGATGAGTTCGCGACCGGTTAGCTGCGCAAGACACTTCGCGAGTTCGGTCTTCCCAACTCCCACCTCGCCCTCGAGTAGCAGCGGGCGCCCAAGGCGCAGTGCGATGAGCGCTGCGGTGCCGAGCCCGCGATCGGCGAGATAGCCGACGCCACGAAGCTGGTCTTGCAGCTCACCGACGCTGGCCGGTGTTTCGAACGGTTGCTCGCTCACTCTGTTGGTGCTGGGGGCGTGTCGCTGCCGCCGAACAAAAGATCGCGAACCGACGGTGCGGCGTCGGTTGCGAGCTTGCCTTCACGGGCGAGCAGATTCCGCCACGAAGAACCGAGGTCCTCACCATCTTCAGCAATGCCGTCGAACGTGAATTCGCGCGCGTTGCGACACACCTTGGTCGGACTGCAATCGGCGTCGATGTTCGCCTCTTCGGCGTTGTTCCAGACGTTGTCGAGTACGGCCTCGCTCACCACGGTGCCGTAGTTGACGTTTGGGATATCGCCGACCTTGCCGGACGTATAGGCGTCAGATTCATTGGTGTCGGTCACGAGGACTTCCTCTCGTTGTGACGGCGGACACGCTAAGGATAGCGCGATACCTGAGTGGCCCTTTAGCCGGAGTGGGCCCCATTTCGCACGGCGATCATCTCGACCATGACGGAGAGCGCTACCTCTTCGGGCGAGCTTGCGCCGATCGGGAAGCCCGCAGGGCCATGAATCCGGCTGGTATCGGTGACCCCGCGGTACGCCAACCAGTCGCCGCGGTCTTGTTGCAACGCAGCAGGGCCAATCGAGCCAATGTAGCCAGCGCCCGAAACGAGCGCCGTCTGCAAGACCCGACCGACGTCTTCGGTGTTATGGCCCATCACCACAATCCCATCGATGGGAGAGAGGGACGTGGCCAGTGCAACAGCGGCCTCGGTGCTGCCGGTGACCTCGGTGTTCAGGCCAACGAACTGTGCAGCTTGCCCGAGTGCCTGAGCCATAGGGCCGCCCCCGAACACGACCATCGACGCGGTCGGGCTCCATTGGCACAACACCCGGTCGTCGGCGACAGAAATGGTGGTCTTCGCTGGTTGATCGCCAAGCGTTGTTTCGGTCGAGCGTCCATTGGCGAGACCGATGTCGATCGTGACCGGCTGTCGGTCGAGCAGGTGACCCCAGAGCTCGTCGGGAAAGATGTTGGCTGGGGCGAAGAAGATGCGGATCACCGTGCCCGGGGCAACACCGATGGCCCCGGCCTCGAGCTCATCGAGCTCGATCGTCTCGACCCGCCCTTCGGTGGCCTCGATGAGCGACAGCTCGACTAGACGGCTGTCGATAGCCCCGCCGAGCAGAGACCCAAGTCGGCCTCCTCCCGGAGTGATCGCTACCGCATTGGTTGGGTCGAACTCGGGCGTGAGCTCGGGGTCGAGACACCAGGCGACATCGACCCGAGTCCCTCCACGAAGACACGCGGCTACCGACAATGCAATCCCGTACACACGATCACCGTACTTCGCTATGGTCGAGTGATGCCTGTCGAATCGGAACTTCGCATCACTGCCCTCGTGCTTGCCGCTGGGTCCTCGCGTCGCCTTGGACAACCAAAGCAGCTCCTCGAATACCGTGGGGCCACGTTGCTCGATGCCACGGTGTCTGCCGTCCTGGGCTTTGGCTTCGCCCAAACGCTGGTGACCCTCGGCGGTGCCGCCCCAGAAGTTCGCGAGACGGTCGATCTCTCTGCCGTCCAGATCGTCGACAGCCTCCACCACACCGACGGTTGTTCGTCATCGATTGTCTCGGCGCTTGATGCCGTTGCGGAGGATGCTGACGGGTTCTTCCTGTTCCTCGGAGACCAGCCCGAGGTGCCGCAGGTAGCCGTCGACGCCTTGCTCGAAGCGGCAGCGTCGTCGGAGATCGCCGTCGTCGACTATGCGAACGGCACGGGTCACCCCTTCTGGTTCTCCCGCGCCGTTTTCGGCCCGCTCTCGGAGCTACACGGCGATAAAGCCGTTTGGAAACTGCTCGAATCGGGTCGCTTTACCACGACACACGTCTCGGTCGACGAAGACGTTCCGCTCGATGTCGACACGTGGGAAGACTACGAACGGCTTCTCGCTGCGCTCGGTTAGCTCGCTTCGCGGCGCTGCGAACGTCGGTCTCCGGCGTAGATGTCTTCCACATAACCCGCGCCAAGCCAAGAGGACTCTTGGAACTTGCGGCCACCCTTGCTCGCGTCGAGCCATTGCTCGATGACGGCCATGAACTCTTTGGGTGGTTGCTCCAGCTGTAACCGCAACATCTTGGTGCTGTTGTCGTCGTCGCTCGTCACGACGGCTCTGACGCGTGCAGGGCTGGACTCGTCGTGGAACATGATCCGGACCGACGCGCCAACCGGCAGGTCGACTTTGTGGTCCACCAGTACCTTTGCTCCCTCGACCGACAAGTCGATGGTCTGCATGGCAACCGTGTGTGTCTTGATTCCCCCGATACGTCGCTTCACCTGCCACCGGAGGTGGCCTTGAACTTCGACGTCGGTTCGGGCAAAAATACGTCGCTCGAATCCCATGGAAACCTTGTCGGCGCGCCCTCGCCGGGATTTAGGTCAGCCAGGGTGGTACTTCGGCAGCCGGATCGTGATCTCCGTTCCTGCGTTCTTGCCGGTTTCGATCGTCAGCCCATATTCGTTGCCAAAGGTGGAGCGAAGGCGCGTATCGACGGCCAGGATTCCAACGTGGGAGGCCGAATCCCCACCGCCGAGCGCGCGCTCGAGTTGGAGGGGATCGATGCCCACCCCATCATCGGCGACCGAGATCGCGATCTCGGGTCCGGCATTCACGGCAACGATTCGGAGCTGCCCCTTGCCTGCCCGAGCTTCAAGGCCGTGGCGGATAGCGTTTTCGACGAGCGGTTGGATGCTGAGAAAGGGGAGTCGGACGGGTAGGGCTTCGGGTGCGATGTTCAACGAGACGTCGAAACGATTTCCGAAGCGAGCTTGTTCCAGCTCCAAGTACGCCTCGACGAGGCGCAGCTCTTCAGCGACCGTCGTGAGGTCGGTCTGCGTTCGGAAGCTCGCTCGAAGGAACTCGGCGAACGTGACGATCAGGTCGCGGGCCATCACGGGGTCGGTGTTGACGAGCCCCGCAATTGCGGTGAGTGAATTGTGGACGAAGTGGGGCGAGATCTGCGCCCGTAGCGCCTTGAGCTCCGCCTCGGCGGCGTAGGCCCGTGATTGCTCAAGTTCGGCGAGCTGCAGTTGGCTTGCGACCAACCGTGCAAACTGATCCAACGCACCGACCTTGGAGCCGCCGACGTCGGCCATTACATGAACGGTGCCGATCACCACGTCTTCGAAGAGCAGAGGGGCTGCGGCCACTTCGGCCTCGCCTCGCCCGGTCGAGAGCTGGTACACGGTCGGCCGCTTGACCCGTCGACGATCGACCACGGCCGACGTTTGCTCGCGGACCGCTGGGTCCCATCCGTTGGTCTCCTGACCGACGCTCGCAAGAACTTCGGTGTCGCTCGTAACCGCCACCGCCCGGGCATCGAGGACGATCTTTGCTGTATGGGCAATCTGCTCGGCAGCGCGTTGGTCGAACCCTCCACGCACCACGAGCGCAAGCTCGTTCAGCGATGTCAGGACGTCGATCACTGGCGGATCGCCAGACGAGTCTCCACTCGACACCCCGAGAAATCGTTTCGGGGACCTCCGGCTCATGCCGGGCCGCCGTCAAAGCGATCGGGAACGTGCATGAGTGCAAACTTATATCCGAGGTCGCTGACGACCTCGTGATCTCGGAGCGAGACCGTAATTCCCACCGCGAACGCAATCGGGACGCTCCAGACAGCGGGGGTACCGAGAATGGCGAGAGGCCATCCGGAGTCGACGATCCCGAACATCGTCGTCAACACCGCTGTGGTGCTCGTGCCTCCACCGACGAGGATGGCGGCGAGCGCACCGTTGCGCGTCAGCCGCTTCCACCAAATACCGAGGATCAGCAGCGGTGCAATCGACGACGCAGCGATCGACGTGGACCACCCGATCAGCACGTTGATGTCGGTGCGCTCGACCGCCAGCGCCGTCATGACCGAGAACGCGGCGAGCGTCCACACCGCGACGCGGAACTGTCGAACGCCGGCGGACATCAGATCGTGGCTCACCGCTCCGGCCATGGCGATCAACAATCCCGAAGATGTCGACAGGAACGCGGCCGCAGCACCAGCCGAGACGATGGCGGTGATCAGTTCGCCGCCGATGCCCTCAACGAGTCGTTCGCCGACAGAAACTGTTGCCGAATCGGTTGTCGCCGCACCGAGGAGCCCGGGGCTGAGGACACGGCTGGCAGCGCCGAACAGTGGCAACATCGCGTAGTACGGCGCGATAAGCGCAAGCACGATGAGATTTGTTCGGCGTGCCTCCCTCCCCGTGGGGTTGGTGTAGAAACGAACGATGACATGTGGAAGCCCCATGAGGCCAAACATGTTTGCGAGGACGATGGCGAACGAGAAGTAGAGCGGGTGTCCGCCGCCGACCCCTTTGTCGCCGAGGGGCTTCGACCAGTCCTCGCCAGAGATAGCTTCGATGCTCGACGCATGGGGGGCCAGCGCTCCCGCCGGCCAGTCGATGGTCGTCCCCGCCGTAACATCGTGGGACCCAGCGTCGAGAACGAGCGACCCGGAGCCTTTGTCGCCCACGAGCCCGTCAACGACGACCACAGTGGTGGTTTCGGCAACGTCGATCGCGACGTCGTTGGGATAGTCGACCGTCGTGGCCTCGACGAATACTGGCGTCGAGTCCGTGATGATCGGGTCGAGGTCGCCACGGAACCAGACGACGCTCATGACCGCGAACGGTACGAGGATGCCGAGAAAGATGAAGAAAAACTGGAAGCCCTGAACAAAGGTGATGCCGCGCATCCCGCCTGCACTCAGGTTGATCGCCACGAGGGCGCCAACGGCGAGCACCCCGACCCAGTACGGGGTGCCGAGTAGCGCTCGCGTGACCACACCGGCGCCCTTCAGCTGGGCGAGGAAGAAGAACCAGCTGACGACGATCACCATGATTGCGACCACCTGGCGGAGTCGAGGGCTGTCGAGACGCCCCTCGATGAACTCGGGGATCGTGTACGAGCCGAACCGCCGGATCGGGGCTGCGATGAACAGTGAAAGCAGCAGAAATCCGATCGTCCATCCAACGAGCGGCCACAGCATTTCGAATCCAAAAACGAAGATCAACGCCGGAACGCCGAGGTAACTCGCCGCGGACATTGCTTCGCCACACACGGCGAACGCGTTCCATACGGGATGGACCGTTCGCGACGCAACAAAGAAGTTCGATGTCGTTCGCGCATAGCGCAAACCTGTCGTCCCAAGCAGCAATGTCATCGCGACGACGAGACCAACAGCGGCGACCGGAATCACTGCGCATCCCCGCGATGTTCAGACGTCCACTCGAGTTCCTTACGGAGCGCATTTCGGTCGTGCCGCCAGGCAATGCCGACGATCGAGAAAAGGGTTACCGGACCCAAAAGAAGCCATGGAAGCGGAATTCCTCGAACAAAAAAGTCGGTCAGTCCGGGCCAAAAAACGAAGCTCACGAGCACGAGCAGTACCGGTGCAAGAAGCCTCACGAGATAGCGGAGCGCGAGCTTTCTCTGGAACTCGACAAGTGCAAAAACTTCGCTGTTTTGAACGGTAAATCCACGAACGTGGCTTCCATAGGTTCGGTTTCGATCGACCCGTCGAGCAGCTGCCGTGCGCGGGTGCAGCACGATCTTTCGTCGGTTCGGGTCCACCTCCTCGTCCATGGCTGAGGGAGCATAGCCGTTGGTCGAGACGACGGTCACAGGGCTATGGTCGACGTCGTGTTGCGAGCGTTGGTCGTCGATGACGAGAAGCCGGCACGTCACGATCTCATTTGGATGCTCGAGCGGGAGTCAGAGGTCGGCGACATCGCCGAGGCGTGCGGAGGTGCCGACGCGCTCAAGCTGCTGACCAACACCACGAGCAAAGACCGCTTCGATGTCGTGTTCCTCGACATGTCGATGCCCGATCTCGATGGGCTCGATATTGCCCGGATGATCGGTCGGTTCGAGGAGCCTCCAGCGATCGTGTTTGTCACCGCGTTCGACACACCTGCGTCCGATGCCTTCGATCTCGGCGTAATCGACTACCTGCGAAAGCCCGTTGCCGCAGACCGACTTCGTCGAGCCGTCCAGCGCGTTTCAACATTGCGGCAGACGACGACGGGTCCGCCAGACTCAGATCTGCAACCCGTTCGGATTGCGGTTGCCACGAGCGGTGGCAATCAGCGTCTACTCGGACCGAGCGACGTGACACACTTCGAGTCTTGTGGCGACTACGTCCGCGTACATACCGACGATGAGTCCTATCTGATCCGCGACACGATGACGCGTCTCACCAACGGGTGGACGCGCTACGGATACATTCGCATCCACCGCAGTTTTGCCGTTCGCATTTCAGCCGTGAGCGAGGTCCGTTCGGGGCCCGCTGGACGCAGCGTGTGTATTGGAGATGCCGAACTTCCGGTGAGCCGACGATACGCCCGAGACCTCACCCAACAGCTAACGGCGACGAACGACACGCCATAGCCGGTCACTCATCGACCGCTTATCGCACGCCATCGTGCCGCTGGCCGTGAAAAACGTGGCGTTTAGTGAAAACGGGTCAGCGGTCTGGACTGTGACCCCCGCCACCATGAATGCTGGATGAACAACGAGGGGGAAATCGAGTGTTGTTGCACCAACGAGGGATCGGCTGTGCCTGATCCGACGGCGGCCGAGCGTCGCATGGATGATGAAAAGATCGAGGGCCTCGGTGCTGACGGCGAAGTCGCCGCTGCACCCGACGAGAGCGCCGACTCGCCGGCCCTGCCCATCTTCGAGAAGCTGCACCCGCTCGGGCTGAGCGCCGGCGCTGCACTCATCGCCGCAGTGATTGGCCACGTCGCCTTCGACACCGAGCGACTCGTCGGCAACATGGCGTGGTGGCAATGGGCCCTCCTCGTTGCAACGATTGCGCTTTCATTCGCTCCCACAGCGCTGCACGCCATCCGCGTGACGATCGAAGGCATTGGCTCGTTCGCCGGAAAGCTCGTGTGGATTGCTGCGTGGTTGATCTTCTTGGTGCAGATGATCAACGTTGTCACGCGCTACCTCAACCCGTTCTTCGAAAGCGACATCCTCGTCGGTGAATTGACGAGTGTGGCATGGCAGCTCTTTGCCTTCGTTGCGCTCGTCGGCTTGCCCTACGGCGTCAAAGCTGCGGTCAATCCACGAATCGACTTCTGGTGGGCTGACTGGTCGTTCCGAAGAAAGGCGTGGCTCGACTTTGTCATGCACACGTTCTTCTTCCTTCCGTTCCTGTATGCGGCAAACATCATCCTTGTCGACTTCGCCGCCGGAGCTCTCGGCCGCAAGCGTGGCGATGGCTCATGGCCCGACGGATGGCGCGTTTGGAACTCTTGGGAAGTTTCAAACGATGCCGACCAACTTCCGTTTGGCCCGGTGAAGGCGCTCATCTTGGTGGGCTTCACCTTCTTCTTCCTGCAAATCTTGGCCGAGATCATCAAGACCGGCTTCGTGCTTATGGGTCGACGCGAGTACGGCGATGTTGCTGCCGGTGACGAATTTCAGAGGATCGAGTAATGGGTGTGCTAGCGATCGAATCATTCATCGGACTCGAGTGGGGTGTTTTCCTCGCACTCGCGATGTTCGTCGTCTTCATGTTCCTCATCCTCACCGGATACAACGTGGCGTTCTCGTTTGCGAGTGTCTCGGTGGCCTTCGCTTTCATCGGCGATCTCACCGGCGTCTTCCGGGTTGGATCGCTCAATGCGCTGACGAGCCAGTGGTTCGATTCGGTGAAGGACGCAACACTCCTTGCCGTGCCGCTCTTTGTGCTGATGGGTGCGATCCTCGAGAGATCCGGCCTCGCCGAGCGGCTCTTGAATGCGATTGGCTTGCTCATGGGTCCGTTGCGAGGCGGCGTCGCTGCTGCGGTCGTCATCGTCGGAACCTTGCTCGCTGCCGCAACCGGCGTCGTCGCAGCGACCGTGATCGTGATGGGCTTGCTGTCCTTGCCGTCGATGGTGCGACTCGGTTACGACCACAAGCTTGCAACCGGTGCAATCACGGCCTCGGGAACGTTGGCACAGCTCTTGCCGCCGAGCATCGTGCTCATCCTGCTTGCGAACCAGTTGAGCGTAGGAATCTTGGGGCTGTTCGCCGGAGCGCTACTGCCCGGTCTGCTGCTCTCGGGTATGTACGTCGCGTACGTGCTGATCTACTCGATGATCAAACCCGAAGCTGGGCCAGCGATGCCGCCCGAGGAACGCAAGCTTGCTGGCAACCCCACGCTGCAAACCAAAGCGATCCTTGCGCTCATCCTTTCGTCGATGGTGTTCCTCGTGCTGATCCTTCGCGGAGCGAGTCCCGACACGGAGAATGCGCTGTCGTTCGCACTGATCGTTTCCGGAATTGCGTTTGCGATCTTCTTCGGAATCATGGCGATGACCCGCATGCTCGGCACCGAGGTGTTGGTGTCGATTATCCCGACGGTCGTGCTCATCTCTGGCGTGCTGTTCTCGATCTTCTCTGGCATTGCCTCACCGTCGGAGTCCGGAGCTGTCGGCGTCTTCGGCGCTCTGGTCCTAACCGTCATGAACTACATGGTCGATAGGCGCCTCGCGAACGAAGGTGCCGAACACATCACGTCCGAATGGAAACTCAATCCACCGGCGCTACGTCAGGCGGGTATCTCCACCGCCAACATCACGATCCTCGTGATGACACTGTTGTTCTGCTCGAGCTTCTTCCGTCTGATGTTCCGTGAGCTCGGTGGAGCCGACCAAGTGTCC
The DNA here is from genome assembly GCA_938002955.1 of uncultured Acidimicrobiales bacterium. GTDB lineage: Bacteria > Actinomycetota > Acidimicrobiia > Acidimicrobiales > SHLQ01 > SHLQ01. Next base: position 12,293 of record CALLAA010000175.1, read on the forward strand.
GATTGGCTCACCGCCGTTGGTGGCGGCAAGTGGGGCTTCGTGCTCATTGCGATGGTCGCGGTCTTTCTCCTCGGCATCAACCTCGAGTTTCTCGAGATCACGTTCATTGTTGTCCCCATCTTCGTGCCGGCCATGGAAGAGCTTGGTTTCACCGAAGCCGAGAAGATCTGGTTCGCAATGTTGATGGCGGTCAACCTGAACATGGCGTTCATCTCCCCGCCGGTGGGCTTCTCGCTCTTCTATCTACAGAGCGTGGCCCCACCCGAAGTCAAGACCGCGAGCATCCACAAGGGCGCAATCCCGTTCATGGTCTTGCAAGGCATCGCACTCGTCATCCTCGGAATCTGGGACGAGATCACATTCACGTCAATCCGACTATTCAGCGACATCGAAGTCACGTCTGGTTGACCGCAGAGCTAGCTAGAAACATCAACAGGAGGGAATCCACGATGGAAAATGAAGAAACAATGGGGGACGAGGTTGACTTCAACCGCCGTTCATTTCTCGGCAAGGCCGGGGTTGGCGTAGCCGGTCTCGCCGCAAGCTCAGCGGTACTCGCTGCGTGCGGCAGCTCGACCGACGACACCGCCGAAGCTGACGCCGAAGCCGATGTAGCTGAAGCGGACATCATCGAGTCATCTCAGGAAGCACCAGAGATTGCCTGGGACATGGCCACCTCATGGCCGACCGGCCTAGTCACGATCTTCGGTGGCGCGACCTTCTTCACCGAACAGGTCAGCCGACTTACCGGCGGACGTTTCCAGATCACGGCTCGTCCAGCAGGCGAAATCGTTGGTGGCACCGAGGTGCTCCCAGCAGTATCGAGCGGCGGCGCCCAGGCCGGACACACCGCGTCGTACTACTACACCAACATCAGCCCGGTTCAGCAGTTCGGTACCGCAATGCCGTTCGGTCTCAACCAGCGTCAGCAGAACGCTTGGCTGATGCAGCCATACGGCGGCAACCCACGCGGCATGGACATCCTCAACGAGTTCAACGCATCTGAGCACGGCACGATCAGCTTCCCTGCTGGTGGCACCGGCTGTCAGATGGGCGGTTGGTTCTCGAAGGAGATCAACACCGTTGGCGACATCAACGGCTTGAAGATGCGTATCCCCGGTATTGCCGGCACCATTCTGACGAACCTCGGCGGTGAGGCCATTGGTATGCCTGGTGGCGAAATCCTCCAGAACATCCAGACCGGTGTTATCGATGCTGCAGAGTTCGTGGGACCAACCGACGACCTTATCCTCGGCCTCGACCAGCTCGACGGCGAGCTGTTCTACTACCACCCAGGTTGGTGGGAGCCAGGAACCGCGCTCGAGGTACAGTTCCCGCTCGACGCGTGGAACGAACTGCCAGAGCAGTACCAGGCAGCGATCGAGACCGCAGCTGCATACGCGAACATGAACATGCTCGCGACGTACGACACCCTCAACCCGGTCGACTTGCAGCAGATCAAGGGCTTCGCGGAGATCCGTGAATTCAGCCCAGAGATCATGGATGCATTCAAGACCGAAACCGAGAGTGTCATGGACGGCTTGGCTGCCGAGAATGCCCAGTTCGGAGAGATCCTTGGACCATGGCGTGAGTACCGCGACGCGGTATCGGAGTGGCACGGCCTTGCCGAGCGCTCGTACCTCACGCAGCAGACTGGCGCCTAAGTCACCAACGCGTGAAGACCCCTCCTGTGCAATGGAGCCCCGTGCAAGCGGGGCTCCATTGTGCGCGAGTCTTCAGACGCTTGGCCGAGTAGACATACCAGGCGTCCAACGAAGGAGTGCAGCGTGCACGATCTTGGCCTTGAGCGTTCCGTGCAGAAGCACCTATCGCCAGGCGAGAAGGTTCATCATGTGGTTCACATGTTCACCCGGCATCACCTCGCGTTCCCGTTTATCGCGTGCTCGGGTGTTGCGCTCGCTGTTGTTGCTGCTCTAGCTGGGGCTTCTCAATGGTCGACGCGAATTAGCCTCGGATTGGCGGGTGCGGCTGTCGCCGCCATGGCCACAACGGAATATCGGGTGCTCGTCCAAACGTCGACCGGACTCGCACTCCTGCGATCCAGTCGCTTCCGGCGTCGAGCGAGCGGACTGATTCGTCGACTGCCATCGTCGCTGTCGATCGAGGTTCTTGGATCGAACTTGGTGATTACCGAGTATCGGGTCGATGGGGTCGTGTACAGCGTGATGCGGCGTTATCAACAAGAAATGACGGCGATCGCGAACCGCTGATGGGCCGAAGGACGGCGGCTGGTCGGATTGTGGCGGCGGCGACTGCGAGCGCAGCAATCGTGGCTGCTTCGTACGGTGCCGCAGAGTCTGCGCTGCATGCGGCGAGGGCGAGCGCTGCAACGGTGGCGACGACGGCTTGCGGACATGCCAGTGGAACGACGGGTTCGGCGATCGTGCTCGACGACGAGGAGGTCCTCGTTGCAGCCCACGTCGTCATTGCAGGCACAGATCTCACGGTGACCCATGACGGCCGAGAATATGCAGCCGAACTTCGCCAGCTCGACCCTCGAACCGACCTGGCGCTCCTCGACGTCCCCGGGTTATACGCCGATTCTGCATTGGGAATTGGACGACCTCGGGCCGGTTCCACGGTCCACATCATCGGCGAAGGGCCATCGGGATCGGTCGATGTTGAGATCCTCCGCCTTGTGCAGATACGTATCGAGGAAGTTCGTTCCACGGTGCGCGCACAACGCTTCGGGTTCGAGATCGACCACCGTGTTGCTCTCGGCGACAGCGGCGCTGGTGTCTTTGACGAACGCGGCGACCTTATCGGTGTGGTCTTTGGTCGATCAACGATTCGGGATGAACGTTCCTTCGTCGTACATTCCGAAGAAATTGCGCAGCTACTGCAAGGCGAGGAATCGACGTACCGATGCGACCCCGATTCCAGCCGCGTGGTTGCCCAGCTATCACAATGAGGGTCTCGCATCGGCGACGACTTCAGGAAATACACCTTTGGCCGATGGATGTGGATGCTGATGGTGGAAATTGTTGCAAACGCCCTGATGTTGACCGTGGCCCTTGTGGTGGGTGGCCTGATGTTCAACCGTGTCATGAAGCTCGTCGTTGAACGAAGCTTCGCAAAGATTGCTCGAGTCGAGTCACGAAACCTCGACGAGCAGTTGCGCCATCTATCGGAGTAGATCCGTCAGCATCGCGAAGAACGCATCCTCTGGATAGTGCGTCACCACGTTCACATTCTTTGGGAGTTGAGCAAAGCCATAGTGGTCGACGATCATCGTGCCGCGCATGGGCTCTACGCCAACCGCGATATCGACGCCGAGGTGCTCCATGGTCGCCGGGGCAGGGTCGATTGCGTGTGCCATGGCGATCGGGTCGGGGAAGTCTGGCCCGGCGAGACGGGTCTCTTCCCATGCAAAGCCTTGCAGTGTTGCTTGGATGTCGACCGAGAAGCTGCCCAGTTCACCGAGCGCCCGTAGTTGCTCTTGGCGTTCGTTAGTGACCACCGCGCTCTCGATCGAGATGTCCCAGCCGACGAATTCGAGTGGCATGCCCGAGCGCAGGACGACGCTCACCGCTTCGGGGTCGACCCAAAAGTTGAATTCTGCGGTGGGGGAGACGTTGCCCGGTCCGTGTTCACCTGTGCCGCCCATGATGACGACACGCTCGACCTTCTCGGCAATGTCGGGCGCCCACAAGATTGCCGCTGCCAGGTTCGTAAGTGGGCCAATGGCGACAAGGGTTATCTCGCCCGGGTTTTGGCGAATCGTGTCGACGATGACCTCGGGCGCCCACCCCTCGGCGGGAGTTCGTCCCGACAGCGGCAAGCCAATATCTCCCATGCCGTCTTCGCCGTGGACATCCTGGGCGGTGCCGAGATCGCGCAGCATTGGACGTCCGTGTCCGACGTACACCGGTGTGTTCTCGCCGCACAGTTCGACGGTGTACAGGGCGTTTTGTACCGCTTGAGCAAGCGGCACGTTCCCGGCGACAACGGTGAAACCAACCACGTCGATGTCGGGGTGGCGTAACGCCATACACATTGCGACCGCATCGTCGCTCGCCGTGTCGGTATCGATCAGGAACTTACGCATCCCGAGACGCTACCGGCGTGTCCGTCACGATGACGAACGAAGCGTTTGCCATTTGCCGTAGGATTGCGTCTATGGCCAACTATCGCTCTCATGAATCCACCGGTGGTCGCAACATGGCAGGGGCCCGTGCGCTCTGGCGTGCGACCGGTATGACCGACGACGACTTCGACAACAAGCCGATTATCGCGGTGGCGAACAGCTTCACGCAGTTCGTTCCCGGTCACGTCCACCTCAAGGACATGGGCCAACTGGTCGCGCGCGAGATCGAAGCTTCGGGAGGTGTCGCTAAGGAGTTCAACACGATCGCCGTCGACGACGGAATCGCGATGGGGCATTCGGGCATGCTCTACAGCCTTCCGAGCCGAGAGCTCATTGCTGATGCGGTCGAATACATGGTGAATGGCCACAAAGCCGACGCCATCGTGTGCATTTCGAATTGCGACAAGATCACTCCTGGCATGCTCATGGCCGCAATGCGGCTCAACGTGCCCGCCGTGTTCGTATCCGGCGGACCAATGGAAGCCGGCAAGACCAAGCTCGCTGGCCAAGAGGTGAAGGTCGACCTCGTCGATGCCATGATGAAGGCCGCCGACACGAACGTCAGCGATGAAGATGTGGCAAACATCGAGCGCTCCGCATGCCCAACGTGTGGTTCGTGCTCGGGCATGTTCACGGCCAACAGCATGAACTGCTTGACGGAGGCATTGGGTCTCTCCCTTCCCGGCAACGGCACCACGCTCGCCACCCACGCAGACCGCGAGCGGCTGTTCCTCGAAGCTGGTCGGCTCATCGTCGATATCTCGAAGCGGTACTACGAAAAGGGTGACGACTCGGTTCTGCCTCGCAGCGTCGCCAACCGCAAAGCGTTTACGAACGCCATGGCGCTCGATATCGCCATGGGTGGATCGACCAACACGATCCTTCACCTGCTCGCCGCAGCCGAAGAGGGTGAGGTCGATTTCACGATGGCCGACATCGACGAGCTGAGCCGGCGTGTGCCGAACCTCTGCAAGGTGGCGCCGTCGGTCGACAAGTACCACGTCGAAGACGTCCATCGTGCTGGCGGGGTGCCGGCGATCATGGGCGAACTCGCACGCGGTGGCGTCATCGACATGAGCACGCCGCTCATCCACTCCAACGACTGGGACGAGGCGCTCGCACAATGGGACATCGCCCTCGACCCCTCCGACGAGGTCAAGACCTTTTGGCGTGCGGGTCCGGCAGGCATTCCGACCCAGGTGGCGTTCAGCCAGGCAACTCGCTGGGACACGTTGGACGACGACCGCGAGAACGGCTGCATTCGTTCCGCTGAACATGCGTACTCGTCCGAAGGCGGCCTCGCCGTTCTCTTCGGCAACCTCGCTGAGGACGGCTGCATCGTAAAGACCGCTGGCGTCGACGAGTCGATCTGGAAGTTCACCGGACCAGCGCGCGTGTACGAGTCACAAGAAGACGCAATGGAAGGTGTGCTCGAAGAGGTGCAGTCCGGCGAGGTCGTGATCGTGCGCTACGAAGGTCCCAAGGGCGGCCCCGGTATGCAGGAAATGCTCTACCCAACCACGTACATCAAGAGTCGCGGTCTCGGAAAGGAATGTGCGTTGTTGACCGACGGTCGTTTCTCCGGTGGGACCTCTGGTCTTTCTGTCGGCCACTGCTCACCCGAAGCCGCCGACGGTGGACTTATTGCTCTGATCGAAGACGGTGACATGATTACGTTCGACATTCCGAACCGTTCGATCACGCTCGACGTGTCCGACGAGGTGATTGCCGCACGTCGCGCCGCCCAGGACGCACGTGGCGCTGATGCGTATACGCCGGTAGATCGAGACCGAGTCGTGAGTCAAGCGCTCCAGGCATATGCGGCGATGACGACCTCGGCTGACCGTGGTGCCGTCCGGGACGTTTCTCAGCTGCGTCGATGACCCCAAAGGTCCTCGGCATCGAATACGACGCCCGTTCCTCGTTTATGCGCGGTCCGGCGAGTGCTCCCGACGTTGTTCGTCGCGTTCTGCACGCTGGCTCTGCGAACTACACGACGGAGCTGGGTACGAACGTCGACCCGAGCCGGTGGAGCGACCTTGGGAACCTCGATCTCGGCGAGGCTCCACCGCTCGATGCTCGGGACCAGATCATTACTGCGGTGAGCGAAGCGACCGCCGATGGGTCGCCGTTGCTGTCTATCGGCGGCGATCATTTCGTGACCTACCCGATCGTGGCCGCCCTTTCGCAGCGCTACGACGACATCACGATCGTCCACGTCGACGCACACCCGGACCTGTACGACGAGCTCGACGGCGATCGCTACTCCCACGCCTGCCCCTTTGCCCGGATCATGGAATCGGGCCATGCGAGCCGCCTGCTGCAATTCGGTATCCGAACCGCCACGGCGCATCAACGCGAGCAAGCCGACCGTTTCGGTGTCGAAATGCACGAGGTCCGAACCTGGGATGGATCGGTACCTCCCCTGACCGGACCCGTCTACATCTCCGTCGATGTCGACGGCCTCGACCCCGCCTATGCGCCCGGCGTGAGTCATCACGAACCGGGGGGTCTGACCATGCGGCAAGTGCTCGGCATCATTCACGATGTTGCGCAGTCCGAGGCGCAGGTGATCGGTGCCGATGTGGTCGAGATCAACCCAGAGCGGGACATTCACGACATGACCGCCATGGTCGGCGCAAAATTGGTTCGAGAACTTCTGGGGATCATGGGGTGACCCCCGAGCGTGTTCTGAGAACCTTCGCCGCACTCAGCCAAGGCGCCCCAGAACGTCGACACGACGTCGTCCACGACGCCCGGCTCTTCCAACGACAGCGATACACGGCGCTCCGTGCGTTCTCCGGAGAGACCACGTCGGTTTCCCCGTATCCACCGAGTCCGGCCAGTGGGCGCCTCAGCGGCACCGACAACCGACTGCTCTCGACCGCAGCGCTGCACAAGAACGAACAACTTCTGCGGATGGGGTGGCTGTGGTTCGCCGGAACCGTCGAGCACGATGGCAAGAAGAGGCGATATTGCTTTCCTGCACTATCGGTACCGGTGGAACGAGCGCCGTTGCGCAGTGCGTTGGGCATCAACACCGTGCGGCCGATCGGCGACGTCTACATGACCGACCTGATCGAGTCTCCCGACGTGAGTGACGAACTGTTCGAGGCACGCGAGTTCGGTGGCGGTGCACTAGTCGACTACGTGGCCACAGAAACCGGTGAGTATTTGCCCGAAGATCCTCGATTGTTGCCACGGCTCACTCGACTCATGACGTGGGCCCGCAGAATCGCGTCGGAGCTGGACCTGCGTATCGAAGAAATGTTCACCGTCCACGAGGCGTCTCCAGTCGACCGGCGGAGTTCGCCCGGGATAGCGCTCCATGTGTGCGCCGCAATGTACGTCGACCAACCCGCCGCGGTCGGCACGCGACGCGAGAGCTTGCTGTCCTTGGCTGGTCTGCCCAAGCTCGACGAGACAGCGTTCGCTCGTATGTACCGATCAGGCGGCGCTGTCCAGCCAGAGCCAGAGGATGTCCACGCCTTACGTCCCCTGAGCAGCCGACAACGCCAGATCGCAAGCCAAATCGTGTCCGAGCCGTTGTCGGTGGTGTCCGGCGCCCCAGGAACGGGTAAGTCCCATGTGCTCACGGTGGCAGCACTCGATGCCGTGTCCAAAGGAAAGTCGGTGCTCGTCGCTGCCAGCTCAGCGCACGCCGTCGATGTTCTCGTCGAACACTTTGCCCGAACCCCTGGCCCCACGCCGGTCGCGTTCGGCGGGTCCGTCCACGGCAACAAGCTCGCCACAGAGCTCGCCTCCTTGGTCTCGTCGCAGAGCCGCCAGGCAGTTTCATCTCGGGTCGCCGAGGAACACCACGAGCTGCTCGAAAGCGCGGAATGGATGCTCGAACTCGAGCAGATCGCCCGTCGCATGGACAGCGACCCGGCGCGTCGCATTCGGGCGAGCCGCGAGCTTGCGCAAGCCGGCGACCTCGTCGAACTTGAACGGATGCTTCGAGCTACCGAGAAAGGCGGCCTTTCGGGCTGGCGTGCGCGACGACGTTATGGCGATGCGCTCGATCTCCGGCTTGGCGAGACCGGCCGGCGAGGGCGACTCACCGAGCTTCGACGGTTGGCCGAGAGCCAGTCCCTGCTGTCCGGCGGCGGACTTACTTTGACCTCCACGTTCGATGAGATTGTGCGAACCGAGGACGCAGCGGCGGGCCAGCGTGGCGCTCAGGTCACCGCCGACTGGCTCGGGAACATCTCGTATCTTCAACGACGCTCCCTCGTCCAGATATCGACGGCCCTGACCTCAAGTCGTAGCCAGCGACGGCGGATGCTCACCCGAATCGATCCCGCAGACTTAGTGGCGGCAGCGCCCTTGTGGGTGGGGTCTGTGCGAGATGTCGACGACGTCCTGCCGGCTGTCGCTGGCATGTTCGATCTCGTCATTCTCGATGAGGCATCCCAGATCGACCAGATGAATGCGGCGAACGCTCTCGTGCGCGGCAAACACGCCATAATCTGCGGCGACCCAGACCAGCTTGGTCACGTCTCCTTTGTCAGCGATGCCGATATCGAGACCGCAGCTGCCGCTCACCAAACCGATCCCGAGATGCTCAACCCACGCCGCCGGTCGACCTTTGACGTCGCGATGGCACGCGCCCCGGTGCAGATGCTCGATGAGCACTTTCGCTCGGTCCCACACCTCATTGGCTTCTCGGCGCGCAAGATCTACGACCGGCGCCTGCACATTGCGAGTCGACACCCGGCGAACGAGTCAGCGGATTGCATCGATGTCCACTACGTGGTCGGGGAGCGCGGGAGCGACAAGGTCAACCGGGCTGAGGTCAATGAAGCGGTGCGCCTCGCGAACGAGCTCATTGCGAATGGCTGGAGAGGCATTGGATTCATCTCTCCGTTTCGAGCGCAAGCCGAAGCGATCGAAGAACAGATCCTCGAGACGTTCCGTCTCGACGAGATCGACGCTTATGGGCTGCGCGTCGGAACGGTGCATTCGTTCCAGGGCGACGAGCGCCAGGTCATGATCGCATCGCTCGCCGTTGGGGAACGCGAGGGCAGTGGGGCGTGGAGGTTCGTGAATCAGCGGAACCTCTTCAATGTGATGGTGACACGCGCCCGGGAGCGAATGATCGTTATCACCTCGACGCCCAAGCCTCCCGGTTTGGCCGGGGAGTATGTGCGGTGGGCCGATCCTCCGGGGCCGGGCGTGCTCGACGAAGACGTCACCGACCCCTGGGCTCGGCGTGTTGCTGGTGCCGTGGCCGATACTGGACTGCCCGTGCGGCTTGGCTATCGCACGGGCAGGCACCTCATCGATGTTGTGGTCGGGGAGGGCGAACATGCACTCGCCGTCGACTGCTCGCCCCATATCGATGGCCCCGCCGCGCACATCGATCGAGCGCTCCAGCTGCGCCGTACTGGTTGGACCGCTGTCGATGCGTACGAAACTCGGTGGGGCAACAACCTTGGGCAATTGGCTGTCGAACTCGCCGACCGGTATCGCTCGAATGGCGCTGGTAAGAGCGAACGGCGGAATCTATAGCAGCGGAGCGTGCACCTATCCGAATCTCGATCGGAGATGTATTACCGCAATCGACGGCAAAGTCGGGTAGGAAGTACCGAGCGAAGTTGAAGGAGCCTCGAAATGAGCACCAGGTATGCGGCGGTTGAAGCAGGCGGAACGAAGTTCAGGGCGGCGATTGTCGACGCGGATCTATCGATCGTCGAACAGGTGTGGATCCCAACGACGACCCCTGATGAGACGATCGGCGCATGCGAGGCCTTCTTTGCAGAGCAAGATCCGGTGGCTGCGCTCGGAATTGCGTCCTTCGGCCCGCTCGTCGTCGATCGCTCCTCAGGCGACTACGGCAACGTCGCAGCAACACCGAAGCCGCACTGGACTGGAGCGCCGCTCCTGCGTCAGCTGCGCGAGTCGCTCGGTGTCCCCGCCGATATCCAAACCGATGTCGAGGCCGCAGCCGTCGCCGAGTACCGGATGGGTGCTGGACAGGGGCACTCCTCTGTTGGCTACGTAACGGTGGGAACCGGGATTGGCGCAGCGCTCGCCGTCGACGGGGTGCCGTTTCGTGGCCGCAACCACACCGAGCTCGGACACATCCCGGTACAACGAATCCCAGGTGATGAGTTCGCAGGACGTTGCCCGTTCCATACCGACTGCCTCGAAGGCATGGCATGTGGCCCCGCAATCGCCGAGCGGTGGGAAACCGATCCCGCCACGCTCGATGGACGCGACGACGTCTGGGATCTCGAAGCCGCCTACCTGGCGCAGCTTATTCGGGTCTACACCCTCGGCTTCGCCCCTGACATTGTGCTGTTCGGCGGTGGGGTCGGCACTCGCCCAGACATGGCGGAGCGAATCTCTCGTGCGGCCGATGCCGACTTGGCCGGGTACGCCGTCGATGGCCCACCGCTTGTCGCGACCGCTGGCCTTGGAGCCGACGCCGGGCTGATCGGCGCTGCGCTTATCGCCGCCGACTTGAGCGCAGGCTAGACAAAGACGACTTCAACGCCCTGGTTACCGATGCTCTCGAGCGTGCCCTGGTCGGCTTCCATCCCGGTGATTAGGACATCGATGTCATCCCAGCCTGCGAAGCGAACCAGGTGGTCTTGGCCAAACTTCGAGGGATCGATGAGTGCAACGACCTGGGTGGCAGCGCTGATCATGGCGCCCTTGAGTGTTGCTTCGTAGGTGTAGGGCGTGGACAAACCCCGGTCGGTTGCGCCATCGGTACTGATGAACAGCACATCGACATGGAGCATTCTGACCTGTTCGACTGCGTGAGAGTCCACAACCGACAGTGTCTCGGTTCGGAGTTGTCCGCCGAGAATACTGATCGAGGCACCGCCGGAGTTCGCAACCGCCTGGGCTGTTGGCAGCGAGTTTGTGACGACATGCAGCGAGCGTCCGGCTGGGATTGACTCGGCAAAGCGCAACAACGTCGATCCAGCATCGATAAGGATGCTTCCAGACTCTGGAAGTTCTTCGATCGCCCGTGCGGCGATCCGACGTTTGTCTTCGTCGTTCGCGTCGGACCGCTTCGCGACGAGGGGTTCAAACGACTCCCAGCTGACGGCGCCACCATGAACTCGCTTCAGCAGGCGCTTTTTCTGTAGCTCCGAGAGATCCCGGCGGATCGTCTCGGTGGTCACATGAAAATGGCTGGCGAGCTCGTTGACCTCGATCGCCCCATGCATCTCGACGAGTGCGACGATCTTTCGTTGGCGTTCCGATTGGAAAAGCGGCGGACGCCTAGTCTTCGGATTCTCCAGCTCCTGCTGCGACACCGCTTCCCCCCGTGGCGTTGCGAATGGCCGAGCGTACCCCCAAATTGCGTAGGTTTTCCAAGGCGGAATCAAACGCGGCTGCGAAACGAGCGTTACCGGCGAGCTCCTCGTCGAACACCTGGGAGAACTCAAGGAACGCCTTGGAGTCTTCGAGCGATGCCGTTGCTGCAGCCACGCCTCTGTCCAGAAGCGGGTCGGGGGCGACCTCAATTGCGTTCTTTGCGTCGGAGACACCGAGGAGGTACTGACACCATGTGGCGAGCAAGAGCGCACCCAATTCGAGCGGTCCGTCTTGGGCCAGCTGCGTGCGCATCGTGGGTAGCAAGAACTTTGGCAGCTTGCCCGAGCCGTCCTGACACAACCGCGCTACCTGATCGCGGATCTGTGGGTTGGAGAAGCGGTCGATGAGGGTGTTGATGTAGTCATCGACATCGAGTCCGGGAACCGGGGCCAAGGAGGTCTTTGCTTCGGCGTCGAGGAACGAGCGAACGAAGAGACGCACGTCCGGGTCGGCCATCGCATCGTGCACAAACTCGATGTCGAGGAGGGCGGCAGCGTAGGCGAGACATGAATGGCCGGCGTTGAGCAACTGCAGCTTCATATGCTCGTACGGGGTGACGTCGGTGGTCACGATGACATCGAGCTCTTCGAGGGGAAGGCGAGCTCCCGCGAAGGAGTCCTCGATGACCCACTGGCGGAAGGGTTCGCACACGACGGGCCAGGCGTCGTCGACGCCGTAGTTCTCGGCGAGCCACGCACGGTCTCCATCGGCGGTGGCCGGAGTGATGCGATCGACCATGCTGTTTGGGAACGAGACGTTCTCGGTGACCCAGTCGGCGAGGTCGGCTCCGATGGTCTCGATGAGTCCGAGCGTCGAGAGTCGGGTTGCCTCGCCGTTGGACATGATGTTGTCGCAGCTCATGATCGTGAGCGGGCCGCCGCCGTTGCTCTTTCGGTTGGCGAGTCCTGCGGCGATGATGGCGAACGCCGAGGTCGGTGATGCGTTCGGGGACGATGCGTCGAATGCCCCGGTTGCATCATCGATGGGGTATCCGCCTTCGGTGACCGTCAACGAAACGATCTGAGTGGTCGGTGCGGCGATCGCATCGACGAGGCCGGCGTGATCGGGGTGAGCATGGATGTAGCCGACCATCGAGCCAATGATGGTGGCGGTGCTGAGCGTCGCGCCTCGTTCAACCACGGTGAACAACCCGTCTTGGGGGAGTAGCGCGTCGGACATCGCAGCGTCGCCGGGCATGACGCCGCTTCCGAGGATTGCCCAATCGGTGTTGCCGGCACGGCACAGCTCGTCGACATACGTCGCGAGATGCGCGCGATGAAATCCGCCGACGCCGATGTGAACAATCGACGGCGTGAGCGACGAACGGTCATATGAAGGCGCACCCAACGCGTCCCGAAGATTGCCCAGAACTGCGTTGCTAAGCCGAGGTGCTGATGAGTTGAGATCCATAGCGCGAGAGTAGAACAACACAAACAAAGACGCTCCTGTTGTTTGAGGAGCAAAATGGAACAAGTCCGCTCTTACGTTTTGAAGCCTGCCCTGACGGTAAAAACAACATAAACACAGGTAAAACAAGTCAGATAGGCAGGAGGGGCACCCGTTCCCTTCTGTATTGACACAATGGAGGGGACCCCCCGTGAAGAAGAATCAAGGCACCGAGCGTCGCTCGATGCACCTATTGCTAGTGAGCGTCTTGGCATTGTTTGCCATCGTCGCTACTGCTTGTGGAAGCACCGCAAGCGACGCTGTTGACAGCGCAACCGACGCGGTAGACGAAGCTGCAGACGCAGCTGAGGATGTCGTAGACGACGCAGTCGACGCAGTCGATGGCGAAGAAGACGCCATGGACGACGAAGACGCAGCCGAAGATGCAATGGAAGACGGCGAAGCTCGCTCGATCACCGTTGCACTCGTTGGTAACGACAACATCGAAAAGATGGCAGAGCTCGCTCCGGAGAACTTCACCGCCGAGACCGGCATCGAAGTGAACTTCACCGTTCTCGACGAGCAGACCCTCCGCGAAGTCACCACCCGTGAGGTTGGCGCTGGCGGCGATCAGTTCGACGTAGTCCAGATCGGTATGTTCGAGACGCCACAGTTCGGCGCCAACGGCTGGCTCGTAGGTCTCAACGACCTCGCAGCAGCTTCGGACACCTACGACATCGACGACCTCATCCCAGCTGTTCGTAACGGCCTTTCGGTCGACGGCGAGCTCTACTCGTCTCCGTTCTACGCTGAGTCATCCTTCGTGATGTACCGTCAGAGCTTCATGGACGAAGCTGGCATCACCGTGCCGGACAACCCAACCTGGGACGAAATTGCCGACATCGCTCGTCAGATCGACTCCGACGAAGTTGCGGGCATCTGCCTTCGTGGAAAGCCAGGCTGGGGCGACCTCGGCGCTGCGTTCACCACCGTTCTCAACACCTTCGGTGGCACCTGGTGGTCAGCAAACGAAGATGGCTCGATCGGCACCTCGCAGGTCGACCAGCCAGAGTTCGCTGAGGCACTCAACTTCTACGTTGACCTCCTCAACGACGCAGGCGAAGATGACGCTGCTAACTCCAGCTTCAACGAGTGCAAGACGCTCTTCGAAGAGGGCAAGGTAGCTATGTGGTACGACGCAACCGTCGCCGCAAGCCTCTTCCCAGCGGAGATCCAGGCAGACACCTCGTTTGCTCTTGCTCCAGTCAAGGTCACCGACAACTCCGGTTGGCTCTGGGCATGGACCCTCGCAATCCCAGTCAGCACCACTGACCAGGACGCTGCTTGGCAGTTCATCGACTGGGCAACCAACGCCGAGTACCACCAGCTCATCGCTGAGACCGACGGCTGGGCTGCAGTTCCTCCAGGAACCCGTCAGTCGCTCTACGACAACCCTGAGTACCAGGAAGCTGCAGCTGCATTCGCCGGCCGCACGCTCGACGCAATGCTCGCTGCACCGATCGACAACCCTGGCACCACGCCACGGCCCGGTCTTCCAGGCGTACAGTACGTTGGCGTTCCTGAGTTCCAGGACGTCGGCACCCGCTGCACCGAGCAGTTCTCCGCAGCAATCGGTGGATCCGTTAGCGTCGAAGACGCTCTCGAGGCCTGCCACGCAATTGCTTCTGAATACAACGGCTAACGAATACAACAGCTAACTATCCATAAGCTTCGCTCGTGCATAGTTAGTGAGCACTTATGGTCGGCCCGGCTTCGCCAGGACAACTGTCCTGGCCGAGGTCGGGCCGCCATGTTGTATGTCTGTTGACATACGCCCTTACACAAGATCGGGAAGGTAGGAAGACGTGGCGAGCACGAGCACGTTAAGTCGTGACGAACAGGTGAAAGCCCTTCAGAAGAAGGAGGCGCGGCGCCGCAGGATTCCGCTGCTGCCAGCACTGCTGTTCACGATCGTGGTCACCCAGACCCCCTTCGCCTTCAGCCTCTACTTTGGCTTCCTCAAGTGGCGAGGGAATACCCCCGCTCCACGTGAGTGGATTGGCTTCAAGAACTACACCGATGCCTTCCAAAACATGTTCTTCCGAGAGGCAGCATGGGTCAGCATTCTCATGACCGTCTCCGCGGTACTTCTGTCGGTAATTCTGGGCACCCTCATCGCCCTCCTACTCGACCGCAAATTCTTCGGTCAGGGATTCGTGAGAACCCTGATCATCACACCCTTCTTGGTCATGCCGGTGGTGGCAGGCCTCGTATGGAAAAACCAGATGTTTAGCGCCACGTTCGGCGTGATCAACTGGGTTATCAACATCTTCGGTTTCGAATCGCGAGAGTGGGTCTCTGAGTTTCCGCTCTGGACGATCGTTGTCGTGCTCGTCTGGCAGTGGACGCCGTTCATGATGTTGATCATGCTCGCCGGCCTGCAGGGCCAATCCTCGTCGGTGCTCGAAGCGGCAAAGGTGGACGGAGCGAGCGCGTCAGCGACGTTCTTCCAGATCACCCTTCCTCACCTGCGCCCCTATCTCGAGCTCGGTGTGCTGCTCGGGTCGATCTATCTCATCCAGGTCTACGACCACATCTTCACCATCACCGGCGGAGGCCCTGGTTCGACGAACATTCCGTTCTTCGTCAACCAACGCTCCTTCGGTGCCGCGTTCGCCTATGGCAGCGCATCCGCGTACTCGATCCTGGTCGTGATCGCAGCGATTCTTATTGCCAACTTCGGGCTTCGTGTGTTGTCCGGCCTTCTCGAAGGAGAAGAAGCATGAGTAGTAAAGGAAACACCGGCCCAGTTGTTGGGCAACGCACCTTCGGCGGCTATCTCCTCAGCCTTCTGGCCTGGCTCGTTGGACTGCTGTTCTTCTTTCCCGTCTTCTATATGGCGCTGAGCGGGTTCAAGACCGAGGCCGACGCTAACGCCGACCCGAGCCTCATCTTCGACCCGACCATGGAGCAATTCAACAAGGTCACCGCCGATAAGCCAGGGCTACTCGATGCAGCCGAGGCGTTCGCCAACTCTGCGTGGATTGTGGCTATCTCGACGATCTTGTGCATGGCGCTAGCGATCCCGGCAGCGTATGCGCTGTCGATCAAGCCAATCGGGAAGTGGAAGGACGTGCTGTTCTTCTTCATCTCGACCAAGTTCTTGCCAATCGTTGCGGCGATTCTTCCGTTGTGGCTGATTGCCGACTATCTCGACCTGCGCAACACACGACTCTTGCTCATCATCTTGTACACGGCAATGAATCTTCCGCTTGCCGTCTGGATGCTGCGGTCGTTCTTCGCCGAGGTTCCCAAGGAACTCATCGAAGCCGCCCAGATCGACGGCGCGAGCCTTCGGAGCCAGATCACGTCGGTGATCATGCCAATCGTGGCGCCAGGCATCGCGGCGACCGCCTTGCTTTGCGTGATCTTCGCGTGGAACGAGTTCTATCTCGCCATCCAGCTCAACACCTCCGGTGCCAGCACGGTGCCGATTTGGGTGAATTCGGCCGTGGAATTCCAAGGCCAGTTCCTAGCGCAGCTGTCCGCAGCCGCAACGCTTGCGACCTTGCCGGTGGTCATCGCTGGTTGGTTGGCGCAGAAACGAATGATCCGCGGCCTCGCCATGGGTGCAATCAAGTAAGTGATGGGATTCGGAAACAACATGATCCAGACGCAACAAGACGACGGGAGCCAACGTGGCTGAAGTGAAGTACGAGGCCGCCTCGCGCATCTATCCGGGCACGGAGATCGCTGCGGTCAACGAGTTGAACCTTGACATTGCCGACGGCGAGCTCCTCGTCTTGGTGGGCCCATCGGGATCTGGCAAGTCCACAGCGCTTCGCATGCTCGCTGGCTTGGAATTTGTCGATAAGGGAAGCATCTACATCAACGGCAAAGACGTCACGCTCTCGCCGCCACAGGATCGCGACATTGCGATGGTCTTCCAGAACTACGCGCTCTACCCACAGATGAGCGTGGCCTCGAACATGGCCTTTGCGCTCAAGCAGCAGGGGATTCCCAAGGCCGAGCGCATGGAACGCGTGAAGGAAGCCGCGAAAATTCTCGATCTCGAGCCTTACCTCGACCGCAAGCCAAAGAACCTCTCGGGTGGCCAGCGCCAGCGTGTAGCCATGGGCCGCGCCATCGTCCGGGAACCACAGGTCTTCCTGATGGACGAGCCACTGTCGAACCTCGATGCCAAGCTCCGCGTCCAGACGCGCACGGAACTCGTCGACCTCCAGGCGCGTCTCGGCGTGACGACCGTCTACGTAACGCACGATCAGGTCGAGGCAATGACGATGGGACATCGCGTCGCCGTTCTCGACCACGGTGTTCTTCAGCAGGTGGACACGCCGCGCCGCCTCTACAGCGCTCCGGCAAATCTGTTCGTTGCTGGCTTCATTGGATCGCCGGCCATGAACCTCATCGAAGTCGACCGCACCGGCGACGAACTGCATTTCGGTTCGGCGGCTGTTCCGCTCCCCGACGATGTTCGCGCCGACCTTCGCGCATCATCATCGAAGCGATTCGTGATCGGTATTCGGCCAGAACACCTCGGCCAGGACCAGAACGGCACCGCATGTGGCGTCACCGTCGTCGAGGAGCTCGGCTCGGATGCCTTCATTCACGCGTCCATGCCTCATGAGGGTGATGAGGTCACCGTTGTTGTGCGGCTCGATGGCGAGACCGAAATCGTTCGTGGTGATCAACTGTCGATCGGAATCGATGGACCGGTACACATCTTCGATGCCGAGTCGGGCGCCCGTCTCGGCACACCGGTCACATGATCGGGCGGCGATAGGTCTGCTGGATCCCCCCTCCAAGGGCCGTCCTATCGCCGCCTGAGAGTTACCCAACCATGACGTAGCCCTCGACGACGCTGAGGTGTTCCGAGCTCGGAAGGTCGGGTAATGCGTGGCCGAACTGGTCACTTCGGGTCTCGCCGATCCACTTCGCGTGCTGATATTCGTGGTTGATGATCGCAATCATCATGTTTTCTGCGATCCGTCGCAGCTGCATCGGTGCTCCGACCTCGCCGTCGTCGATTTTGCCCACCCAGAAGCGGACTCGGTCGGCCACGTCGCTTCGGTATTTTCCGATGCGCGCAAGATCGGGCAGGTCTCCACGCTGTCGTTCGGCGGTCGCCCCATCCATGAGGGAATCGAGCTCGCCGTCGGGCGACGGCTCGGCTGCGGTCAGGTTGCGGACCATGTAGTGCGCAACCGCGGCCTGATGTCCGAGATGCCAGCCAATGGCGCTCGAATCGGGCACCGGTCGCCAGTGGACCTCATCGACGCTGAGATCGCGCCACAGGTCGTCGGTGTAGGCAAGCGCTGTCGAGTGCTCGGCGAGTAGTTCGGTAAGCGACGGGGTGTTCATGGTGCTCCTGGGGTGCTGTTGTCGGCGTGGAGATTGGCGAGGATTGCGTTTACGGCGCGCTCAGCCGCAGCGAAGGCACCTTCGATGTGTCCTGGCGCGATCGTTGAAGTTTCGGTCGATGCCCAATGGACTCGACCGCCGAGAAACGGTTTTTGAAAATCGGGGTGGCCATAGGTTTGGTAGTTCGTCAGCTGCTCCACATTCGGAGGCGATGTGAACGCTTCGCGTCGCCAATCCATAACAAAGACCTCGATGGGTGTGGCTGCGCGCTCGCCGAAAAGCGCGACGAGTTGGGCCACGATCTCGTCTTCGGTCGGTGTGTCTGCGCCGACCGGCAGTCCGCAGAATCCGAAGATGGCCGCAGGTGAGCCGTCGGGTCCGCTCATGTCGTGGATCTCGCGCATTGGGCCCGAATAGCTGTATGCAGATCCGGCCAATCCGTCCTCTCGCCAGAACGCATGGTCAAAGACAGCGACGGCCTTGACCGTCGATCCCATCCATACCGGGGTCGCCCGCGCCAGTCCGGCGACCAGGTCGTCGATGGCCGGTTCGAAGGTGATACGACTCATCGCGAGCGACGGGGGCGTGGCGACGACGACGTTTTGAGCGGTCCATGTGCCAGCGGTCGAGCCGACCGTTACGAGGTTGTTGGCCACCCTCACGGAGGTGACTTCGGTATCGAGCACGACCGAGTCGCTCGCGAGTTGCGCGTTCAGAACTTCCGGCAGCGACTGCATTCCGCTGGCGAGGCGCCCAGCGGGTGTGCCGAGCTGGTTGCCGTCAAGGCGTTGCGTGTTGGCGCTGTCCGGTTGGAACATCATGTCGCCGACGGTGTGCTGGGGAAATGTTGGGAGGCCAGCCGATGTAATTAGCGAACCGATGCGCGGTTCGTTTGCCCAGTACCAGGTGGCGCCGAGGTCGACACGGCCGGTATCGACCGTTGGTGACAGGAGGCGGCCGCCCACACGGTGACGCGCCTCGATGACGACGACGTCGTAGCCGCTGTCCTGAAGCAGAGCGGCAGCGTAGAGGCCGGAGGCTCCTGCGCCGATGATGAGTACGTCGACATCGCGTGAGTTCATCGCGGTTCAACCTTCCGTACGAGCGAGGTGAGGAGGGACGCGACATCGACGGGCAGGTTCGTGTCGCCCGTGGCTCTCGAGATCAGTAGCGAGCCTTCGAGGCCAGCCAGGATTGTTAGCGCCGCGGTGTCGATGGGAATACCTGGGCTGAGTTCGCCACCTCGTGTCGCGTGCTCGAGCTGGCGAACGATCCAGGTTCTCTGCTCGTCGAAGAACGCGTGGACTTCACGCCGGGCGCCGTCCCCGACGGCGACCCAATCGGCCGAGACCGCTCCGCACAGGCAGAGCTTGTCGGTTTGGGCCGCCCTGGTGAAGAGCCCGCCGTACGCAGCGATTCTGTCAAGCGCCGACTCGGCCGTAAGGCCTGCGACCTCTGCAGCGAAATCAGCACGGTACTTCTGCGCGACTGCGGACACGAGGTCGTCTTTTGACTTGAAGTGGTGGTGGATTGATGGCGCCGTGATGTCAAGTGCTTCTGCGAGCTGGCCATAGCTGAACCCATTTACCCCGGAGCGCTGGATAAGGGTTGTTGCCGAAGTAATGAGTTCGTCGCGGATCGGGCGTCCGGTTGGTCGAGCCATTGGAGGAGCGTA
>CALLAA010000176.1 GCA_938002955.1 uncultured Acidimicrobiales bacterium
GACGAGCACGAGGAAGGCGAGGAGTACGAGGAGGAAGATGATGACTGACCCGGCGACACCCGACGCCGCCGGTGAGTCGAGCGAACGAGCTGCCGCAGCGATCGCTGCGTCACGTGCGGCTCGCTCGAAACCAGCGAAGCCAGCACGGGGCGGGCGTTTCTTGGCCGCTGGGGCTGCCGTTGGTCTGAGCTTGGCTGCGGTCGGGGCCATGTCTGCTGCCGCCGATATCGGAGAGGCCGCACCGACGCCGGCCGCAACGATTCAACGAGTCGTCGTGCCTCAGCCCGCACCCCAGCAAATCGTGATCGTGTTGCCGGGAGCTGACGCTGCCACCGGGACACCGGTCACGGTCGGGACGCCGTCGATGGAAATCACGGCCCCACCGAAACCAACGCCGCCAGCAGCTACATCCGAGACGGCACCCGCCCCGATCACCGAATCGGAGGCCAGCTGATGATCCGAGCCACCCGCTGGCCGGTTCGTCCGCTAGCTGAGGCCCGCTTCGACGCCATGGGTACGCGTGCCCATGTCGTCGTCGTCGGGTCCAACGCGTCCAATCGGCTCGAGACTGCAATCGAGCGTGTTGGTGTACTCGAGTCGATGTGGAGCCGGTTTCAGCCCACGAGCGACATCTCCCGCATTAATCGTGCCGGTGGACAGCCAATAGCCGTCGCCCCCGAGACCATCGATCTGGTGGCCCACGGGGTAGCTGCGTGGCGGCTCACCAGCGGAACCTTCGATCCCACGATGGCGACGCAACTTGCGAAGCTCGGCTACGACCGCACCTTCGACGACCTGGTCGATCCAGGTGTGGACGCGGGCCCACAGTGCGACCCGCGAGGACCAACCTCGAGTTGTGGCGACATCACGATCGATTATGAACGCAGCGAGGTCGTGATTCCGGCCGAGTGCGGGTTCGATCCTGGGGGGATTGGGAAAGGCCTGGCCGCTGACCTCGTCACTCGAGAACTTATCGATGGCGGGGCCTGGGGTGTGCTGGTCAACCTGGGTGGTGACCTTGCGGTGAAGGGACTTCCTCCGGAGGGGGTCGAATGGGTCGTGACGATTCGCGAACCGTCGGTAACCAGCGTGGAGTTAGCCACAGCGCGTCTACGCGACTCGGGGCTCGCAACCAGCTCGTCGTCCAAACGACGGTGGACCGCGGGTGGGTCGGCGCACCATCACATCCTCGATCCCACGACGGGCTCATCGGCAGCTTCCACTGCCATCCTCGCCACCGTGATCGCTGGGGAAGCATGGTGGGCTGAGGTTCTTGCGACGTCGCTCGTCGTCGACGACCAACGGTTCAACACCGACGAAGCGTCTCTGTGTGTGATGTCGAACGGTGCCGTCGAACGTCGCGGCTCGTTCGAACGGTTCGAAGCATGAACTCGCTCATCGACAACGAACAGCTCTGGTGGTACGTCGCACGCAGCGGAGGCATCACGGCGCTCGTTCTTTCGGGCCTCGCGGTCATCTGGGGGCTCGTGCTTTCCACCAAGATTATGGATGGCACGCCGACCCCGAAATGGCTGCTTTCAATGCATCGTTGGCTTGGTGGCCTCACCGTTTCGTTCGCGGCAATCCACATCGTGGCTCTCGTGGCGGACAGCTACGTGCACTTCGGGTTCGCCGAGATCGTCGTTCCGTATGCGTCAGAATGGAAACCCGGTGCGGTGGCGTGGGGGATCGTTTCGATGTATCTACTCGTCGCTGTTCAGGCTTCTTCGTTGTTGATCAAGCGGTTGCCCAGAAGGTTGTGGCGTGCAATTCACATGAGCAGCTGGTTCCTCTTTTGGGCTGGTGTCGTTCACGGCGCGACCGCCGGTACGGACGCCACGCATCCGATCTATGTTCTCCTCGTTGGTGCGATCACGTTGCTCATCACGTGGCTTACCGCAGTTCGGATTCTCGCCTCACGTCGTTCTCGTCGAGGCGTGAGCGGGCGAACCATGCAGCCAGCGAAGGCCGTAAGGTAGCGCTGTGCGCGTACTGGTAGTCGAGGACGAAGTAGCGATGGCTGAGTCGCTTCGCGATGGCCTCACGAACGAGGGTTTTGCCGTCGACGTCGCAGGCGATGGCGAGGAAGCCCTGTGGTACGCGTCCGAGGTTTCCTACGACGCGATCATCCTCGATCTGATGTTGCCCAAGTTGAACGGCTTCAAAGTGTGCCAGCAACTTCGCGAACGCGATGACTGGACACCGATCCTGATGCTGACCGCGAAAGATGGGCATCTCGATGAGGCCGAGGGACTCGACACCGGAGCCGACGACTACCTCACTAAACCGTTCGCGTTCGTCGTGCTGCTCGCCCGATTGCGGTCGCTGCTGCGGCGCAAAGGAAAGACCCGGCCCGTACACCTCGAAGCCGGCGACCTCTCCCTCGACCCCGTTGCTCACCAGGTTCGACGAGGAGACACCATCGTCGACCTCACCCCTCGGGAATTCGCGATCCTTGAGTACCTCCTCACCCATAGCGGCGAAGCGATCTCGAAACAGACGCTGCTCGAGCACGTGTGGGACTTCGATTTTGACGGCGGACCGAACATCGTCGAGGTGTATGTCGGGTCGTTGCGAAAGAAGATCGATACACCGTTCAACAAGTCGGCCATCGTGACCGTTCGCGGCGCCGGATACATGTTGGATCCGACCGGTGGGTAGGTTGCGGCGCTTTCGACGCTCGATCCGCGGCCGGTCGACGTTGCTCGCAATGGTGGTCGTCCTGCTGACCCTCGTCGGTGGTTCATTCCTGCTCTTGGAGGCCTACGAACGCCAGCTCACGAGCAACTTGGATGTGTCGCTTGAGCAGCAGGTAGCCGACCGAGTTTCCCTTCTCGAGAACGGCGGATCCAAATCACTGCTCACCACGGTCCTCCAAGATGAGGCGTTTGTGTGGATTGGCGATGCCGACGGCACGGTGACGGCACAGGGCGGAGCGATCTTTCCGCTGGAGAACCCGGTGCCCGCGGACGTGGGCTCGACCGCAACCATCGCCCTGCTCGTCGAGGAACGAAAGCCCGACGAGATCGAAAAGGAAGTGATGGAGCTACGAATCGCCAGCGGCAGCGCCAGTACGGGCCAAGTCGTGCTCGCTGGCGCTGAGCTTGAGGTGATCGACGAAACGGTTTCGGGGTTGGTCCGGCTGTTCGCTATCGCCGTACCGATAATCACCGCGATCGTCGGAGCGTTGGCATGGTTCATTACCGGTCGAGCGCTGCAGCCGGTTGCCTCGATCCAAACGCAGGCATCGGCGATCACCGGCGCAACACTTGGTGACCGAGTGCCCGTCCCGGACTCCGGCGACGAGATCGAGGATCTTGCGACGACCGTCAACCAGATGCTCGACCGAATCGAATCGCACGACACGGCAATCCGTCAGTTCAGCTCGGATGC